>JBKPQH010000014.1:0-47343 GCA_046733935.1 Pseudomonadota bacterium
ACCCGCGCGACCGAATATTCGAAGGCCGCCACGCGCGGGAACTGGGGCGAGGTCTGGGACAATTTCGACCGCCGGATGAAGGCGAAAGCGGATGCCGCGGCGAACGATGGAGCCGGCGCGGCCAGCGACGGGCCGGATATGTTCGAGGCGAGTGGAGTGGCGGCGGAGTAGATGACAGCGAATGCGCAGGGCCTCTCACGAACTATACCTGCGGAGATAAAGCGAAAGGTCCGTCAGCGATGCGGCTTCGGCTGCGTGATCTGCGGAGCCACGATATACGAATACGAGCACTTCGATCCTGAATTCGCACAGGCGGACTGCCATGATCCAGACGGGATCACCCTGCTCTGTCCAACGCATCACGCGGAGAAGACGCGCGGAGTGTTGCCCCTCGAGATCTTACAAATAGCAAATTCGGAACCGGCCGCCCAAAAGACTGGGCAGACGAATGTCTGCCGACCCTATTTCCACCACATACCTAGCTTGGCGTTGCGAGGAGGCATGCTCATCCAAAATACGCCGATACCGATTCAAATCGCGGGAATGCCAATAATCGCATTTGAGGAGCCTGAGCCGGACAGCGACGTCGCAATCATCAGCGCGTTCATCACTAGTGATGACGGCTCACATGTTCTTACGATCGCGCGCAACGAGTGGATCGTGACCAGTGGCGTCTGGGACTATGAATGGGTCGGCCAGCGGATGACAATTCGTGATTCGCTAGGCTCGATCGCTTTGCAGATTACAGTCCAGCCGCCCAAGCTTATTCAAATAGACCGATTGCGGTTTAGGCGTCAGGGATATGACGTACTGGTTACTGGGGCAGAATTGCGCGTCAATGGAATGACGTTCAGAGATTGTGTGGCGAGCAATAGTCGGATCGGGATGTCCTTCGGCTAGTCCGTTCGGGGACTGCGGTGATAGTTCACTAATTAGCACCACCCGACCTTGAACCCGCCGATGATGTTCGCGCAGCGATCAGGCTGCGCGAGCCACCAACCCAATGCGCCGCCCAAGAGCGCCGCAAAAACGAAGATTTTCACCCACGAACTCGTATCCCGCGTGAGGCCGCGCAGCGTCCCGCGCTCCTCGCCGAGCTTCATTCGCCCCTTCCACTCAGGCGGCTCGAACTCGTCGAGGCTCTTCAAACGCTTCGACGGACGGAGATAATAAGGAAGCTTGGGTTTCGCTTGGTTCATTCCGTGCCAGCTTCTGCGCTCACCGTCATCACACTCGTTCATGCACCGGCATTTAACTACGCGTCCTTACTGAGCAGTTAGCCGTTCTCGTCATTCCGGACTTGATCCGGAGTGCAGGTTCTTCTCTATTGCTCGCGCCAGATTGAGGGGGATTTGTGCGTATCTACATTCTGTGCGCCGCAATGGCGTTGGCTTCGTGCTCGAACAATTTCATGACCACCGCGCCGAAGGAACACCATTTCAAGATCGGCGAGAGTGGTGGGGCTTATGTCAGCGACATCAGCCGATATGAGAGCCTAGGACAAAAGTCGCTCAAGCGCGGACAGAAGTACCGCATCAGCGAAATCGGGGAGCGACGTGACGCACCCTACTTCTTGATCGCAAACATCACACAATATGTTGGCGGGAAGAAAGGCGACGTCTCCGAAGGCCACATGATCTACGTTGAAGATGGCTCCGCTGAATACGACTGCAGCAAGTGGATGATGGATCGCAAACTCTCGGAGAGCGACGAAGACACGCCTGTCGTAAGCTGCAATTTCAAGTTCCTCGGCGTGCTGCCAATCACCGAGACTGCGACGGTGCAAAAAGATCAGTCGAACAGCTGATTGATCGAGGACTCTTATGAGCACTGAGTCGAGCTGGACGTCGCAAGAAACTGAAGCCAACTCGCCGACCGCTCCGCGGAAAACGCTTCGCAAAGGGTTTGTCATCGCTGCGACGGTCGCGATCGTGCTGCTAACGGTCGGTATTGCGCCGGCCAACCTCCTGAACAAGCACTCTGCCTCAACTGGCCAACCCGAGACCACAGCGAATTTCGCCGTTCCCGAAAATAACGCCTCGAGAAACGACGGTAACGCTGCCGAAGTCGACATGAACGCCACGGACATGAACGCGACTGCCGCTCTGCAAGCGCCGCCTCAGCCCACGGGGTGGGACTATATCACGACGTATGATCAAGTGCGCGGTGCCGCGATCTACAAGGCATCATTGTACAGTGAGAATCTGGCTTACTTCGACGCCCCGTATGAAGGCGGATCGACGCTCACGATGACGGTTCGCAAGCATCCGCAATATGGCGACGACGTCATCTTCAAAATCTCAAAAGGCCAATTCGTTTGTGACGTTTACGACTGCTCTGGGACAATCAATTTCGGATCGGGTCCACAAACGATTGCGCTCTCCGAACCGACAGACAACGCGTCCGATACACTTTTTGTTAGCAGTTCAAGCGACGTCATCGACCAGCTGAAAAAGGTAAGAAGGGTAGTCGTCGAACTTCCGTTCTACCAAGAGGGCAATCGCCAGTTTACTTTCGAGACAAAAGGTGTTCTCGCGTGGCCGCCGAAAGGCTCGGAAGAAGCACAATCCCCCGATAACGCCGTCGACGAGTAAACCTCGCGCGACGCCGGCGGGGATCATCGCCTCGCCGACTTCCCTCCGTTGACTCGCACCTTTCGAACACCACGCGCCTTGCGCACATTCGCTGACGCGATACTGCTGCCGCCATGGCTGATCTGACGCCCGTCATCGAAACCATGGAGAACCGCTGGATGCGCGCCTGGGTCAATGGCGACCTCAAGGCGATGAAGGCGGCGAGCAACTTCCGCCTAAGGCGATAATCCTGGCACCAGAGCCGCGGCTCCATAGGCGTCATCGTCGAGCCAATGCTGCTCATCGTCACCGCGCCACGGATTAGTACGCAAAACTGATCTGTGATAAAAATCGGGTCGCCGAATCGCTTGAGGCGAGCTCTTCGGGATCTCGCCCGGCAGGGGTCGCTCCGATGCTCAAAAGCTCGTTGATGACAGTCGCGGTCTTTGCGGCGGCACAATCCTTTGCGGCGCCGCCGCGTCCCACGATCGAGGTCGCGCGCATGGATCCGAAGACGCACCGGATCGCGCCTTTCAACCGCAGCCACATCAACACCAGGCTGCCCGACGGATCGCCGGTGAAGGAAGTGAAGATCGAGCAGGTCGGCGGAACCCGATATCTGGTGCTCCGCGGCGGAACGCCGACGCATTGCAAGACGACCCGGGTCAAGCTCGTCCGGATGGCCAGCGGCCGCTTCGGCGTGCCTGGGAACAACGCGTCGATTTCGAGCTGCAGCGGCAATCCCTGCTCGTCATGCGGCTTCACCAAGGACGGCCTCGGTTGCTTCTGCAAGGACAACAAGGCCGGTCACATCTGCAACCACACGATCACGTCGGGCCTGAAGTACCACGCGATCATCTATTGAGCGTCGTTGTCAGGACGCCAATGCCTGCCCGTGGGCGCGACGCTACGCCGGCGTGCTTACCTGCGGTTAGCGCCGTACTGCAGTTCATGTTAATAACGGCGACGCCGAATCGACCGCCCTGTTGCGTAGCGGCTTTACGCAATCGAGGTCGTCATGGCCCTTCGCTCCCGCAAGCTCTTCGTACCCGCTTTGGCAGCAAGCGTGCTCTCAATTGCAGGCGCGGCTTACGCCTGGCAGGCAACGCACTACCGCAACATCCCAGGGCCGATCACCGGCAGCTATGCGACCGGCATCAAGGGCAGCTTCAAGTTCGTGCCGGTCAGCATCACGCAGGGACTCAAATCCGCGCCGAATGGCGGAGCCTGCATCATCTTCCGGGCCGAGGATCTCGGTTACGCCAAGATGGCAAAGAAGAAGTGCTACAACGACAACCAATGTTCGACGGCCGGCGAGGGCGGCGGGTATTGCGAGCTGCCGACACACCATTGCTGGGCCAGGCCGAACCCTGAGACTGCAATCGGTTCCGATGACGCCCTCTGCAGAAGGGGTAACAAGCTTCCGACGCCGGTGCCGATCAACAAGACGATAGAGATTTCGCCTACTCCAGCCGCAATCGCGACGCCTGCGTGGAAGGTCAGCCCCCACGCTAAGGCTCGCGTCCTCGCCTGCCTGAACGGAATCCCCGGCGGAGGCTGCGGAGGTGCCAAGGGCGCTGCGAAACCCCGATATGAATGGGGCACGCCCAGGCAGCTGCATCCCTGAAGCCAGTGATTTTCGCTCACCGGCGCTTGGCGCCTCGGCATGCTTGGCAACCCAGCACCAACGCTGCTACTGCCGATCGTGACGGATGCGTTCCAGATCCGTGGCAGGGGAGGAACGGAGAAAACGTCAATGTCCAATAATGTACGTCTACTTTCGGCTGCGCTGGTCGTCTTCGGCCTCGCCTTCTGCCTCATCTATCCGCTGTCGATCGTCTGGCCGTCGGGCTGGTCGTGGCACGAGGGGCCGCCCGCATCGAACGACTATTTCATGATGATCGTCGGCGTGTACTTCACGCTCGGCGTGTTCATGATCCTCGCCGCGCGCGATCCGGCGGCGAACGGATCGCTGATCCGCTTCGTGATCTGGTCGAGCCTCGTGCACGCGGCAATCATGGCGTGGCAAGCGTTCGGCGACGCGACGATGAAGGGGCATCTCTACGGCGACGTCCCGGCGCTTGTGCTGATCGCCATCGTCCTCGGCCTGCTGACCAGCCGCGGCTCGGTCGCGCAGACAAGGGCGGCAATCTAGCAAGGACTTCGCCAAACGGCTGGGGCGCAAACGCGCTCCGGCCGCAAGCGCCGTCGCTACGCGCCGGTGTCGATGCCGTCGTCGGCGCGAGCGCACCAGTCCGGCTCGCTGCTCCCGATGCGCCGTGCGACGCCGGCATTGATCATCGTCTCGCCGACATCGTCGCCGTTCACCAGCACGTGGCGGACGGTCTGTCCCGATTGATCACGGAAGGCGCGGCTCACGGTGACGTTGCCGCTGTTGAGCAGGTCGGCGAGGCGCACGGCCGCGTCGATCCCGCGGCTCCGCTCCGACTCGCACTTCGAGCCCTGGATCAGCGGCGCTTCAACGCCGGCGATTTGCACCTTCTCGCCGGCGACATAGATGGTGTCCCCGTCGGACACGCAATTGCCGCCGTCGGAGCTGTAGCATTGCTCGAACCGAGCGGCATGCTTGGCGGCGTCCGGGTCGTAGCGGAAGAAGGTCGCCACGCTCACCGCGACGATGACCGCGGCGATCGCGGCCGCGAACAGCAGGACTCCGGCGACCCCGCCCCAGACCTCGCGCTCGCGCGCGCGCGCCTCCGCCTTCTCGATGTCCGCCTTGCTCAGCACGAGCACCGGCTCGCGCCGAAGAGGCTCGCGCCGGATGCGCGAGCGACGCAGCGGAACGTCCTTGCGGCGAATCTTCGACTGCATGGTCACGCGCGCAAGCCTACGCGAGCGGGATTACCGGACGGTTATCGCCTCACGCGTGCCGGGCAACGCCGCAGGCAAGTGAGAATAAGCTTTCCTACATCGCCTCATGTCGCCCACCGTGAGCCGAACATGGCGAAGCGGGCGAACCGACAAATCCAACGAAGTGGAAGAAGTAGAAGACCCCACGGGTTTCACCCCCCTCCCCTCGACTCTCTCCACCACGCGCTTAACGTCGCGCATTCCGCGCCGCTCTCCGTGACTGTAGTGACTTTGGAAAGGTTCGCCGCTCATGACCGACCTCGAAGCCATCGGCGCCGTCATCGACGAAATGTACGCGATGATCAGCGGCCCCGCGGGACCGCGCGACTGGAGCCGCCAGGCGAACTCCTTCCTGCCCGAGGCCCGGCAGGTCCGCACCTTCGTCGACGATCAGGGGCGCCCGGGGATGCTGTCGATGACCCTGGAGGAATATTCTGCAAACACCACGCCGTTCTTCATGGCCAATCCCTTCTACGAGGTGGAGACAGATCGCCGGATCGACCTGTTCGGCAACATCGCCCACGTGTGGAGCGCCTACGAGGCGCGCACGTCGCCCGACGACGCGGACGTCGAGCGGCGCGGAATCAATTCCATCCAGCTCTTCCGCCATCCCGAGCTCGGCTGGCGCATCATCCACATGATCTGGGACAACGAGAGATAGTCTTTACCCTTCGCTAACCATAAGCTGCGACACGGGCGCTCATGCGTGGATTCTTCATCTTGATCGGGGCCGCGATCCTTGGCGTCGGCGGCAGCTATGTCTGGTCGAATTTTTCTCACCCATCGGCCGCGAAGGCCATCAATTCGCAACAGATGGTGTCCGCAAAGCCCGGCCAGACGGCGCACGAGATCGAACAGACCGCATATTACGCCGATTGCAACGCGGTGCGCGCGGCCGGCAAGGCGCCGCTATGGGCCGGCCAGCCCGGCTTCCGCGCCGAGCTCGACCCGACCGGCACCGGGATGGCCTGTCCTCCTCTCAGCTGAGGCGTGATACAAGGCTCCCGGCATCGCAGGGGGCCGCCATGTCGAAGAAGACCCGCACTTTGCTCGCGATCGTCCTGGTCGAATTGCTGCTCGCCGGGATCTGGTTCTATCTCGCCAACCTCGGAGCGGCTCACCCCGAGCGCGTCGCCCCGGATTATCAGCGCACCGTCGGCTCGACGATGGGCGCAGCCATGGGCGCTTTCCTCGGGCTGGGCCTGGTGCTCTACCTGTTGGCCGCAAGGCGCGACCGCCAGCGTTGACGCCTCACTCCGCCGCGGCGCTCTCGGCGAACACGTCGCGCGGTCCGGCGACCTGGTAGAGGGTCAGCGAAACGGCGATGCACGCCGCGGCGACGAGCAGGATTCCCGCCGTCGCCCCCGCGGGCCACGATGCCTTGCGCACCGACGCAATCGCGGTCGCTGCCGGATTCGTTCTGAGGTACTTCTTCACGCCTTCCAATTACCGTCCGGCGCTCACCCCTCGGTTAGCGATCGTGGTTAGCCGCAGGTTAAGCCCTGCGTCGCTTTTCGGTTGATCCGCGGACCGCCATCCCTAACTGACGAGCAACCGTCCCCGACCGCGACGAAGGAGCAAAGCATGGCCGCCGAACCGCTGCGCATGGACCTGTCGAAGATCGCGCCCGATGCCTACCGCCATTTCCTCCAGCTCGAAGGACTGATCGGCCAGCATGTCGACCGAAAGCTCCTGCACCTGCTCAAGCTGCGGGCCTCGCAGATCAACGGCTGCGCTTATTGCATCGCGATGCACACCGACGAGGCGCTGCGCGACGGCGAGCCCACCGAGCGCCTGACCATGCTCGACGCATGGGAGGAGTCGACGCTCTATTCGGAGAAGGAGCGCGCCGCGTTCGCCTGGATCGAGGAAGTGACGCTGATCGCCGACAGCGGCGCGGGCAAGGAGAGCTTCGACGCCTTGAAGGAACACTTCAGCGAAGAGGAGATCGCCTGGCTGACGCTCGCCGGAGTGCAGATCAACGCGTGGAACCGGATGGCGATCAGCAGCCGTGCGCAGTACGACCCGGCGATGTTCGGCCACGCCGCGCCGGCTCCCAAGACAACCGAGACTGCCTGAGCGTCAGACGGTCCAGCAGGGCTCGTTTCTAGCGCCCGATGGGAACGGCATGGCGCCGTCCGTCCAGTTCAGCTGGCCCCGCGTTCGCGTTTCATCGATGTCGATCCGCATGCGCTGCACGCGGCTATCGCGGCGCCCTTCGACGATGCACCAGTGGATGTCCTCGTCAGGCAGGCGAGTGTCGAAGCGCCCGACCTGCACCGCCCATCCGGCGGATCGCAGCGCGGCTACGTAGCGTTCGGTGACGGCCCGCGCCGGGATCCGTCCGCTGATTTCGCCATAGCCGGTCGCATTGTGGCCGGGAGCAGCGTCGAACTTGCCGCGAACGGTCAGTTTTACGCCCTCCGGAACGATCGCCCAGCTCGGCCATCCGGACTTCGGCCCGAGCTTCGCCCATTGGGTCAGTCCGGCCTGGTCGATATACCCCACGCGCTCGGCGCCCCATTCCATGCGCACCAGGCTCCAGAAATAGGGACTTGCAAGAACGACCGGGAAGGCCACCGCCAGAAAGACCAGGAATCCGCGCATCGGCGGAGAAGGCGGGCTTACCCCGCCGCTCTCCCGGCCCGCCGCTTCCGGCGCGAGCTGGACAGCAGCTCGGCTTCCGCGCGTCGCCGGATGCGCTCCTTGACCTCGAGGGTCTGGTCCGCCGGTTCGGAAATGCAGCGGAGATGGGTGAGGCACAGGTTGTCGAGAGCGTCCGCGCTGCCGGAGAGGACCTGTTCGATTTTCGGTCCGAGATCGTGGCCGCCCGGAAGGTCGAAACGCATCGGCCGGCGGCAGCGGCGGCAATCGTCGCCGTCGCGCTGGCGCAATGCCCGCAAACGCTGCTCCGCCTGGTCGCGCCGGAACTTCCACGGGTTCACGAACTTGACGATGACTGAGCTCATGGGCGTCAGATTAAACGCCAGTGCTTACCGTCCGGTTAGCTACGGCGCGCTTGTGCTCGCGTTGGGTTGCGCCGGTTGTCTCGCCTTGGCCGCCGCCTCCGCCTCCTTCGCCTCGCGCCGCTTTCGGGCTTGCTGATAAAGCTGGTACTCGTTCTGCTGCGGATCGGTGACGAACATGCTGCCGACGTCCTCGCCCTTCGCGAGCCGCTGCGCCATCTCGGCGGCGGTCGCCACGGCGCCCAGCAGATTGACCATCGGCGCATCCATGCACGGTGCGGGCCCAACGACCGTGCAGCTGTGATCCTTGTAACTCTCCGGAGCCCTGTGCCGTCCGGCGAGCGATTCCTTCTTCTCGCGCCTGGCCTCGAGTACGTCCGGATCGATGCGGTAGCCCTGCGGCCTCGGTGCGCAGATCACGATCTGGGAGCTATTTGGATCGGGGCTTGCCGGCGAGCACTCCCTCGCGGGGGGCTGGGCAGGCGGCCGGACCGCGCCCGCCGTCTCCTCGCCCGCCTGGCCAAGGAGGGCTGCAGCGAAGATCAGGCCGACAGGCATGCCGGCTTTGTGTCGCTGACGACGTTGCCGCCGGATGAATATTCTATCCTGCTAACGCAAGTAAGCGTCAGGCCGGGCGGACGCTGCCAAGGGTCCCAGATGCGCAGGCGCAATCCCTTCGTCTTCATCTTGCCCGCCCTCCTGATCCTCGTGATGGGCTACTGCTTCTGGATCAACGTCTCGCATTAGACCGGCAAGCTCGGGTCTCGCGATCGCTTTTCCCGTTCCGGCACGATCCGGAACCTGGCGCCTGTCCAAATGGTTAATTTTTCGTTAAAGCGGGTCGTCCTCTCGAAGGAGATGCTAGATGAAAAGCACGTTGCTTGCCGCGAGTGGCGCTATTGCCGCGATGATGCTGTTCGCGGACGCAGCCCAAGCCCAGAGTATCGGGCGGACGCCTGAACGACTGAGCAGGATATTTACCGCTCCCGCAGGGCAGTTCGACTGCGGTGGGTCGCGCTCGCGCCACTCGCGCAACGTCGTCGTGTGCGGCGACGGGTTCGGGGGTTGGTATGGCGGCGAATGGGCGTTGTACAATAACCGCACGTGGGAATCCGACAGCTACAACGACTGGTGGCACGACAATCCGGAACGCGCCTATCCCGCGTGGATGCGCCGCAATCAGGACTGTTCGCGCCAGTGGTTCAGTGGAGATACGCTCCGCTGCTAGTCCGAAGCGGCGCGCTCCGCTTCCTTGCGCTTCTCGAAGTCCTTTGAGGCTTCCTGGAACCAGCCTTTCGGAGCAACGCCCTGCTCGCGCTGCGCCAGCTGCCGCTTCGGCTGCGGCTGACTGCCCGGCCAGGCGATGACCATGATTGCGACCGCCAGGATCGCAAGCGCGGCGATCAAGGCGAGGAATGGAATCGTGCTGAGCAGCAGGCGCGGACTTTCCGGCTGGGTCCGCGAGGCGCCCTCGCGCTTGCGGCGAGCGGTCCTGCGCCGGGCCATGGCGCCGAGATAATCGTCCGCCCGGGTCCAGCGGCGGGGCTCGGGTGGCGCCAATTCACCCTTGTTCTTCATGGACTTGGAACTGCGCCTCTGGAGCGCCGATTTCAACTCGATTCGCCGCCCCGGTCAGGAAATCCGGCTCATTCGCCGATCGGCTGCCCGCTCTGTTCCTGTTCGAACAAGTCGGCGACGACCTCGCCGCGTGCGGTCAGCCGCACCTGGTTGCCCTCGACCTCCGCAACGAGCCCGCGCGGAATATAGTGGTGATGCTCTTCATGACCGAGGCCGCTGTCGGCGCGGATGAGCTTGATGCGGTTGTCTTCGACACGGTCAACCGTGCCCAGGTGGACGCCGTCGGCGCCGATCACTTCCATATGTTCGCGAATATCTTCGAAGCCGCTCATCGCTTGGTCTCCTTGCAGGTCCCGCGGACTTTCAACGCTCCGGCGGTAACTCGGATGCACGCCGCCCGGCGCGCTTACGCCTGTTTCCCGCACGAGTCATCGGCCGCGCTTGTGACGGCGGAGCGGGCCGCCTAAGTCCGCCGCCATGGCCGATGTCCGCACTACCACCATTCCCGACGCGCAGACCGCTCCGGAAGCACCGCCCTCACCGACTCATGTCGCCATCCGCCGCGAGGACTATCGTCCGCCCGACTGGCTCGTCCCGGAGATCCGGCTCGACTTCGAGCTCGATCCGCAGCGCACGACAGTGACGGCAACACTGAGCGTCGAGCGCAACGGCAGCCACGATCGCTCGCTGAAGCTCGACGGCGATGAGCTCAAGCTGCTGTCGGTGAAGGTAAATGGGTCGGAAGCTGCCTACCGTTTGGAAAATTCGGAGCTGGTGATCGACGTCGCCGGCGAGCGGGCGACCGTCGAGACCGAGGTCGAGATCAGTCCCGCCGCGAACACCAAGCTCATGGGCCTGTACGCTTCCGGCGGGATGCTATGCACGCAGTGCGAGGCCGAAGGCTTCCGCCGCATCACCTTCTTCCCCGACCGGCCGGACGTGCTCTCGAAATATCGGGTGCGCATCGAAGCGGACGCGTCGCGGTTCCCAATCCTGCTGTCGAACGGCAATCGGGTTGCTCAAAGCGATGTCGCAAATGGCCGCCACTGCGCCGAATTCGAGGACCCGTTCCCGAAGCCCTGCTACCTGTTCGCGCTGGTCGCCGGCGACCTCAAGGCCAATCGAGACAGCTTCACGACCATGAGCGGCCGCAAGGTCGACCTGTTCATCTGGGTTCGCGAGGCGGACCTGCCGAAGACCCAGCACGCCATGGAGAGCCTCAAACTGGCCATGGCGTGGGACGAGAAGGTCTACGGTCGCGAGTACGACCTCGACCAGTTCAACATCGTTGCGGTCAGCGACTTCAACATGGGCGCGATGGAGAACAAGAGCCTCAACATCTTCAACTCAGCCTATGTCCTCGCGGACCAGGAGACTGCCACCGACGGCGATTTCGACAATATCGCCCGAGTGGTGGCACACGAATATTTCCACAATTGGTCGGGGGACCGGGTCACCTGCCGCGACTGGTTCCAGCTGAGCCTGAAGGAAGGCTTCACCGTCTTCCGTGACCAAAGCTTCTCCGCCGATGTAGGAAGCCCGGCGGTCAAGCGGATCGAGGATGTCCGAGTGCTTCGCGCGGCGCAGTTCCCCGAGGACTCCGGACCGCTTGCGCATCCGGTGCGGCCGGACAGCTATATCGAGATTTCGAACTTCTACACGGCCACCGTCTACAACAAGGGCGCCGAGCTGATCCGCATGTTCCACACGGTCCTGGGACCCGAAAAATTTCGTGCCGGTACCGACCTTTATTTCGAGCAACACGATGGCGAAGCGGCCACCTGCGACGATTTCGTGAAGGCGCTCGAAGACGGCAGCGGGGTCAACCTGTCGGCGTTCAAGATCTGGTACAGCCAGGCCGGCACGCCGCACGTCAAAGCGCGGCTGGAGCATGACGCCGGAACCAACACGGCGACGCTGCACCTGGAGCAACAGGTGCCGCCGACGCCGGGGCAGCCGATCAAGCAACCGATGCCGATTCCGCTGCGCACCGCGCTGATCGGCGAGCAGACCGGGACGGAGGTCGCGCCTGAGCGGCTCATCATCCTCGAGCAGCCGAAGCAGAGCGTCACCTTCGAAAACGTGACCGAGCCGCCGCTCCTGTCGATCAACCGCGATTTCTCGGCGCCGATCGTCCTGGAAGCGGAGCGCAGGCCGGGCGAGCTCGAGAGCCTCGCGCAGTCCGACACCGACCCGTTTGCGCGCTACGAGGCCATGCAGGAGCTGATGATGCGCGCTCTGACGGCCGGCGCGCGCGCAGAGCCCGTGGACAGCGAGCCGGTTGTCCGAGCGATCGGCGCCACGCTGCAGTCGAACTCGCTCGACCCGGCGTTCAAGGCCGAAGCGATCCTCATGCCAAGCGAAAGCCTGATCGCAGACCGCATGGACATCGTGGACCCGGATGCCATTCACGCGTCGCGGGAAGAATTGCGGCGGCGGGTCGGTTCGCAGCTAGCGAACATCCTGCTCGGAGCGCATCGCTCGGACGGCGCTGCAGGCCACGACCTCTCGCCGGCCGCGAAAGGGATCAGGCGCTTGCGGACCGTCGCTCTCGGGCTGCTGGCGACCGCGGATCCGGTGCAGGTCGCGTCGCTCGCGAAGGCGCGGTTCGACGATGCCGACAACATGACCGACCGGCAGGGTGCGCTCGGCATTCTGGTGTCGCTCGACGCGCCCGAACGGCAGGCAGCGCTGGACGCCTTCTACGATCGCTTCCGCGAGGATCCTCTGGTCCTCGACAAATGGTTCGCGCTGCAGGCGGCGGCGCAGCGGCCGGATACGGTCGATCGGGTGCTCAAGCTCGCGTCGCATCCCGACTTCGTGATCACGAATCCGAACCGCCTGCGATCGCTGGCCGGGACATTCGGAGCCAACCACTGGGCGTTCCACTCGCGCGATGGCCGCGGCTACGCGTTCCTCGCCGACATGATCCTCGCCGCGGACAAGCTCAACCCGCAGATCGCGGCGCGGCTAGTGCCTCCGTTCGGGAGATGGCGGCGGTTCGAGCCGAAGCGGGCCGAGATGATGCGTCACGCGCTGGAGCGAATCGTCGCCGCACCGGGCCTGTCGAAGGACGTGTTCGAGCAGGTGTCGAAGAGCCTTGCCTAGAGGCTCAGCCGCCGATCCATTGCGCAACTTGTTGAGCCACCTGGTTCGCCGCCCGGTTCAGCGCCGGTCCGACGGTCGCGGATGTGCCGTCCGCGGGTGCTGATGCGGTGAAGCGGCGGGTCTCGACGCGGTTGCCGCCGGCGACGGAGAGCGATCCATCGTACTGGACGACGACCTGCCCGGTCGCGGCATCGTAACCGAAACGCTGCAGCTCGCCGGTCACCGTCAGGCCGGGGTCCAAAGTCGTCTGGTTCGGATCGAGCACGACGCGGTTCGTGGTCCGGCGAACGGTTTCGGAGAGCAGCCCCTGGAAAAGCCGAGCGGGCGTATCGACCAGCTGAAGGTTGGCGACATATTGGACATCGGTCAGAGTCGCCTGGACCGGGACCCGGACGGTGCTCAATTCCCTGCCGACCGTCGGAGTCGCGACGGTCACCGCCTGCCCTGCCGCCGCCGAGCGCACGATCTGCGCGGGCTCTGGCGCTTCGGGCGTCAGCGTCACGAGCGTCGCCGGCGCTTTTCCGCCGCCAAGCATTCCGCCGAGCGAGCAGCCGGCGAGCGCTGCGGCCAATGCGATCGGAACAAGGTTGGGCAGCAACCGCCTCATTTGCGTTTTCCTGGCTTGTAGTCGGGCAGCTTTTCGGGGCCGAGCGTACCGCCGATGCCCTGCTGATTCACCCGGTCCGAAACCTGCCGAAGCGACTGCGAAAGCTCGCGCAGATCATGCACCAGCTGGTTCGCCTGGGGCAAAGTCGACTTGCTGAAGTTCTGAACACCGGGCCGGGCGTCGGAGATCATCGCGTTGAGATTGTCGGTCGCCTGCTGCACGGACGCGATCGCCTTGCGCATGTCCTCGGCCGCCGGGCGACCCTGCTCCGTAACGAGCCGGTTGGCGTTGTCGGTCAGCGCCGCGACGTTGTTCGCCGCAAGGCCTGCATTATGCGAGGCGATCCTGATCTCGCCGATCGTCTCGCCGAGCTCCGGCGCGTGCTTGCGCAGCTCCTGCGTCGTGACATCGATATTTTCGAGAATGTCGGAGATCGAATTCTGGTTCTTGTCGCTAAGCAGTTCGGTCAGCCGCTCCGTCAGCCGCTGAATTCGATCGATGAGTTCCGGTGCGCTGTTGAGCAAGGCGCTGATTCCGCCGGAGCTTGCCGGGACGACCGGGCAGCCCTGAGGTCCGAGCAGATCGATCGGAGGCCTTCCGCGCTCTGCCCCGGCGAGCTGGATTTCGCTGACGCCGGTAAAGCCGACGCCGTGGATTTGTGCGGTCGTGCCCTGAAGAACCGGAGTCTGCTGGTCGACCTCGATCCGCACCCAGACGAACTCGGGTCGGTTCGGGAGCAGCGATATCTTCTGGACCTGCCCGACGGGAACGCCGGAGAAGCTGACGTTCGATCCCTTGTTGAGACCGCCGACGCCCTGCGAAAAATAGATGTCGTAGCACTTGGTCTGCTTGTTCGAGAGCCCGGCGAGCCAGACGATGAACAGCAGCACGCCGGCGAGCAAAGCCACCGTCACCGCGCCGACCATCACATAGTTCGAGCGGGTCTCCATCAGGCTACTACCTCGTGCTCATAACTTGCGGCAGCAGCACGCCCCCGCGGCCCGTTGAAGTACTCTTGTATCCAAGGATGATCCAAAGCCAATAGTTGCGGAATCGTTCCGACCGCAATCACATGCTGATCCGCCAGCACGGCGATGCGGTCACAGATCGAATGCAGCGTGTCGAGGTCGTGCGTGATCAGGAACACCGTAAGGTCGAGCCGCTTCTGAAGCCCGAGGATCAGCTGGTCGAACGCCGCCGCGGCGATGGGGTCCAGCCCGGCCGTGGGCTCGTCGAGGAAGAGAAGCTCCGGGTCCAGCGCGAGCGCTCGCGCGAGGCCGGCGCGCTTCACCATGCCCCCGGACAGCTCCGCGGGGAATTTCGGGCCGGCGTCAGGCGGGAGGCCACCCATCGCGATCTTGTACGATGCGATCTCGTCCAGGAGCGGCGGTTTGATGAACGGGAAATATTCGCGGATCGGAACCTCGACGTTTTCCGCGACCGTGAGGGTGGAGAACAGTGCGCCGTTCTGGAAGAGGATGCCCCAGCGACGGCGGATGTTCTTCGCTTCGTCCTCGGTCCGATCGACCATGTTTTCGCCGAGGACCTCGATCTCCCCCGATTCCGGCGTCTGTAGGCCGATGATCGAGCGCAGGAGCACGGACTTGCCGGTGCCCGATCCGCCCACCACGCCCAAGATTTCGCCGCGACAGACGGTCAGGTCGAGATTGTCATGAATGACCTGATCGCCGAACGCGTTCCGGAGGTGCCTGACCGTGATGATCGGATGGCAGCCCTGCGGGACGGTGGCCGGGTCGAGATTCTTCGGGATCGCCGTCATACCCACCCGATTGAGCTGAAGAACACCGCAAACACGGCGTCCAGAACGATCACCAGGAAGATCGACTGGACCACGGCCGTGGTCGTGCGAGTCCCGACTTCCTCGCTGTTGCCCTGGACCAGCATCCCCTGGAAGCAGCCGGCGAGCGCGATGATGAAACCGAAAACCGGAGCCTTGATGATACCGACCCACATGTCGGTAATTGGGATCGTTTCGTTCAGCCTCTGGATGTATGTCAGCGGCGGGATCGACAGGTCGAGCCAGACGAAGATGCCGCCGCCGATCAGCGCGGTCAGCATCGCCCAAAAGGCGAGCAACGGCATCATGACGACCGCGGCGATGATGCGCGGGATGACGAGAGCCTCGATCGGGGAGACGCCGATCGTCCGCATCGCGTCGATTTCCTCGGTGATCTTCATCGTTCCGAGCTGCGCCGCGAAGGCCGAGCCGGAACGCCCCGCGACCATGATCGCCGTCATCAGCGTTCCAAGCTCGCGCACCGTGATGCGGCCAATCAGGTTGATCGTGTAAACCTCGGCTCCGAACTGCGCGAGCTGCACCGAGCCCTGCTGCGCGATCACGATGCCGATGAGGAAGCTCATCAGGCCGATGATTCCGAGCGCACGCACTCCGACGACGTCGAACCGCTGGACGACGGCATTGACCCGGAACCGGCGCGAAGGCTTCCGGATGACATTGGCGAAACCGATCAAGGTCGCTCCGAAAAAGCCCATGAGGCCAACGAGCGTCTGGCCCGTTTCGGCAACCCACTCGCCAAGCTCGCGGAGGCCGGTCAGGAAATTGTGCGGCTCGTCGGGCGCAACGCGGGTGGGTTTGTCGAACTCGCCGACCTGCTTGAGCAGGCTCACCTCGTCGCGGCTGGCGCCGATGACCTTTGCGCCCCTGTCGCGAACGGTGCGGTAGACGATCCACGCGCCGACCGTGTCCATCCGGTCGATTTCGCTGAGATCGATCGTCAGGGGATCAGGCAAGGCGTCGATCTCGCGCTGCGTCGTGGCGGCACGCGTAATCGTCAGCGCGCCGGCGACGCGATAGACGCTGCCGTGCGGCTGGTCGTCGTCCTGCTGATTAAGATCGGCCATTCGCGGCGGATTAGTGCGCGAAATGCATGTGCGCGGCAAGTCGCGGCGAGGCGAGCGGGCCTTCCCTGCCCCTCCAGCGGCCGTTATGCGCCGCGGCAATGTCCGCGGATGCGCCTCTCTCGTTTGTGCCGGTCGGCAACAATCCTGCGCGGGTGTTCGGCATGAACGCGCGTGAGCGAGCGTGCCGCCTGGCGACCAATGCGGGCTTCGAATGCGCCGACCAAATTCGGGACGGAGTTTCGGTGCTCGTCGCGAGCCTCGGCTACGCTTGGGACCCGGCCTGGCTGAAGGCGATGCGCGCGCGGCCGCGGACCGTGCTCCTCTCGAACGGCAAGCCCGTGATGGCGCATGTTCCCGCCGGCGAAGAAGTGGCTCCCGTGATCGAGGCGCTGGTAAATTCCGAAGCCGTAGCGGGCTTTGAAGCACTGGACGCCGAGACTGCCGAGCTCAACTATGCCGAGCTCCGAAAGCGGGAGCGGCCATTTGTCTTGCGGCTCGATCCCAAGGACCCGGAGCCGGTGGAGCGCGCCGCCTATGACGCAGCCTATAAGGGCGTGACCGACGTGCTGACGCTGTACCTCTGGCGCAGGCCCGCATTCTATCTAACGCGCTGGGCCGCTCGAGCCGGCCTGTCTCCCAACTTCGTAACCCTGGTCGGCGGAATTCTTTGCCTTCTCGCTTTCTACCTGTTCTGGCGCGGCGAATATTGGTGGGGCGTGCTGGCGGGCTTCATCTTCATGGTGCTCGACACCGTGGACGGGAAGCTGGCGCGTGTGACGGGCGCGTCGTCCAAGGGGGGCGAGGCATTCGATCACGGCATCGACCTCATCCATCCCCCTTTCTGGTGGTGGGCGTGGGAGCACGGCCTGACCGCCTACGGCCGGCCGCTCGAGCCCCTGACTGCGACAATGGTGCTGTGGGCGATCATCGGCGGCTATGTGGCTCAGAGGATCATCGAGGGCCTGTTCATCAAGCGCTTCGACGGCATGCACATCCACGTCTGGAAGCCGATCGACAGCCGGTTCCGGCTCATCACCGCCCGGCGCAATCCTAACATGATCATCCTGGTGGCATCGCTCCTGCTTCGAAGGCCGGATGTCGGCCTGGGGCTGGTCGCATGGTGGACGATCGCCAGTCTCATCTTCCACGCCGTGCGGCTCGCGCAGGCGACGGAGTCGGCGGCGCGAGGCCAGCGCATCGCCTCCTGGCTGGAAGCGTGAAATACACGGCGATCGTGCTCGCCGGCTCACGGCCCGGGCGCGACCCTTTCGCCGCTCAGTTCGGCAATGACATCAAGGCGCTGGTGGCTGTGGCGGGCGAACCCATGGTGCGGCGTCCAGTGCGGGCACTGCTTGCGAGCGCAAATGTCGGCCGCGTCGTCGTTCTCTCCCAGGCGCCAGACAGGATTGCAGACGTCATCCCGAGAGATGCCCGCATTGGGCTTCGCAAATCGGCGGCGACCATCGCCCAGACGATGCTGACGATCTGCCGGGACCCGGAAACGCGGTGGCCGTTGCTCGTCACGACGGCCGATCACGCATTGCTCGACACAAGGATTGTCGATGAGTTCTGCTCGGGCGCGGCAGGTGCAGACCTCGCCGTCGGAGTGGTCGAGCGCGGCGTGTTGATGCGGAGATTTCCGCACGCCGAGCGCACCTGGCTGAAGTTTCGCGGCGGGGCCTACACTGGAGCCAATTTGTTCGCGCTCGCCTCGCCCAAGGTTTCACCGGCCATCAAGCTGTGGCGGTCGGTCGAACAGGACCGAAAGAAGGGCTGGCGCCTGATTGCGCTCGTCGGGCCCGTGATGCTTCTCGCCGCGGCGCTCCGCTTAGCCAGTATCGACAATGTGCTTGCGCGCTTGG
Organism: Pseudomonadota bacterium; assembly: GCA_046733935.1. GTDB lineage: Bacteria > Pseudomonadota > Alphaproteobacteria > Sphingomonadales > Sphingomonadaceae > Sphingomicrobium. Next base: position 18,449 of record JBKPQH010000014.1, read on the forward strand.
GACGAAAGCTCGGCCTGTCGATCAAGGCCGTTCGGTTAAGCAATCCGGTCGCGGGCATCGACGTCGACAAGCCCGCAGACCACAGCCTCGCAGAAGAGATTTTCGCGGGGCGCGCATGAGCGATCTCGCGATCTACGACATGGACCGGACAGTCACGAAGCGCGCGACCTACACTCCGTTCCTGCTTCACTGCGCGGTCAGGCGCGCGCCCTGGCGGCTGCTGTTCGTGCCGCTCGTGATCCTGTCGATGCTGGCATATGTCGTGCGCCTGATCGACCGGGCGAGGCTCAAGGAGATCAATCATCGTCTCCTGCTCGGCCGCCGAATCCACCCGCGCGATCTAAGCCCGCTGGTCGAAAGCTTTGCGGACAAGCAGGTCGCGACGAACATTCGGCCCGGAGCGCGAGAGGCGATCGCCCGCGACAAGGCCGAGGGGCGCCGCGCGGTGCTCGCGACTGCATCGTACCGGCTCTACGCCGATAAGATCGCGGAGCGGCTCGGGTTCGACGACGTGATCGGAACAGGCTCGATCATCGGGCTGGACGAACGCGTGCATGCGAAGATCGCCGGAGAGAATTGCTACGGTCCCGCCAAGCTCCGAATGATCTCCGACTGGGTGCAGAAATCCGGCCTCAAGGGCGTGCATGGGCACGTGCGTTTCTATTCCGATCACGTCTCCGATCGACCCGCGTTCGAATGGGCCGACGAGCCGGTCGCAGTGAACCCGCACGGGAAGTTGCGTCGACTAGCACAGGAGCGCGGTTGGGCGATCGAGGACTGGGGCTAAGCCGACTAGTCCTCGAAGCGATCCGTGCCCTCGCGATCGCGTTCGTACCGTCTCCTCACCGGAAACGGCGGCAACCAGGACTCGCGTCGAATGGTCCAGAGCTCGTAGGTCGGCACCAGCTGGTCGGGTGAATCGAATGAACCCAGGTGGACTTCGATTTCATCGCCGGTTCGTCCGAAGACGGAGGAGCCGCAGCGCGGGCAGAAATGGCGCCCGGCGTACTCGTGTGTTTCGCCTTCGATCGCGACGGCATCCAGCGGGAACACCGCCGAAGCGTGGAAGAGCGCTCCATGGTGCTTCCGGCAATCGAGACAATGGCAAATGCCAACGCGGTACGGCTGGCCCGAGGCCACGAGCCGCACATCGCCGCACAGGCAGCCGCCGGTGAAGCGCTCCATGCTGTCGGCTACACCGCGTCGAGCGCGTGCGCGAAATCGGCGATCAGATCGTCGGGATCTTCGACGCCAATGGAGATCCGCACGAGGTTCGGCGTGATGTCGAGCGCCTGCTTGCGCTCTTCCGGAACCGACAGGTGCGTCATCGCAGCGGGTGCGCTGGCAAGGGTTTCGGTGCCTCCGAGGCTGACCGCGAGATGCGCGATCTGCAGCGCATCGAGGAACGCAAATGCCTCCTTCTCGCCGCCCTTCAGGTAGAGCGAGAAGGTCGAGCCCGCGCCCGTGCAATGGCGGCGGTAGATGTCCGCCTGGCGCGAACCTTCCTCGAGGAACCCGAGATAGCCGACCTTTTCGACCTTCGGATGATCGCGCAGGAACGCGCACACCTCCTTCGCGTTCTCGCCGGCCTTGTCCATCCTGAGCTCGAGCGTCTCGAGGCTGCGCAGGAGCATCCAGGCGGTGTTCGGGTCGCAAATGCCGCCCATGACGTTGCGCATCATGCGTGCCTTGTCGATCACCGGGCGCTTGCCGACGAGCGCGCCCGCCACGAGATCGCTGTGCCCGCCCGCATATTTGGTGAGGCTGTAGACGCTGATATCTGCGCCCTGGTTCAGGGGCTTGGCCCACAGAGGCCCGAGGAACGTATTGTCGATCGCGATCGGCGGGAGCTCCTCATAATCGCCGAAGGCGCCCGCGCGCGCCGCCGCGACGGCTTCGACGTCGACCAGCACGTTGGTGGGGTTGGCGGGGCTCTCGAGGTAGATAAGCGCCACACGGCCCATGGACCTGGCTCGAGTCATGACCTCGTCGAGCTCCTCGCGCGTCGCGCCGGCCGGAAAGTCGAGATACTTCACGCCGAACTGCGGCAGGATCTTGTCGATGATCGTCTCGCTCGCCGCGTAGAGCGGGCCCGAGTGGATCACCACGTCGCCGGGACGGACGAGCGCCAGCAGCAGGATCGCGATCGCCGTCATTCCGCTCGAGAACGTCAGGGCATCCTCGGCATCCTCCCAAATCTGCAGCCGGTCTTCGAGGATCTCCTGGTTCGGCCCGTTGAAGCGCGAATAGACGAGACCCTCGGCAGTGCCGCCGCCGGGGCGCTTGCCGGTGATGCCTTCGAAGAAGCGCTTCCCGTCCTCGGCCTTCTCGAAGACGAACGTCGAGGTGAGAAAGATCGGCGCCTTCAGCGACCCCTCCGACAGCGCCGGATCGAAGCCGTAGCCCATCATCAGGGTTGCGGGGCGGAGCTTATGGTTGCCGATCGTCGTCGGCGTCTGCTTGGGCGGCCGACGGCTCGACGGCATTGGATCATATTCCTCGGGCAAGTGAGCTCTCCTTGTTGGCGCGGGCATTAGCGCCAAGCGCGCAGCGCGCCAATCAAGTCCGCTCTGCCGCTGATAAGGTCAGCTTGTCGGAAGCGCGATCGCGCTGAGCTGGCGCCCGTAATCCGCTTCCCCAAGATGGGTTGCGCGGCGAAAGGAATAGAAGCGCTGCGGATCGGCGTAGGTATCGAGGTTCAGTTTTTCGACGCGGACGCCGGCGCTGCCGAGGCGGTGCTCAATATAAGCCGGCAAGTCGAAGTGCGGCTTGGCCGTGGGTCCTTCAACGAAGAAGCGATCGGTGTCGGGATCCGCATCAACGAACCGTCGGCGGAAGCTTTCGTCGACCTCATAGGACGGTTGGGCGATCGAGGGTCCGATAACGGCGCAGATTCTTTCGCGCACTGCGCCGAGCCGCTCCATGGCGTCTATGGTCCCTTCATTCACGCCGGCGATCGCGCCTCGCCAGCCGGAATGTGCCGCAGCGACGACGCCTGCCTCGGCGTCTGCGAAAAGCACCGGGGCGCAGTCGGCCGTGAGGATGCCGAGCAGCAATCCGGGCTTGTCCGTGACCATCGCGTCGGCCGGCGGCCGCTCCGCCTGCGGCCACGAACGGTCGGCGTAGACGACGTCAGCGGAATGCACCTGGTGAACGGTTGCGAGATCGGCGGCGGGAAGCAGCGCCGCAACTGCCCGACGGCGGTTCTCGTCGATCGCGGCGCGATCGTCATTGCTGCCGTAGCCGACGTTCAGCCCGGCGAGCTCTCCCGTGGACACGCCGCCGCGCCGGCCGAGGAAGCCGTGCGGCACTGCGGCGAGCGCCTGGGCTCGAATGACCTCGACGTCGCTCACAGGCGCTTCCGCATGACGATGTCGTGGTCGGCCTGGTTTCCGACCATGAAGTCGTATCGGCCGACCGCCTCGAAGCCGTAGCGGTCGTAGAATCGGCGGGCGCGCTGATTTTCGATGAAGACGGTGAGGTACATTTCCCTGGCGCCGCGTCGGCTCGCTTCCTGGATGGCCCAGTCCATCAGCACCTTCGCAATACCGGCGCCATGATGCTCCTTCAGGACATAGAGCTGATCGAGAAGGATGGACGGATGGTCGGTCTCGACCGGAATCTTGACGGGTCCGAGCTTCACAAAGCCGACGGGTTCGCCATTCGCCTCGGCGACCCGGAACGCATAGGATGGGTCCCCGAGATCAGCCTTCCAATCTTCGACGCCATAGCCGGTCAAGAATGCCTCGAGATCCTCCGGCCGGTACAGATGGGCGAAGGTCTCGCAGAAGATCCTGTCGAAGATTCGATCGAGCGTAACCGCGTCGTCCTGCGTGGCACGGCGGTACGTGATCATTCGAAACCCGCCGGTCTGGGCCAATCGCGCGAGTGGATGGCGATGGTCTTGAAAAGCTGTCCCATCTGCTCGCCGGACGTCAGGCGTTCCACCGCGGATCGGACTTCGCCTTCCCGATCCGGGTTCGATCGCGCGAGCGTGGCGGCCCGCGCCTTGATCCCCAGCTTTGTCAACCATTCGCCTTGTCCGATGATAGGCGTGACCTCCACGCCGGCATTCCCGGCTGCACGCGCCACCGCCTCGAAATCGACGTGCGACGTGAGATCCTGTTCGCCGGGATCGGCCAGTACGGGCGAGAAGTCGTGGCCGCGGACGGCCTGGAGCGTGTCGCCCTTGCCGCTGCGCTCGTGGCCGTAGTCGATGAACAAGGCGAGGCCGCCATTCTTCGCCAGCTTTGCCGCCACCGCCACCACGGCAGCTTCGCGGGCAGGTGATAGCTCGACGATTTCGCCATCCCGATCGAAGGCGAGGCCGCCGGCAAGGACGGCAATGCGGCGCTCCGTTCCATGCACCATCTGTCGGATCGGAAGCGCATCGAGGAATTCGTTGGCGACGAGCATCAAGGGGACGTCCGGCAACTCGTCAATCGACTCGTGCCACTGCGCATCAGGAACGGAACCGGTCTGCATCTCCCGGAGCATCGGACTGGTTTCCACGAGATGGACCCGACCGGAAAAGCCCGCCGAGCGAAGCACGCGCAATGCATCGGCCGCGAGCGTGCCCCTGCCCGGCCCCAGCTCCGCATAGACCGCCCCTCTCGGCTTCCCTGCACGCACCCATGTGTCCGCCAGACAGGCACCGACCATCTCGCCGAACATCTGGCTGATGTCGGGTGCGGTCGTGAAGTCGCCCGCGGCCCCGAACGGGTCCCGCGTCGCGTAGTAATAGGTGTTGCACGCTTCCATGAAGGCTTCGACGGTGATCGGCCCCTCGGCCTGGATGCGGTCGCGGAGCGCTCGTTCGAGCGGAGTCACGCCACGCTGGCGGTGCCGGCGGTCGGCTCCACGCGCGTGCGCCGGCGTTTGGCCGTGAGCATCAGATAGAGGCCGCCCAGGATCATCGGCAGCGACAGCCACTGGCCCATATGCAGATGCGTCGCCTGCGCGAACTGGACGAGCTGGCTATCGGGCTCGCGGATGAACTCGACGCCGAATCGGAACAGGCCGTAGAAGAAGATGAAGGCGCCGACGAGCTTGCCCGGCTCGTAGCGGGCGTTCGTCTTCCAGAACATCCACCAGAGGATTCCGAAAAGCAGGATGCCTTCGAGGAAGGCCTCGTAGAGCTGGCTCGGGTGGCGCGGCGGACCGAGGATGTTTCCGAATGGCGTCGCCTCGACGAAACGGATCGCCCAAGGCACGCTCGTCCGCGCACCCCACAGCTCCTGATTGATGAAGTTGGCGAGACGCCCGAAGAACAGGCCGAACGGAACGCAGCAGGCGACATAGTCGTGGATTCTCAACCACGACAATTTCTCCTTGTACGCGAAATAGAAGATTCCGAGCGACGTGCCGATCACGCCGCCGTGGAAGGACATCCCGCCATCCCACAGCTTCACGATCTCGATCGGATGCTGGAGATAATGGCCGAGGTTGTAGAACAGGACGTAGCCGATGCGGCCTCCGAGGATGATGCCGAGCGCGGCATAAAAGACGAGGTCGTCGGCGTGACGGCGGGCGATCGGCGAGCCGGGTTGCCGGATCAGCTTGAGCAGATACCAGTAACCGACGAAGATGCCCGCGAGATAGGCAATGCTGTACCAGCGAAGGTCGAAGCGCCCGATGTGCAGGAGAACCGGAGAAAGGCCCAGATCGGTGAACTTGGTGAACCCGGAATAATCGGCGGCTTGCAAGGACTTCCCCTTCGATGCGACAGCGCCTCATAAGGCGGGTGGCCGCAAAGGCAAAGGAGAGCGGGGCGTAGATGGCGACTGAGCTCGACCGAAGGTTCGACGAGACGCTGGCCGCGGTGACAGGGCCGGGCGGACGGCTGGTGGTCGGCCGGGACGAACGGGGCCGCGCAATCGTCGAGAACCTGCCGCCGACTCTGCCGGGGCTGTTCCGCACCTTTTCGGCGGTCAATGCGGACGCCGAGGCCGTGGTCGCCGGCGAGGAGCGGCTCAAGTTCGCCGATCTCGACCGGATCTCCGAGCGCGTGGCGCATAGTCTCGTCGCTCGCGGAATTTCCAAGGGAGATCGCGTCGGCATCGCAATGCGCAACTGTCCCTCGTGGATCGTCTCCTACCTCGGAGTCATCAAGGCCGGCGGGATCGCCACGCTGCTCAACGGCTGGTGGGAAGAGCTGGAGATGCAGCACGCGATCCGTCTCGCCGAGCCGAAGCTGATCATCGCCGACGCGCCGCGCGCGAAGCGGATCGCTGCCAAATGTTCCGACAGCGACATCCTGGCGGTGCCCGTCGAGCTTCCCGTCGAGGAGGCGCTCGCCGAATTGCTGGGCAGCCCGGAAATCGCCCTGCCGGAGGTCGCACCCGAGGACGACGCGACGCTTCTGTTCACCTCGGGGTCCACCGGGGAATCCAAGGGTGCACTGTCGACGCATAGGGCGGTCACGACGGCCACCTACGCCTATGCGACGGGCCTGATCGTGCTGCTCGGCATCCTCACGAAGGATGGCCGCGCTCCGACTGCGCAGTCGCGTACCCTGCTCAGCGTGCCCTTGTTCCACGTCACCGGTGAAGTGCCGGTGATGATCAACAGCTTCGTGATCGGACGCTGCATGGTCATCATGCCCAAGTGGGACGCGACCGAGGCGCTGCGCCTGATCGAGAAGGAGAAGATCACCTACTTCGTGGGCGTCCCGACGATGAGCCTCGAGCTCATGAACCATCCGGATCGGCACAAGTACGACCTCTCGTCGCTCACCGACATCACCGCCGGCGGTGCTCCCCGGCCCGTCAGTCATGTCGAGCGCCTGCGCGAGGAGTTCCCGAACGCGCAGCCGGCGCTGGGTTACGGCCTCACGGAAACCAACGCCGCCGGTTGCGCGAACTATTGGGGCAATTACGCGGCCAAGCCCGCTTCGACCGGACGCGCGCAGAAGCCCTTTATCGAGCTTGCGATCCTCGGCGAAGGCGACCGTCACCTGCCAAACGGCGAGGTCGGAGAAATCGCCATCCGGAGCGCTTCGAACATCAGCTGCTACTGGCGCAATCCGGAGGCGAGCAAGGCCCTGTTCACGGCCGACGATTACCTGCGCACGGGCGACATGGGCTATCTGGACGAGGACGGCTATCTGTTCATTGTCGACCGCAAGAAAGAGATCATCATCCGCGGCGGCGAGAACATCTCCGCAGCCGAGGTCGAGGCGGAATGTTACGCATGCCCTGACGTCGCGGAGGTCGCCGTCTTCGCTGCTCCGGACGAGCGGCTCGGCGAAGTGCCCATCGCTATCGTCCACACCAAAAACGGCCTTTCCGAGGAGGCCCTACGCCAGTTTCTCGAGGGGCGCCTCGCCCGGTTCAAGGTCCCGGCGCGGTTCATCTTCAGCCCCGAGCCATTGCCGAAGCTCGGCACCGGCAAGATCGACCGGCCCAGCCTCAAGGCCCAGTACACCCGTTGAACGTCGACCGTCGAACATTCCTGATCGGCGGCGGCGTCGGCGTGGGACTGGTTGTTGCATTTTCCCTCTGGCCACGGGGACTGCGCAGCGACCTGGCGACCAGCCGGCACGAGCAGGCGTTCGGAAATTACATCAAGATCGCGCGCGACGGGCGCGTTACCGTCGCCGTGCCCCAGGTGGAGACCGGGCAAGGGGTCTGGACTGCCCTGCCTCAGATCGTAGCGGACGAGCTGGGTGCGGCTTGGGACTCCATCGCTGTCGAACCGGCACCGCTGATCGGCACTTACGGAAATTCGTTGGCGGTCGCCGAAGGATGGCTCGACGGCATCGGCACACTTCGCGCGCATCGGATCGAAAGCGACGGCCGAATGCGCATCACGGCGGGTTCGACATCCGTTCGGGCATTCGAGGAGCCCGCGCGCGACGCCGCCGCGGTCGCCCGTGAAATGCTTGTCGGTGCAGCCGCGGACCGGTGGAACGTCCGGCCGGATGAATGCGAGACGGCGGACGGATTCGTGATCAACCGGAGCCGGACCTTCACTTTCGGCGAGCTCGCCGAAGAGGCGGCGGAGCGCGCTCGCCCGGGCAGCCCAGAGCTTCGTCAAGGCGGCAAGGAACGACTGATCGGCCAACCGCTGCAACGGCTCGACGGCCCCGCCAAGTGCAGCGGCAGCCTCCGCTTCGCCGGCGACGTGCGGCTCGACGGAATGCTGTACGCGTCGGTGCGTTCCGCGCCGTCCGGCGGAACGCTCAGGAGCTTTTCGAGAGAGGCGATTCGGGGCGCCCCGGGTGTCCGGCACATCATGCAGCGGGAGATGTGGGTCGCTGTCGTCGCCGACAATTGGTGGGCCGCGGAACGCGCGATCAAGGCCGCCGATCCGGTCTTTTCGGGGCAGAAAACGCCCCCGAATGTCCGCTCGATCTTCGAGAACGCGCTCGCGAACGGACGGTCCGGAAGAGCCTTCCGCCGTGGCGATTATGAGTCGGCGGTCGAAGGTTCACGTCCTCTCACCGCAACCTACTTCGTCGCTCCGACACAGCATCTCGGCCTCGAACCGCAGACGGCCACGGTTCGCTATCGCGAGGGCGGAGTCGAAGTGTGGGCGCCGACCCAGGCGCCGCAATTGGCGCGAGCGGCGGCGGCGCGCGCGGCGCGCCTGGGCGAATCCGACGTGGCTCTTTATCCGATGCCCGTCGGGGCACCGTCCGGGCGCGCCCTCGAAGCCGATGCAATCCCTTATGCGGTCGAGTTGTCGCGCGAGCTGGCCGCGCCGGTGCAGGCATGCCTGTCGCAAAGCTCTAGCCAAAATCACGATCTCGTCGGGTCCGGAGCGCTGGCTCGAATGACCGCCTTGCCGGGGGCGGGCGGGATCACGGCGGCATGGAGAATGCAGCTTGCCACGGTTCATGGGATGGGCGCTGCGATGGCTCGCCTGCTCGATACCGAAGACAAGGGAAGGGTCATCCGCAATGCCGTCAACGGAATTCCTGCGTACTCGATACCGAACGTGACGATCGAGGTGGCTCGTCCGGATCTGCCTTTCACCGTCGGCTACATGCGTGGCTCGCCGCAGCGCGAGCTCACCTTCTTCACTGAAAGCTTCGCCGATGAGCTGGCGCGCGCCGCAGGCATGGAGCCGCTTGCGTTCCGGATGTCCATGCTCGGGCATGACGCGAGGCTCGCGCGCTGCCTGCAGGGCGCTGCGCGTCTTGCCCAATGGGACGGGGGAGCGCCCGGGAGCTCCATGGGGATCGCAGGCTGCTCCGCGTTCGGATCGCACATCGGGCTGGTGGCAAACGCGAGCATCGGGGACGACCAGCGAGTCAAGGTTCATCGCCTGGTCGCCGCCGTCGACTGCGGGCGAGTGATCAATTCGGGCATCGTCCAGCAGCAGATCCAGGGCGGTCTGCTGTGGGCGCTTGCGCAGGCGACCATCGCGGCACCCGAATGGGTTGCCGGAATGCCGCGGGCCGGTCCTATCGGCGGCATTGGACTGCCCCGCATCGGCCAGGTTCCGCAGATTTTTGTCGAAGTGATTCCCAGCAGCGATGCGCCGGGCGGCGTCAGCGGGCTGGGCACGACCGTGCTCGCTCCCGCCGTGGCAAATGCGATCTTCGCGGCAACGGGCAAAAGGATGCGTTCGCTGCCGTTCGATCCCATGTCGGTGGCATGAGTCCGCCACCCGATCATCCGCCAATTCGAGAGCCGAAGGTCGGCGTTCTGCTGATCAACCTCGGCACTCCCGACGCGCCGCATGCGCGCGCAGTGCGGCGCTATCTGGCCGAATTCCTCAGCGACCCGCGCGTGGTCGAAATTCCCGCGATCGCATGGAAGCCGATCCTGCACGGGATCATCCTGCGCACCCGCCCGCGCCGGTCAGCCGAAGCCTACAATCAGGTCTGGACCAACGAAGGCTCGCCGCTGGCCGTGATCGCTCGCCGGCAGGCCCATGCGCTCCGTGAACGGTTCGAAGGCCGCGCAAGCGTCCATTGGGCAATGCGCTACGGCAACCCGGGCATCGCCTCCGCGCTCGCAAGGATGGTCGAGGAAGGCTGCACTCGCATTCTCGCTGCGCCGCTCTATCCGCAATATTGCGCAGCGACGACGGCGACCGCGAACGACGCCGTCTTTGCAGTGCTAGCCGGAATGCGCCTTCAGCCCGCGCTGCGCACCTTGCCCCCCTACTATGATGACCGGCTTTACATCGAAGCGCTGGCGACCAACCTCGAACGGCAGTTGAAAACGGTCGACTTCAAGCCCGAGCGCCTGCTCCTGAGCTTCCATGGCATGCCGCGGCGTACGCTCGATCTCGGCGATCCCTATCATTGCCACTGTCAAAAGACGGCGCGATTGCTTTCCGACGCGCTCGGGCAGGAGGTCGAGGTTGCATTCCAGTCCCGGTTCGGCCGCGCGAAATGGCTGGAGCCGGCAACCGACGAGATGCTGGCTCAGTACCCCCGGCGCGGGATCAAACGCGTCGCCGTGGCTGCGCCCGGTTTTTCGGCGGATTGCCTGGAAACCCTGGAGGAACTCGGCATCCGCGGACGCGATACGTTCATGCGGTCCGGGGGAGAGAAGTTTGCACTTCTCGACTGCCTCAACGACTCGCCGGAGAGCATCGCCATGCTGGAGCGGCTGATCGAGCGCGAACTTGCAGGCTGGTTGCCGCAGACCTAAGCGGCGCGGTTGCAGCACAGGAGGAACTCATGGCTCGAGTGGCGATCGTCACTGGCGGAACGCGCGGAATCGGCGAAGCGATCAGCGTTGCGCTCAAGGACATGGGCATGCGAGTCGCGGCGAATTACGCCGGCAATGACCAGCGCGCACGCGAATTCACGGACCGCACTGGAATCGCAGCCTATAAATGGGACGTCTCGGACTTTGACGCTTGCCAGGAAGGCGTCCGCAAGGTCGAAGCCGAAATCGGGCCGGTCGACGTACTGGTCAATAATGCGGGGATCACCCGCGACGCGACCATGAAGCGCATGGACCATCAGAAGTGGCAGGACGTCATGGATACGAACCTCGGCGGCTGCTTCAACATGGCCAAGGCTGTCTTTGAAGGAATGACGGGACGCGGCTACGGCCGAATCGTCAACATAGGCTCGATCAACGGGCAGGCCGGCCAATATGGCCAGGTGAACTATGCCGCCGCCAAGTCGGGCATCCACGGGTTCACCAAGGCGCTTGCGCAGGAAGGTGCCCGCAACGGAGTCACGGTGAACGCGATCGCGCCCGGATACATCGACACCGACATGGTCGCGGCGGTGCCCGAGGAAGTGCTCGCCAAGATCGTGGCGCGCATTCCCGTGGGCCGATTGGGCAAGGCCGAGGAGATCGCTCGCGGAGTGGCGTTCCTGGTCGACGAAAATGCGGGGTTCGTGACCGGGTCGACGCTCTCGATCAACGGCGGCCAGCACATGTACTAATGGGGCCGCTCTACGCTCCACCGACCAAACGATCCGTGCTGATTTCGGGGCACGCGACGTCCATCAGCCTGGAGCCGATGTTCTGGAAGGCGCTCGAGAAGGCTGCGCTAGAACGTGGCGGGCCGGTGAATGCGTTGGTTGCGCAGATCGACGTCGAGCGCCTCAAGGCGCCGCAGCCGCCGAATCTCACTTCGGCGATCAGGCAGTGGCTTTTTGCGCGGCTGAGAGAATCGCCTGAGTGAAGGCCGTGCCGCCATCGGGCGCATGGTCGAGAAACAAGGCGGGTTCGATCAGCTCCAGCTCCATGATGCGCAGCACCCCCTCATCGTCCGGGACGATGTCGACTCGCGCGTAGGTCGCCCTTGCGGGAGCAGCCGCGAGCGCCTGACGAGCGAGCCTCTCAGCTCCTGGCGGCGCTTTGGTGGGAAGCGTCACTCCGCCAAGGTGCGGCTGCACCCGGAACTCGCCGGCTGCGGGACGCTTGACGACCGCGTGGCTGAAGTGTCCGTCGAACAGCATCAGCGAGAATTCGCCGGTTCTCGCGATCTCCTCGATCAGCGGCTGGATGATCATTGGCCGGTCGCGGCTGTCGGCGGGCAAATCGTCGTCGCGGCCGAGGCGATGGGTTCCGGAGGCGCTTGCGGAAATCGGCGGCTTGATCACCAGCCAATCGCTGCTGAAACGCCGTCGCGCTTCCTCCAGGTCGGCATCGCAACAGCATTCCACCGCAAGCGTCGGAACCGTGGCGACGCCGGCGTCCGCAAGCTCGGCGAGATAGGCCTTGTCGCCGTTCCAGCGAAGCAGCGCCGGCGGGTTGAGCATGGCCACGCCCGCGGCCTCCACGCGGCCGAGGAAAGCGAGCCACTCCTCATACTGCAGGTGATAGCCCCAGGCGACCAGCGGAAGGACCAGATCGAAGTCCGCAAACTCGGCTGCCTGTGTCCACGATACGGGTTCCACCTCCGCGCCGGCGGCGATCAGCGCCTCTGCCTCCACATCGAACGCCCAGCGCCATGGTTCCGGATAATCCGGATCAGGAACGAGAAAGGCGATGCGCAAGGGGGTTAGCGAGCGAGCAGGATCCGCGCCTGTCCGGCGACCTGCGCAAGCATTGGCGCGCTGACGTGCCCTTCGGTGCGCGCGCGGCCGATGAGGTGACGGAACTGGTCGATCCGGGCGCCCTGCCCCTCGATGAACTCGTCGACCGCTTCATCCGGATTGCTGCGGAGGCGCGCGAGGAACTCGATCCGTAGCTGCTCGAAATCGCGTGAGAGGCCGGCCGTCAGCAGTCGCTCCCACTGGTCCGCGGGAACGAAGCGGGCGACCTGCTGCTGCGCCCAGTCGAGGCCAAGCGCCTCGCCCAGCCGGGTGTAGGCTCGCGTCAGTGCAAGCTCGTCGACCTTCTTGCGAGCCGCGAGCGCGGCAATGCCGAAGATACCGTCGAGTTCATAAAGTCGCACGAGACCGCGGACGATGTCCTCGCTCGCTCCGAGCGCAATCAGCCGGTCGCGCCGGGCGGCGGCTTCGTTGCGCACTTCGGCGCGGATCAGCTTCGTCGCTGCAGCCGAAATCTTGCGGACGCCAGGTTCAAGCAGCTCGCACAACTTGGCGACGTTCGTTTCGCCCGACGCCGCCCGGATGATGTCGGAGATGTGCGCCCGCGCCGTTGCGGCGGCGATCGAGAAGAGCTCGATCCGGACCGTTTCTGGAAGCGGTTCTTCCTCGATCTCGCTCCACAGCTTGTCGAGATCGAGCAGCCGCTCTGCCACCAGGAAGGCGACGATGACCTGCTGGAGCGAGGCGCCTTCTTCCTCTGTGAGGTCGAACGCGACTCCTGGCCCGAGGCGATTCACGAGGCGATTGGCGACCTTGGTCGCGACAATCTCGTTGCGCAGGTGGTGAGCGCGGATCGCGTCGGCGTGCGCCTTTCGCATCGGCTTCGGGAATGCATCGAACAGCTGCGGCTCGACCAGCTTGTCCTCGGCCAGCCGAAGCTCTTCCGCAGCGTCCTGGAGCACGAGCTTCGAGATGGAGAGCACGACCGACAGCTCGGGCCGGGTTAGCCCGCGACCCTCCTGGCTCCGCCGCACCAGCTCCTCGCTCGAGGCTAGGCCTTCGACCTTCCGATCGAGGCGGCCCGAAGCTTCCAGCAACTCGATGGTTCGGACATTGCCCGGAACGGAATTGGCGCCGCCCGCTTCGGCGATGGACAAGGCGAGACTCTGGAGCCGGTTGTCCTCGAGGACGAGGTCCGCCACCTCTTCGGTCATCTTCGCGAGCAGTCGGTTGCGCTTGTCGAAGCTGAGCCGTCCCTCGCGCATCTCGCGGTTAAGCGGGATCTTGATATTGACCTCGTTGTCGGAGCAGTCGACGCCCGCGCTATTGTCGATGAAGTCGGTGTTGATGCGCCCGCCGTGCTGCGCAAATTCGATCCTGCCCGCCTGCGTGATCCCGAGATTTGCCCCCTCGCCGATCACCTTCACCTGAAGCTCGACCGCATCTGCCCGAAGCGCATCGTTGGACGGGTCGCCGACGTCCGCCTGGCTCTGCGTCGAAGCCTTGATGTAGGTGCCGATGCCGCCGAACCACAGCAGGTCGACCGGGCTCTTGAGAATCGCGTTGATGAGCATCGCCGGGTCGACGGTCTTCGTCTCGATTCCCAGCGCCGCCTGCGCTTCCGCGCTGAGCGTGATCGACTTCTCCGTCCGCGCGAAAACCCCGCCGCCCTTGGAAATCAGCTTGCGGTCGTAATCGTCCCAGCTCGAACGCGGCAGGTCGAAAAGGCGCTTGCGCTCCTTCCAGCTGCTCGCGGCGTCCGGGCTGGGGTCGATGAAGATGTGCCGGTGATCGAAAGCTGCGACAAGGCGGATCGCCTTCGATAGCAGCATTCCGTTGCCGAACACGTCGCCGGACATGTCCCCGCAGCCGACGACGGTGACGGGATCGGACTGCACGTCGATCCCCATTTCCAGGAAGTGGCGCTGAACCGAGATCCAGGCGCCCCTCGCCGTGATCCCCATCGCCTTATGGTCGTAACCGTAGGAGCCGCCGCTGGCGAACGCATCGCCGAGCCAGAAATTTCGCTCGAGCGCGATGGCGTTGGCCACATCCGAGAAGGTCGCCGTGCCCTTGTCCGCCGCGACGACGAAATAGGGATCTTCGCCATCGTGGATCACCACGGATGCCGGGTGGACGACCTTGTCGTTCACCAGATTGTCGGTCAGCGAAAGCAGCGATCGGATGAAGATCTTGTAGCTCTCCGTGCCTTCGGCGAGCCAGGCGTCGCGGTTCGCCATCGGCGGGAGCTGCTTGGGATAGAATCCTCCCTTGGCGCCGGTCGGAACGATCACGGCATTCTTGACCAGCTGCGCCTTCATCAGACCGAGGATCTCGGTCCGGAAGTCGTCGCGGCGATCCGACCAGCGGATTCCGCCGCGCGCGACGGGCCCGCCGCGCAAATGGATGCCTTCGACGCGCGGACTGTAGATCCAGATCTCGCGCCACGGCACGGGCCTCGGCAGTCCGGGGACCAGCGAAGAGTTGATCTTGAACGCCAAAGCCTCTGCAGCGGCGGGCGCAAAGGCATTGGTCCGGACAATCGCTTCGACCAAAGCGCGCAGCCGCCGCAGGATGCGATCGTCGTCGATCGACCGGACGCGGGCGAGCGCGGCATCCAGTCCATCGCTGAATTTGCTTACCCGCTTCTCGCGTTGCGGCTCCGCTGGATCGTGAGCAGCGGTGAAGAGGCCGATGAGCGCACGGGTCGCGGCAGGGGCGCGCCGCAGAGCATCGACGATGGTGATCAGTCCGAAGCTGCTTCCCGTCTGCCGGAGGTAACGGAACCAGGCGCGGAGCCAGACGACCGCCTGCATCTCCAGCCCCGCATAGAGCACGAGCTGGTTGAACTCGTCGTCCTCGGACGCGCCGCGAAGGACGCCGGCAATTGCGCCCTCGATCTGGCCAGTCCTCTCGAGGATTGTCTTTATGTCGGCTTCCCCGCCGATTTCGACGCGGAAATCATGAATGTAGCCGTTGCCGCCCATCAGCACGGTGGGCATTTCCTCGAGCACTCGGAAGCCGAAATTCTCCAGCACGGGGACTGCTTCGGACAGGGCGATAAGAGCGCCCCTGCGGTACATCTTGAGCCGCAGCTGGCCGGGCTCGTCGGTGTCGTACCGGGAAATGCGAACGTCGCGCGCGAGATCGTCCGACAGCTCGCACAGCCGGAGGATGTCGGCAGCTCCCTCCTCGGGCGCGGTTCGGGCCCGATACCCATCAGGGAAAGCATTGATGTAGGTGAGCGCCAGACGCGTCGCGCGCGGCGCGCCGGCGACGTCGATCAGCTCCGCCTCCACGGCCGGGGCCCAGCCGCGCACCATCTCGACGACCGCGGCATCGAGCTCCTCCGAGTCCGGCTCGGGAGCCGTCGCATCGATGTACTGGGTGTACCGGATGAGCGCGAGGTCGCCATCGCCGAGCTCGACCGACCAGCTCGTGATTTCACGGCCGACCTCATTTTCGAGCAGCATGGCGATCGCGGTTCGGCGCGCCGTCGTCAGCTCCTCGCGGGGGAGCCAGACGAAGCTGAACAACTGGCCCTTGAGGATGCTGCGAACCTGAAGCAGCGCCGGGCGCGGCCGATCGGCGAGCGACATCGCCATCATGACCATCTTACGGATGCTCGCGTAATCGACGGTGATCAGGAGGTCGCGCGGAAGGGACGCGATCGCGTGGCGGAGCGCCTTCCCGCTATGACCCTTCGGATCGAACCCGAAGTCCTTGTCGAGCTGCTTTAGCCGCTCGCGCAGGACCGGCACTTCCTCCGGCGGCACCCGCAGCGCTTCGCTGGTCCACAGGCCGGCGTGCACGCCGATGCCGCCGACCTTTCCCTTTTCGCCGACGGGAACGACGACCAGGTCGAGGGGGACGCGCCGATGCACGGTCGACTTGCGCTCGGCCTTGGCCATGAGAGGAACCTCGCCGCCCTGCTCGAGATAGCGCATTGCGCCAAGGCAGCCGCCTTCGTCGGTCGGAGCGCCGGGGATGCTGAAGATGCCGAGCGCATTGGACGGCTGCTGATAGGGCCGTTCCTCATGGTAGCCGAGCAGAGTCATCGCTCCGTCGGCGAACCAGTTGAGAAGCGCGCGACCCTCGGGATCCTCGATTGCTTCGGCGTCGGACCGCATCTTGCTCTGCAGCTTGGTCCAGTCGCGCACGGCAAGGCGCACATCCTCGAGCACCCGGCGCAAATCGGCGGCAAGCTCCTGGCGTCCGCGAGCGTCGGCCCGGTCGAGCTCGAGGTACATCATGGACTCGCGACGGCTCTTGTCCGAGCAGATGTCCTCGACGTCCTGCAGCTCACCCTTGTCGTTGCGGGACACGCAGACGACCGGGTGCAGAAGCCGATGGATAGTCAGCTGGCGAGCCGCGA
This sequence comes from Pseudomonadota bacterium, assembly GCA_046733935.1. Lineage (GTDB taxonomy): Bacteria > Pseudomonadota > Alphaproteobacteria > Sphingomonadales > Sphingomonadaceae > Sphingomicrobium. Next base: position 35,242 of record JBKPQH010000014.1, read on the forward strand.
TCGCATTGGCGACGGAATCCACCAGGAAAGGCATGTCGTCGTTGACGATCGCGATGCGCATGCGCCGGTGCCCGGCTTCGCCGCCGACGGATTCGATCGTCAGCGCTAGTTCGCCCCGCTTCCGGGTCGCGGCCAAATCGGCGAGGAATTCCGCCGCGCTGCGTTCCGCGTCGCGGCCCAAGTCCTCGGTTTCGCCGGGAAGAGCATGTCTCGTCAGCGCCTTACGGATTGACTCGACCAGCGGCGGGTCCAGGCGCGTATGGGCCGTCATGAAAAGATTTTGCTCCGCGAGTTGGATGCGCGGGGCCTATAGACCCGGCCTTCCGAAGCGGACAACCCCGACCGAAAGTGAAATTGCTGTCAGGCAGCCTTTCGGATGGCGCGTTCGACGAGCGCCTCGTCTTCCACGACCGCGACCGGCTCGTGCGAACCGTCCGCCGCGCGGCGCGTGATCACCACCGCAAATTCCTCTTCCGCGCGGATTTCGGTCAGCGACATCGCCGGCGCTCTGCGGAGCTTTGCGCGAGCAGCATCGCCCTTGGTATCGGCCTTTGGCTCGGGGCGTCGCGCCTGGCGCTCCGCGGCGACGAGCGCCTTGAGCCCGCCCGGCTGCTTCTCGATAAATGACTTGAAGCCGCCAGGCTCGATGTCCTGGCGCTGCGCGAAGGAAAGCGCGGCTGCGAACTCGGTCAGCCTTGCCTTGTCATAGTCTACACCGAATACCAGCTTGACGATCGGCGTCATCGGCGCGCGGGCCTGCGCCTTGACGCCCGATTCCTCGAGCAGCTCGGCATATTCTTCGGGGCTGTGCTGAGCCGCGATCGCGAAATCGTAGGCGAGCGACAGCGCACGATAGAGCGACGCCCGGGTGCGGCCCTCCCCGGCCTTGACCGACTCCGCCGTCTCGCGCGCAGCCCACAACCGGTCGGCGAGGCCGGCATTCTCGTCGAGGACCAGCTCCGCGACCTCGTCGGGGTCGGCATCGACGATCGGCCCTTCTTCCCAGGCGAACGGCACACGCGGTGGCACTTCAACAGCGACTTCCGCGGCTTCGATCTCCTGCTCGGAGGAGGGACCGTCCTCCCACGTCAGATGCTTCTCGACCGCCGCCCTGTCGGTTACGGGCTCGGGAGGGGGTTCGAAAGGCTCCGCCTGGATGGATTCCGGCTCTGGCTCGGGCTCGGCCATTTCGGGTTCGATGAATTGAGGCTCTTCCGGGTCCACAGCAGCCTGTTCGGGCTCTTCCGCGGCGTCCTCTTCAAGCAAAAGCTCGTCGACCTCGACCTCTGCCTCGGGCTGGGACAGCGTTTCGGCGGGCTCGTCGGGCTGTCCCACGGCGGCTCCAACGGTCTTCCAGTTGATCACGCCGTAGATGAAATCGATCGCCTCGCCGTCGGACGAGAAGGGCATCAGGATTCCGCGGTAGCAGATGTTCTCGCCGCGCTGGTTCATGAACTCGGCCTCGAAGCCGATCGGAGCGCGATTGGCGATGATCTGCATGTAATGGTCGGTAAGCCGCGACAGCAGCGACCGGCTCGGAACGTCGGCGATGGTCCGCGCATCCTCATCCAGGCCGCATTCCTCGCGAATGTCGGCTCCGATGTACGGGATTGCAGGATTGTCGCGGCCGCAGGTGAAGTCGAGAAGCACGCTGTTCGCGGCGAAATCCTCGACTGCAGACGGTTCCAGGTCCTCGATCGACGGGAAGTCACGGCCGTCGAGCAGGGACACCCAGTGATTGTACGCGCGCACGTGCATCCGACGCTCATCGGTGCCGATCGCCGCAGCAACGTCGTGTGACGCAGTGGTCTCACTTGCGCCGCCGAGATCGAAGTCGCTCGGATGCTCGCGATAGCTGTCCATTTACGCCGCCCACTCCCACAAAGCGGAAGCAAAATCGCCGACTGCGGTTACGAAAGCGTTAAGTATATTCGATCAGCCGAAGAGTTGCCGGCCTTCGGCGGTCCGGCAGCCTTGCCGACTGGCCAAGGCGCTGATAGGTGGCGCGCGCCTCCTCAAAAGAGCAAAGCCGCTTTAGCTCAGCTGGTAGAGCACATCATTCGTAATGATGGGGTCGTGGGTTCGAGTCCCTCAAGCGGCACCACTCCTTCGCTTTAGCGCGTGGGTGGTTCGCGAAGGCATCCTCTTCTCATGAATTCTGCGGCAAGTTCCGTCCGTTGCCCTCAGACGAGCATCAGCGGGCTCGGGGGAGAGCCGAATCTGGGCACCCGGCGTAAGCTCGCCGACGCCTTCGACTGACTTGGCGGCACGCTCGATTCCGATAGCGCAGCGGTCTTTGAAACGGCAGCTTTGAGCGTTTCGGTCAAATCATCCGGCGAGACCGTCATTTCCACAGGCGCGCTCCTTACGTAGCCGCGGCCGTCGACCGAGGCACCAAGCCGGGCCGTGCAACTTCTTGGAGCCTTTTTACGAGGATACGCACATGAAACACGACACGCGATTGCAGAAGCGGTGAACGCGATCGCCAAGCGACACATGAGTTAAATGATGCCCCACAGGCTTTCGGCGTCCTCGGCATGGCGGTAACCAACGCGGCCGCAGCCTGGTCGGTCCAATAAGTTGTCAGGCGAAGCTTTCGGCGATGTCGCAGCTTGAGCAACGCTTCTCATTTTTCAATTAGTGATTGAGCCCACGCCTTCGCCGTTTCGCCAAGAGGTAAGAGTTGCTCGTAGATCCGTCGGCCAAGGGGAGTAACTTCGTAACCTTCGAGCGTCCGCAAGACGAGGCCCGCTGCTTGCAGTTCCCTCAGCCTCAGGCTCAGTACAGTCGGGGAGATCGTCTCGCACCTATTCTGCAAAGCTCGAAAAGCCAGAGGGCCCGCGCCGCTCAGAGTCCAAAGGATGCCCATGGCCCAGCGGCGCCCCAACAAGTCGAACATTGCCATTATCGGCGCGCCACTCCTCGAGCCCCGCACCGGCTCACCCGGCACCGGAATGGCGGGCGACTTGCCTCTCGGATCACGTTTCATCAGCGTTCACGATAGCGCGCCACGAACATACTTGCTACTATAAAAGTAGCGTGCTACGGATTCCGTACCGTGGCAATGCCGATTCTCTATTCCGGGACAAAGAACGCCTCCAGTTGGGCAATGCGAGCGTGGCTCGCGCTCCGCGCGGCCGGCTTCGAATTCGTTGAAGAAATTGTCGACATTCGTCGTCCCCAGCGCTTTCGCGGCTTGGCGCGGATCGCCACGTTCAGTCCATCAGGCACCGTTCCTGCACTGGTGCTCGGCGATGCAGTGATTTTCGACTCTCTGGCCATCATGGAGTTCGCAAATGAAGTCGCTGGCGGTCGATTACTACCAACTGAGCTGATCGCGCGCGCTCAGGCGAGATCGGTCGCTGCGTGGCAGCATGCGGGGCTGTCTGCCATCTGTTCCCGCATTTCCTTCGAAAGCAGCTTCTACCCGGCCAAACGACGTTTAACGCCGACCGAGGAGGCGGAATGCCTCCGCTTGTTCGAATTTCTTGAACGGACGCTGGCCGGCAGCGGCGGCCCCTTCTTGTTCGGCCGCGTCTCGCTCGCGGACTTCGCTCTCGCTCCGGCCGTCGTTCGGCTTTCGCGCCACCAAGCGCCGACCGATTCGTTCCCTGGAGTTGGGCTTTGGATGGAGGCTCTCCTCGATCATTCGCTCGTAAGAGAGTGGATGACCGAGGCGGACAGGTTGCCGCACATTTGGTTCGACGACTATCCGGCTCCTGGGGAGCCCTGGAGCGAAGCAACTACGCTTCGATCGTAGGGCAGGCGAGGACGTTATGGATGTCCTTGCTGAAATTCTTCCGTCGCTTCGACTAACCGGAGGCGTCGTTTCCGACGCAAGACTCACCGGTGATTTCTGCCTGCTTGCCGAACTCGGGAAAGCGCAATGCTCGCCTTTCTTCCCGGTTCCGGAAACACTGATCGCATATCATTACGTTCGATCGGGCCAAATGATCGTTCAGGTTGATGGGCTGGATCCGGCGACGGCGAAGCCTGGTACGATCGTGCTGCTTCCTCGGAACGATCCACATTTGGTTTGCAGTCGAGTTGGCTTGCCTCCCGCAAAAATCAGTGAGATTTCGGTCGTCACCACCGAGGGCGTTCACAAGATCCGCAGCGGTTCAGCGGGCCCTGTGACGCAAATTTGGTGCGGCTTTCTAGGGACGGCGAAAGCCAATGCGCATCCACTGCTCGATGCCTTGCCGCCATTGCTCGTTCTGACGGCACCGGAGGCGGAGCAGCAGTGGCTTGATGGGTCGCTGCGCTTCGCTGCCGAGCAGCCGCTCGCTCCGAAGGCACTAGCAAAGCTTGCGGAGGTGTTCTTAGCCCAAGCCATTCGTCACTATCTTTCATGTAATCCAATAGAGCCCGGCGGCTGGCTCCGAGCTCTTACGGATCCGGCGGTGGCCAAGGCCCTGTCGATTATTCACCGGCGCTACGATGAAAATCTGACGTTAGAACAATTGGCGCGACAAGCAGGCGTATCGCGAACGGTGCTGCAGAAGCGCTTTATCCAGCTGCTCGGTCAACCAGCCATGCGATATTGCGCAAGTTGGCGCATGCGCTCGGCCGCGGCCATGCTACGCGAGCAGCGGCAAAACACGGCAAGTATCGCCCATGCGGTCGGGTTCCACAGCGAGGCCGCCTTCAGCCGAGCATTCAAGCGTGAATTCGGGATGCCTCCCGCGACATGGCGGCGCCATGTTCAGTCGGCAGGGGTTCCGATTACTCACTAACGGTGGGGCGGCGCTCGCCGTACTAGACAACGTCCTTGCGGAAATCGAAAGCTGGCGCGGGAAGCACGCGACCGACGCACTCGCCGAGGCCGATGCGGGTGGCGCCTCGCGCCTCGCACCAGGCGCGCAGCGTCACTTCGTCGCCGTCCTCGAGGAAGGTGCGGGTCTCGCCCTCCGGAAGCTGGACCGGTTGCTTGCCGCCCTGGCTGATCTCGAGCAGCGAGCCGAGGCCGCCGGCACCTTCAGTCGATAGCGTGCCGGTGCCGATCAGGTCGCCCGGCTGAAGGTTGCAGCCGTTGCTGCTGTGGTGAGCGACGATCTGCGCCGCGCTCCAGTACATCGCCGCGTCTGCGGAGCCGCGCGAGAGGACGTGCGGGGCAAGGCCCTCGTCGCGCATTCTCTGCGTCGTGAGCGTGACCTCGAGCTGAATGCCGAGCGCGCCAGTCTTTCGATCTTCTTCATCATCGAGATAGGGAAGCGGCTGCGGGTCACCTGCGGGACGCGTGGGCATCGGCTTGCGGAACGGCGCAAGCGCCTGCGGGCTGACTACCCATGGACTCACGCTCGTCAGGAAGTTCTTTGCGAGAAAGGGGCCAAGCGGCTGATATTCCCACGCCTGGATGTCGCGTGCGGACCAGTCATTGAGAAGGCAGTATCCCGCGATATGACCGCCGGCGTCGCGGACCGGGACCGGCGAGCCGAGCTCATTCTCCTCACCGATCCAGATCCCGAGCTCCAGTTCATAATCGAGACGGCGGCTGGGCCCATATTCGGGCGAATCCGAGTCGGGTGCTTTCCTCTGCCCATTCGGACGAACCACCGGCTCTTCCGACGGGCGCACCGAGCTCGCGCGGCCGTGATAGCCGATCGGAACATACTTGTAGTTGGGCAGTAGCGGATTGTCGGGCCGGAATTGCTTGCCGACGTTGGTCGCATGATGAATGCCGACATAGAAATCCGTGTAATCGCCCACGACACACGGCAGGTGCATCGCCGCCTCCGACTGGCCGATCAGGTAGACCTCCATGCCGTCGCGCCGATTTTCGTCTGTAAGCAGATCGGAGAGGCGGATGCGCAGCGCCAGATGGTCCTCGGCTCCGCGCGCGAACCAGGCATTGAGCACCGGCTGGCACAAATCGTCGCGCCAGTCGGCCTCGACCAGCCCCGCGTCGGCGATGGCAGCGAGATCGAGGATGAAATCCCCGATGGCGACTCCTGCTTTGCGCTGACCCCCGTCGATCGAAAATATACCGAGCGGAAGGTTCTGCACCGGAAAGTCGCGGTGGCCGTTGGCGCTCTCCACCCAACTGGTAAGCGTCGGGTCGTTAGTCCGATCGGTCACGGAAGCTTCGCCTTCGGAAAGCCGGCCCAGGCCATGTCGTAGTCCGGCTGCGCGCGTTCGAGCGCATAATGCGTCGGCCGATAAGGCCAGCAGGTCTCGACCATGAACGCCATCGTTCCTTCGATCTTGGCAGGCTTGAGCTCCGCCTCGCTCGCCTTGCGCCAGCTTTCGAGATCGGGTCCGTGGCCACTCATCAAATTATGGAGCGACAGCCCGCCCGGCTGGAAGCCTTCGGCCTTGGCGTCATAGGCGCCATAAATGAGCCCCATCGCTTCGCTCATCACGTTCCGATGGAACCACGGCGGACGGAACGTCTCCTCCGCCACCATCCAGCGCGGCGGGAAGATGACGAAATCCGCATTGGCTCGGCCGGGCACGTCGCTCGGGCTCGTGAGGACGGTGAAAATCGACGGATCTGGGTGGTCGAAGCTGACCGTGCCGATCGTGTTGAAGTTGGAAAGATCGTACCGGTACGGCGCGTAATTGCCGTGCCAGGCGACGACATCCAGCGGCGAATGGTCGAGCGTTGTGGTCCAGAGCGATCCAAGAGATTTCTGGATGACTTCCGTTTGCTCGTCGCTGTCTTCGAACGAGGCGACGGGAGTCTGGAAATCGCGCGGGTTCGCGAGGCCGTTCGAACCGATCGGACCGAGCTCGGGCAGGCGCAACGGCAGGCCGTGATTCTCCGCGACGTAACCGCGCGACTCACCATCGACATCGACGCGGAATTTCATTCCTCGGGGGACCACGGCGATCGTCCCGGGAGGAACGTCCATCCGCCCCAGCTCGGTGAAGACGGCGAGCGCGCCCTGTTGGGGGATGATCAGCATCTCGCCGTCGGCGTCGACGAAAACTCGCCGGGTCATGGACTTGGTGGTCCGGTAGACATGCACCGCGACGCCCTCGAGATCCGAAGGGTCGCGGTTGGCCAGCATCGTCGCCATGCCGTCAACGAAGTCTTTGCCTTCAGGCAGGTCCGGCGGGTCCCAGCGCAGCCGGTTTGGCGCGAGCGGCTCACGGACGGTGCCCGGGGCGAGCAAGGGAGCGCCCGCGTATGGGGCGAATGGCCGGTGATCGGCCGTCGGCCGCATCCGGTAGAGCCACGAGCGCCGGTTCTCGTGCCTCGGCGAAGTGAAGGAGCTGCCCGAGAGCTGTTCCGTATAAAGACCGAAGGCGGGGCGTTGAGGTGAATTGCGCCCCTTGGGAAGGGCGCCCTCGACGGCCTCGGATTCGAAATGGCCCCCGAACCCGGCCATGTAGCGCTGCGCGTCGCTCATGCGCGCCGGTTAAAGCGTCAGGCGCGCAAACTCAAACGGGCGCGGCGCCTGTTGGAACCGCGCCCGTTCGCGGGCGGGACTCGCTACCGCCCGCTAGAGCTAGTGATTGACGTTCACGTCGATCGAATTGGGAACGTTGATGTTCGTGGTCTTGCCGCCGAGACCGAGATTGTCCCGGAAGAGATAGAGCAGCACGAGCACGACAATGATCAGCAGCACAACGGCAAGAATGCCGCCGCCGCCTCCGCCTCCCGTTTCCACCACGGTCGTGCGTTCGCGCTCCACATCGTCGCGATCATCGGCCATTGGAAACTCTCCCTGTTCACGTTGTAGTCGCGAAACGAACGAACTTTGGGGAAGGCGGTTCCTTTATGAGAAATGGCGCAATTCTTCTCGGTTCCGGAATGCTGGCGCTGTTCGCGTGCAATCGCGGTAGGGAACAAGCGCAATCCGCGAACATCATCACTGGCGACGCCCAGCAAAAAGAAGCCGCAGCGGCCGACGACCGCACGCCGCTGAACGAGCCCCACGGGCCGATCGAGCCCAAGAGCGTCGAAGCTGCCGGACAGGTCGTGCAAGGCTACGGCGCTCTCATCGAGCAGAGACGCTGGCCCGAAGCGGCCGCCCTATGGGGCGATTCAGGACAGGCGGCGAAGTTCAAGGCCGATCTCGCGCAACTCTCAGACGTGCATCTTGAGATCGGCAACCTTGGCGAGCCGGAAGGCGCCGCAGGCTCGATCTACGTGACGATGCCGGTGATCTTCTACGGCGACCTTCAGAACGGTCAGCCGTTTCGCCGGTCTGCCGATGTGATCCTGCGGCGCGTCAACGACGTCCCCGGCTCGACCGACGCGCAGCGCCGCTGGCACATCGAGCGGATCGACTGGGCCAGCTGACGCCTAGTTCCAGGTGGCGGGAATCTTCTGGGCCGTCGAATTGTCGGACGCGTTCGCCGTCTCGGAATTGCTGCTGTTCCCGTCGCCCTGCGGAGCCGATGTCGCGACCGCATAGGCAAACCAGATGACCGGAACAGCCCACAGCAGGGCCTTCCACCGGCTCGTGAATACCGAGCTGGTTTTCACCAAGGGAATCATGCGGCTGCTATCGCACGACGTTTTTAAGAATTGCTTTCTTCCTCGTGAGTCACTTCGCGCTGCGGGAATCGGTCGCGGATGCGAGTGTTGAAATAGACGCCCTTGGCGAAGGCGGCGCGGAAGGCGCTGGCGACCTCCTCCGGAATGTTCGAGTAAACATATTTGCGTCCCGTCGTGAACTCGACCCAAAGCTCGTGCTCGGACTGATCGTAGACGAAGCGGCGGATGACGGTCGACGGCATGGCCTATCTAACGTTCGGAGCGCTCCTACGCTCCGAGCGCTCAGGCCGCGTCGGGTGCAGGGACCGACGAGCGGCTGCGGGCCAGTGCGGCGGCCATTCCGCCCAGCGCGAGGACCGCGCCGGCGATGGTGAGCGGCGTCCAACGATAATCCTCGAGCCAGGTCGAGAAGCCCATGGCGATGATCGGCACGATCACGCTGGAATAAGCGGCTTTCGCCGGGCCGATGCGCCGGACGACCGGATAATAGAGGCTGAAGGTCAACACCGAGGCGAGGAGCGCGAGGTACAGGACTCCTGCCCAATAGGACCAGCGCGGGTCGAAGGTCGGCGGTCCTGTCATCAGATAAGCAATGAGGGCATCGATCGCTGCGCCCGCCGCCATCGACCAGGCGAGCAGGGCAAATAGAGGATAGCGGCGGATCTCCGGGCGCGCCTGGACCACGTTGGCGATCGCCGCGCCGAGCATTCCCACGACGGTTATCGCGATCCCGGACACGACTTGCCGCGTGCTGGCGCTGTGCTCGTGAAGTTCGTGGACGAAGAGCAGCACGATCCCCGAGACGGCGACCAGCGAACTCCAGACGAAGCGCAGCGTCGGACGCTGGCCGAGGAAGGCCCAGCCCATCAAAGTCGCCGGGATCAGCAACAGGGCGAAGACGGTCGCAACGACGCCCGAGGTGATGTGCCGTTCGGCAAGGTAGACTGCATTGAAGTTCACGCAGAACTGGGTGAAGCCGAGAAAGAGCGCGGCGGCCGCGCCGCGCCGCCCGATGCTCAAGCTCTCGCGCCTCGACCAGGCGACGAGCGCCATCGCGGCGGCGGCAATGACGAAGCGGTAGGTCACCGACCACTGCGCCGGAACGACACCGAGCTGGCCGCGGATGACGATCCAGGTCGACCCCCAGATGGCGGTGAAGACGATGAACGGGAGCGTCACCGACCGCAGGGTCGAGCTGTCCGCCTCGCTCACAGAGCGGCGATTGCTGCGGCGAGCCGGTCGACCGTTTCGCGTTGCTCGTCCCAACTGGTCACCAGCCGGATTTGGCCGGGTCCCCACTCGTAGAAGTCGAACCCCTGCCTCCGCAGAGATTCAGCCTCATCGTCGTTGACCTTCAGGAAAATCTCGTTCGCCTCGACGGGGTAGACCAGCCGCCCGGGCGCCGCCGTTGCGACCTTCTGTGCAAACGCATTGGCCGAGCGAGCATTGTCGAGCCACAGGCCGTCCTCGAGCAGCGCGAGGATCTGCGCGGCGAGCATCCGCCCCTTGGAGGATAGGTGCCCCGCCCGTTTGCGCCGCACTGCGACTTCATCGAACAGCTCGGTCCTGAACAGGATCAATGCTTCGGCATTGAGCCCGCCGTTCTTGATGAAACCGAAGGACATGGCGTGCACCCCGGCTCGCCAGGTCACGTCCGCCGGAGCTTCGCCGGTGGTCGCGAGCGCGTTTGCGAACCGCGCGCCATCCATGTGCAGCGCGAGGCCGCGATCCTTCGCCAGAGCGCCGAGCGCCGCCACCTCCGAAGCGCGATAGACGAGCCCATATTCGGTCGCGTTGGTGATCGAGATGGCCGCCGGCTGCACCTTGTGGACGTCGTTGCGGATGAGGTCGCATGCATCGGCCACGGCGCCGGCCGTAATCTTCGCACCTTCTCCATCGAGCAACATGAGCTTGGCGCCGCCGGTGAAGAAGCCCGGAGCGCCGGCCTCGTCCACCTCGATGTGCGCGTCGCGGTGGCAGACGATCCCTCCGTAAGGCGGGCAAAGGGCGGCCAGCGCGAGGCAATTGGCCGCCGTACCGGTGGAGACCCACAGCGCCCGCACATCGGTCTCGAACAGCTCGGAAAAAACAGGGTCGAGACGCTGGCTCCACTGGTCGCCGTCATAGGCGGTGTCGAGCCGGTTCGACGCGGCAATGGCCTCGATCACCTTGGGATGCGCAGGCGCCGCATTGTCCGAGAAGAAACGCATGGGTTCGCCGAATGGCGAGGGCGGCTGGAACGGTCAATGCGAAGAAATGGTGCTGCCGGTGAGGATTGAACTCACGACCTCAGCCTTACCAAGGATGCGCTCTACCACTGAGCTACGGCAGCATTTTTCGGAGGCCGCGCGCCTATGACGGGGCGGCGCGCGCCGTGTCAACCCGCTTGAAGGCGATGGTCCCACGCGGCATCTGGGCGACATGAGTGCGAAGGACAAGGAGCGCGAGGAGCGCCTCGCGACGGCGCTGCGGGAGAATTTGAGACGGCGCAAGGCGCAGTCGCGGAACATGAGCGAAGCGGCAAAGGACGAGAAGGCGGAGAATTAGCGGCGACCGGCGTCGCGTTCCCTCAGCGGTTTCTCGCCGAGCGCAGCCTCGATTCCTCCAGCAAGCGCGTCACCCACCCAGACGACGGCGCCCAGAAGGACGATTCCGAGGACAAGCTGCAGGGCTGTGATCACGATTCGTTTCTCCGTGATTTTTCTTTTACGCCCAGTGCATTAAACGCGCAATTAATGGACCGTGACCGTCCTGTAACGGGACGCGGATTCAGCGTGGCCGGTTCTTGGTTCCCTTCCCCGCCGTGATGAACAGGGCGACCACCGGACCGTCCGTGTCCGCGGTGTGCCAGGCGCCCGGCGGGTTGATCGCATATTCACCCGGGCCGAGCTCATGCGATTGTTTGCTTCCGTCGGGCAGCTCCTGGTGCAAGGTCATGTGGCCCTGGATGCAGCAGACGACCTCGTCGCCGGCCGGGTGGACCTCCCAGCTCGTCCATGGCTCCTCGAAGCGGTACATCGCGACGATGCGGCCCTCGTCCAGATCGTCGCCGTGCCGCTCCATGTAGCCGTCGTACCATTCGAAGCCGGTGAACTTGGGCTCGGCGACCGCGCGCGCGCCGAGCCCGAGGTGGATCGGATAGTCGAACAGTGACCTGCCCTGCATGGCGGTTCTCCCGCTTTAGTCGCCCTTCATCACGAAGGCATTGAGCTTGTTACCGTCGGGATCGCGGAAATAGCCGGCGTAGAAGCCGCCGCCGCGGTCGCCGGGAGCGCCTTCGTCGCTACCGCCGTTGGCGAGAGCGATGTCGTACAGGCGTTGAACCTGTGCCTCGTCCTTCGCCTCGAGCGCGACCATGACGCCGTTCCCGACCGTCGCCGCGTTGCCATCAAACGGTTTGGTCAGGCCGATGCCCGCACCGCCGCCGGGCTTGCCCCAAGCGATGAACTGCTCGTTTTCCATCATTCGGCCGACACCCAGCTCGCCGCACAGGGCGTCATAGAATTTCGAAGACTTCTCGCGGTCGTTCGTGCCGAGAGTGACGTAGCCGATCATGCTGTCCTCCTGTCGAGTCGGGTGGAGAACATTAAGTGAACAGAGCGCGTCGATCAATCTCCGATCGGTGCGCAGGCCTGCTGCAGCCAGGTGAGATC
>JBKPQH010000015.1:0-18075 GCA_046733935.1 Pseudomonadota bacterium
TTCTCGGCCATTTGCCGTTCCTGAAGGTGCTCGCGACGCTCGGGCACGGATTCAACGAGAACCGATACGTCACGATCATCTGGATCATCCTCCCGGTCGTGGGACTGCTTGAGCGCTACGGCCTGCAGGAGCAGGCGCGGACCCTGATCGCGTCGATCCGAGGCGCGACCGCCGGGCGGCTGCTGATCGTCTATCTCGCGGTCCGGCAAATCCTCTCCGCGCTCGGACTCACGACAGTGGCGGGTCACCCGCAGACCGTGCGCCCGCTGGTTGCGCCCATGGCCATTGCGGCGGCTGAAAAGCAGCACGGCGAGCTCGACGAGGACACTTCGGAGCGCGTGAAAGCGATGTCGGCCGCGACGGACAATGTCGGCCTGTTTTTCGGTGAGGACATATTCCTCGCGATCGCCTCGATCCTGCTCATCCAGGGCTCGCTCGCGAGCTTCGGGATCCAGCTGACGCCCTTCCAACTGTCGGTTTGGGCGATCCCGAGCGCCATCTGCGCCTTCGTAATCCACGGCACGCGGCTCCTGCTGCTCGATCGGCAGCTGGGGCGGCGGAGATGATCAACCTCCACTCGCTATACGTTCTTGCCGGCGCGGTGTTCGCCGGCTTCGCGATTGGCAGCGCGCGCGACGAGACCAATCCCCAGCGCTGGGGCAATGCGGCATTCTGGCTGTTGCTGGCTGCCAGCTTCTGGTTCGGCGATTTGTTCGGCGACATCGGCAATGGCGTTCTGGTGCTGGCGCTGGTTGCGATCGCGGGCTTCCACCTGATCGGTCGCGGCTCGAAGCAGTCGAGCACGCCCGAGGAGCGGGAACAATCGTCGCGACGGCACGGCAACAAGCTCTTTCTTCCCGCGCTGATCATTCCTTTTACGGCATTCGTGGGGACGTTGCTGTTCAACTATACGCCGCTCAAGGCGTTGAACCTGATCGATCCAAAGGCGGTCACGCTCGTGCTCCTCGGCTGCGGAGTGATCATTGCGCTGATCGTGTCTTACTTTTGGCTGCGGCCGCCCGCGCTTGCTGCGGTGGATGAAGGCGCCCGTCTTGCCAACGCCATCGGGTGGGCGATCGTGTTGCCGCAGATGCTTGCCTCTCTCGGCGTGATATTCGCGGCGGCCGGCGTGGGAACCGCAATCGGCGCCATCGTGGCTACGATCATCCCCCAGGGCAGCGTCTTTCTCGCCGTGTTGCTCTACGCCCTCGGGATGGTCGCGTTCACGATGATCATGGGGAACGCGTTCGCGGCATTCCCGGTCATGGCGGCGGCGATCGGAGTGCCGATCCTGATTCAGGCCGATGGCGGCAACCCGGCGGTGATCGGCGCGGTTGGGATGCTGTCGGGTTTCTGCGGGACGCTGATGACGCCCATGGCGGCGAACTTCAACATCGTCCCGGCGGCTCTGCTGGAGCTCAAGAATCAGTATGGCGTAATCAAAGTCCAGGTGGCGACGGCAATCCCGTTGCTCATCGCCAACATCCTCATTCTCTACTTTGCGGGATTTCGATGAAGCTCGACGCCGAAAGTGCTTCGCGGATGGCTGGCATCGCCCTCGGCCATTTGACGAGGGAATATCCGTACAAGCTCGATCACGTCCTGCTGGCAGAGAGCGATGCGCTGCCGCCCCGGATCCTCCACCCGATTTTCTTCGGCAGTTTCGACTGGCACAGCTGCGTTCACGGCTGGTGGACGCTGCTGACGCTCCGGCGGCTCTTTCCGGAGATCGCGGACGCGGAGGCGATTTCGGCCCTCGCGGACGAAAGCTTCACGCCCGAGAAGGTCGCGATCGAGCTCGCCTATCTGGACCGGCCACTCAGCCGCGGCTTCGAGCGACCCTACGGCTGGGCGTGGCTGCTCTACCTGCATCTCGAAACGACGCGTCACGCGGAACAATGGGCCTCGCAGCTGGAGCCGCTCGCGCGCGCATTCGCGCGGCGACTGACCGAATATCTGCCCATCCTCACTTACCCGATCCGGGTCGGGACCCACTTCAACACGTCCTTCGCATTGATCCTATCGCTCGAGTGGGCCGAGCGGTTCGATGAAGCGCTTGCCGAGCTCATCCGAAGCCGGTCGGTCCACTGGTTCGGCGCCGATCGCGATTGCCAGGCTTGGGAGCCGGGCGGCGATGAGTTCCTTTCATCCGCGCTGACCGAAGCCCTTTGCATGTCGCGGACACATCCGGCGGAATTTGCGGCCTGGTTCGGCCATTTCCTTCCTGGAGTAGGCCAGCGCCAGCCCGCGACTCTGTTCGATCCGGCGATCGTCAGCGACCGCAGCGACGGGAAGATCGCGCATCTCGACGGCCTCAATCTCAGCCGTGCCTGGTGCTGGCGGAGCATCGCTCGAGAATTGCCGGCGGCGGAGCGGGAAATCGCCGAAGCCGCGGCCGACGAGCATCTCGCCGCGGCAATGCCGCACCTGTCAGGCGATTACATGGGCGAGCACTGGCTCGCGAGCTTCGCGCTGTTGGCGCTGCTGACGTAGGTGACGGAGCACAGCGGTGCGGTCTGCAGCAGCGAATCCCCGCCCAACGCTTGGTATAGATCCACCCGGTTCTGCGCTGCGATGAGCCTGGTGTTCACCAATGTCTGCTGCACCGCATAGTAGGAACGCTGCGCGTCGAGCACCGTCAGGAACGGGTCGATGCCTGCCCGGTAGCGCGCCTCGGTCAGAAGCACGACGTCTGCCGCGGCGGCCTGCTGGCGCTGGGTTGCCGCAAGCTGGTCGTCCATGGTTGCACGGCGGGCGAGCGCGTCGGCGACTTCGCGGAAGGCGGTTTGAACGGTCTTCTGATAGGTGGCGAGCGCCGCATTGCGCTGCGCTTCGGTGAGCCGGACGTTCGCATGCCCGGCACCTGCCTGGAAGACAGTGTAGGCAGCGTTCGCGCCGGCCTGCCAGCCGAAGCTCGTGAACAGGCTGGTGAGCGCGGTGCTTGCAAAGCCGAGAAGTCCCGTCAGCGTAATCCTCGGGAACAGGGCTGCTCGTGCGGCGCCGATGTTCGCATTGGCCGCACGCAGCTGATACTCGGCCTGGAGCACGTCGGGCCGGCGCAGCAACACTTCCGAGCTGAGGCCTGCAGGCGCCTGCGCGATCGTCGAGCCCGCTTGATCGATCGATGTCGGGAGAAGCGAAGGCGAGATCGGCGCGCCGACCAGCAGCTGCAAGGCGTTCACGTCCTGCGCCACCAGCGTGCGCTGTGAGGCGAGGTTGGCCTGGGCCTGGCTCAATATCTCCTGCGCCTGACTGAGGTCCGTGCGCGGAGCAATGCCGCCTTCCAGCCGGATCCGTGTCAGTCGAACGCTCGCCTGCGACGTGCTGACGGTTTGCTGCGAGACTGCGAGAAGGCTCGAGTCCGCGGCATAGTCGAGCCAGGCGTTGGCAATCTCGGCAACCAAAGCGAGACGGGTGGCGCGGGCCCCCGCTTCGGTTGCGAGATATTGCTCGAGCTGCGCATGGGTCAGCGACCTCAGTCGGCCGAACAGGTCGATATCGAAATTGGGGACGCTGAGACCGAGCTGATATTGCGCGCTGACGTCCTTCGTCTTGTCGCCGGTAACGGTTGCGCCGGCGGCGGCATCGACCTGCGGGAACTGCTGCGCGCGCTGAATTCGATACTGCTCCCGGGCCGCAGCAATGTTCGATGCGGCGACCATCAGGTCGCGATTGTTGGCGAGCGCCCGTTCGATGAGCGTTTGCAGCCGAGGATCGGTGAAGATCTCCCGGTAGGTGACCGCCGGCAAGCCCGCTTCAGCTTGCGTGACGTACGGGCTGCCGGCGGGCCACGAAGCCGGGATCGCCGGGTCCGGCCGGCCGAGCTTCGGCTCCATCGTCGTGCACGCCGTCGCCAGCAACGCGAGAAGTGCGGCGCTGCGCTTCACGCTTGCGCCTCCCTGGGCCGGCGCAGCCGCTCACGGATCATCCTGATGCCGTCGCGCACTCCGCGCCGCACCAGCACGAAGAAGAAGGGGATGTAGAAAATCGCGAGGATCGTCGCGGTCAGCATTCCGCCAATGACCGCCGTGCCGATCGCCGCGCGGCTGTTCGCCCCCGCGCCCGTGGCCAGAGCCAGCGGAAGGACTCCGAAGATGAAGGCGAAGCTGGTCATCAGGATCGGACGAAGCCGGATGCGAGCCGCCTCGATCGCAGCGTCGATGACGCGCTTGCCTTCACGCTCGGCGCGTTCTGCGAATTCGACCATCAGGATGGCGTTCTTGGCCGACAGGCCCATGGTCGTGATCAGGCCGACCTGGAGATAGACGTCGTTCTGCATGCCCCGGAGAGTCACTGCGAAGATCGAGCCGACCAGACCGAGCGGGATGATCAGCAGGACGGCAACGGGGATCGACCAGCTCTCGTAGAGTGCCGCGAGGCAGAGGAAGACCACGATGAGCGCGACGCCGTAGAGGATCGGGGCCTGGCCCGACGAGAGCCGCTCCTGGTAGGATTGGCCCGCCCAGGCGACGCTGATGCCCGGGATCTGCGAAGCCAGGTTGGCCATGATGTTCATCGCGTCGCCGGAGCTGACGCCGGGAGCGCCTTGCCCGGAGAATTCGAAGGAGCGATAGCCGAGGAAGCGCGACAGGCTCGTAGGCGTCGTCATCCACGACGTTTGCGCAAAGGAGCTGAACGGCACCATCGAGCCTTGATCGTTGCGGACGAACCATTGACCCATGTCGCTCGGTTCGGACCGGTAATCCGCGTCGCCCTGGACGTAGACGCGCTTGACCCTTCCCCGGTCGACGAAATCGTTGACGTAGCGCCCGCCCCAGGCGGTCGAGATGGTGTTGTTGACGTCGCCCGCGCTGAGACCGAGCGCGGCCAGCCGCTGCTGGTTGATGTCCATCTTGAGACTCGCGACGTCCGGGAGCTCGCTCAAACGAACGGACGTCAGCTTCGGATCGGTGGTCGCGAGATTGAGGAGCTTGTCGCGCGCAGCGGCGAAGTCCGTGTCGCTCATGCCGCCGGTATTTTGGATTTCCATCGTGAAGCCGCTTGACTGGCCGAGGCCCCGGATCGCGCCGGGCACGAGAGCGAAGACCTGCGCATCCCTGAGGCCGCGGAATGCAGCCGAAGCGCGCGCAACGATCGCGTCCGCAGAGTTCTGCTTGCCCGAGCGCTGATCGTAGTCGGCAAGATTGAGGAAGGCCTGGCCCGTGTTTTGACCCGCGGCGCCCTGGCCACCGCCCGCGACCGCGAAGAAGGTCTTGATGTTCTTCCTCTCCGGGCCGTTCCAGAAGTAATTCTCGACGGCGAGCTGCACTTCGCGCGTGCGCGTCAACGTGGCGCCGGCGGGGAGCCGGAACTGGACGAACGCCGCGCCCTGGTCCTCGGTCGGAAGGAAGCCCGTCGGGAGCCGCACGAAGAGCACGGCCAGCAAAACAGCGACGCCGCCGTAAATGGCAAGGAACAGCCATTTGCGGTCGACCACGCGCGTAACGGTGCCCACATACCAGTGAACGAGCCGATCGAAGCGTTCGTTGAAGCCGACCCGTGCCCGCTCGAGAGCATGGGCGACTTGCGGCGCCTTTCGTCCAACCCAGGTCTCCTCGACCGTCCCGTGATTGCGTCTCAGCAGGTTCGCCGCAATGGCCGGGCTTAGGGTGAGGGCGATGAAGATCGACAATGCCATCGCCGAAACGATGGTCGCGGCGAATTGCTTGTAGATGACGCCGGTCGAGCCGCCGAAGAAGACCATTGGCAGGAACACCGCGGAGAGCACCATCGCGATCCCGATCAGCGCCATCTGGATCTGGCCCATCGACGCGATCGTCGCATCGCGCGGGCTCATTTCCGGATTTTCGTCCATGAGGCGCTCGACATTCTCGACCACGACGATCGCATCGTCGACGAGCAGGCCGGTCGCCAGAACCAGGCCGAACAGGGTCATCGTATTGATGGAGAAGCCCAGCGCGTAAAGGATTGCGAAGGTGCCGAGCAGCACCACGGGCACGGCGATGAACGGGATGAGGGTCGCGCGCCAGCTCTGCAGGAAAACGAAGATGACGAGGACGACAAGCATGATCGCCTCGAACAGGGTCTTCACGACTTCCCAGATCGACAGCTTGATGAAGTTGGTCGTGTCGTTGGCGTAGGCATAATTGTAGCCCTGCGGCATGCGCGGTGCGATTTCGGCGACCTTGGCCTTGACGAGGTTGGCCGTTCGGAGCGCATTCGCTCCAGGCTCCAGCGAGATACCGATGCCCGCACCCGGGTGGCCATTGGTGCGAATAAGCGCGGAGTAATTGTCCGCGCCGAGCTCGACGCGCGCAACATCGCTGAGCAGGACGCGCGCCCCGCTCGGCTCGGCCTTGATGATGATGTTGCGGAACTGTTCCGGGGTCTGAAGGCGCGACTGGGCCGTGACCGTCGCGTCGAGCAGCTGGCCTTCGGGCTGCGGCAGGCCTCCGACCTCGCCGGCGGCGACTTCCGTATTCTGGTTCTGGATGGCGGTCACCACGTCGCCGGGCATCAGGCCGAAGCTCTGCAGCTTGTGCGGGTCGAGCCAGATACGCATCGCGTAGGATGAGCCGAACACGTTGACATCGCCCACACCCGGTACGCGCGACAGCTCGTCCTGCATGTTCGTCGTCAGCCAGTCGGAGACATCGAAGTTCGTGCTGCGATCGGTGGTGTCGTAGATGCCGACGATCAGCAGCAGGTCGGGGGCGCCTTTGGTTACGCGGACGCCCTGCTGCTGGACCTGCTGCGGGAGCCGCGAAATCGCGGTCTGGATCGCGTTTTGCACCTGCACCTGCGCAATGTCGGGATCGATCCCCTTTTCCAGGATGACGCTGATGGAGACCTGGCCGCGCGCGGTCGAGGACGATTGGAAATAGAGCATCCCGTCAATGCCGGTCAGCTGCTGTTCCAGCACCTGCGTAACGCTGCTTTCGAGGGTGGCCGCCGAAGCGCCAGGATAGCTCGCACGGATGTTGATCTGGGTCGGAGCGACGTCGGGATATTGCGCCACCGGAAGCGAGGTGATCGCGCCGATCCCCATCAGCATGATGATGATCGCGATCACCCAGGCGAAGATCGGGCGATCGATGAAGATCTTTGACATGCGCTAGCTGGACCTGCGCGAACCTGCGGAGGGTAGCTTCGCACCCGGCGGCGGCGCCTTCACCCTCTGCGGGGTGCTTGCCGGCACGGGCTTGACCTGTGCCCCGTCGCGGAGATTCGCGGTGCCCTGCGTGATCACCTTCTCGCCCGGGGCGAGGCCCTGCGTCACGACCCAATATTGACCTTGGGTCCGCTCCGCGACCACCACGCGCTGGACTGCGCGGTTGCCCGGGCCGACGACCCACAAAGTCGCATTGCCCTTCGGGTCGCGTGTGATTGCCTGCTGCGGCACGAGGAATGCCGAGGTATCGATGGCCTGCGCGAACTGGGCGCCGACGAACATGCCGGGCAGCAGCAGCGACTGGGGATTGGGGAACCGCGCCCTGATCGTCACTGTCCCCGTCGCTTGATCGACCAGAACCTGGCTGAACTGGACCGTCCCGGTGTAGCCGTAGAGCGACCCGTCAGGCAGCTTGAGCCGCACCTGCGCCGTGGTCGGAACCGCGCCGCCTTGTGCCAGCGACTGGCGGATGTTGAGGAGATCGGCAGCGGACTGCTGGATGTCGACGAATACGGGATCGAGCCGCGTGATCGTCGTCAGCGCGTCGGCCTGATTGGCGGTAACCAGCGCGCCTTCCGTGACGTTCGACAGGCCGATCCGGCCCGTGATCGGCGCCGGAACGCGGGTGAAGCGCTGGTTGATCTGGGCGCTACGCAACGCTGCGGCATTCTGCGCGACGGCCGCGTCCGCCTGCCGCGCCTGCGCTACTGCGTTCGTATAGTCCTGCTTGGAGATTGCCTGCTGTTGGACGAGCGGCCGGTAGCGGGAGGCGAGGGTGCGCGCGGCTTCTGCCTGCGCACGTGCGCTCTGGAGGTTCGCCTGCGCCTGCGCAGCCTGGGCATTATAGACGCTCGGATCGATCTGGTAGAGCGTCTGCCCCTGGCGGACGATAGAACCTTCCTGGAACAGCCGCTTGAGGATGACGCCGCTGACCTGCGGGCGGACGGCGGAGACCTGATATGCGGACACGCGGCCTGGCAGGTCCTGGACGATCGGTGCGTTCCCCTGCTGGACGACGACGTATCCGACAGTGATCGCTCCCTTCAGACCGCCGCGGG
Organism: Pseudomonadota bacterium; assembly: GCA_046733935.1. Lineage (GTDB taxonomy): Bacteria > Pseudomonadota > Alphaproteobacteria > Sphingomonadales > Sphingomonadaceae > Sphingomicrobium. The sequence continues at coordinate 8,191 of JBKPQH010000015.1, forward strand.
GGTCTTCCTTGGACTCGCCGCTTCCGCAGGCGGCCAAGGCTAATGCAGCCGCAATGAATGCGGTTGTGGCCAGAAGGCGCAGGAATTGCGGGACGGAGAAGCTCACTTCGGCGCGCCTTCTTCTATTCTATTGACGGAAAGCAAGACTGACCGGGAACTGGCGGGCCGAACATGAACGTGAGCAGGCCGCTAAGTTAACTTCTTTGATCGTCGACCGAGCCTTCGACGAACGGCTTTCCTGAACCGACGAAAGTGCCAGCCGTTCCGGCGACGAACTCTTCCTCGCGCCAGTGGTGAAGCGCGCGCGCCGCTCGAGCGCGCTCCGCAACGGCATGGAAGCCGACGTCCTCGGCGGAATAGAGCCACGTTCCCCCGACGCAGAGCACGGACGGCAACTCCAGCCACTCGGCGGCATTGTCCGGCCGGATTCCGCCCGTGGGGCAGAAGCGAACGTTGGCGAATGGAGCCGAAAGCGCCTTGAGAGCTGCAACGCCGCCGGACGCTTCCGCCGGGAAGAACTTGAAGCGATCGAGGCCCAGTTCCAGTCCGCGCATGACCTCGCCGGCGGTCGCGACCCCCGGTAGATACGGAATGCCGGCCCGAATCGCGGCTCTGGTCAAAGGCTCGGTGAGGCCGGGGGAGACGATGAACTGGCTGCCGGCTTCCGCAGCCTCGTCGATTTGACGTTGCTCGACGACCGTCCCGGCCCCGACGATCGCACCCGGAACATTGCTCATTTCGCGGATCGCATCGAGCGCGGCGGGAGTACGCAGCGTCACCTCGAGAACGGGCAGACCGGCGCCGACGAACGTGGTGGCCAGCGCGCCCCAATCCGCTTTACCGTCCAGCACCAATACCGGGATGACCGGCGCGATCCGCATGATTTCGTCGATGGTCATGTTTGCTCTGCCTCCATCGCGGCCAGCATCGCAGATGCGCCGAGCTCGGCATCGTTGACGTGGGTTCGCATCATCGCGAACAGCTCGCGGCCGGTTCCGACCGGGGGCGGCGGTGAATTGGCAGGAGGGCGGGCAGTCAGATCGACGCCAAGCGCCTCGAGCTGACCCGCTCTGGCGTTCACCCGAATGACATCGCCGTCTCGCACGCGCGCCAACGGCCCGTCCGGCAGCGCTTCCGGTGAGACGTGGATTGCTGCCGGTACCTTGCCGCTGGCCCCGGACATTCGGCCGTCGGTGACGAGTAAAACTTGGTGCCCTCGGTCCTGCAGCACACCGAGCACCGGGGTGAGCTTGTGAAGCTCCGGCATGCCGTTCGAGCGGGGACCCTGAAAGCGAACGACGACCGTGACGTCGCGATCCAGCTCGCCGGCCTTGAACGCCTCGAGAACCTCGTTCTGGTCCGAAAAGCAGCGCGCAGGCGCTTCGACGATCCAGCGATCCTCGTCCACCGCGCTGGTCTTGAACACAGCGCGCCCCAGGTTCCCCTGCACCAGGCGCATCCCTCCGTCCGGACGGAATGGATCGCTGGCTGGCCGAAGCATGTCGATGTCGGCGCTCTCTTCGGCCGACTTCCAGACGAGCTCGTCGCCGCGAAGCTCGGGATTGCCGATCCACGCATCCATTGTGTCCGCGCCCGCGGTCAACGTGTCGGTGTGGATGAGTCCCTCGCGGCCCAGAGTGTAGGTCACGAACGCCATCGCGCCCGCATCCTGGAAGTCGTTCACGTCCTTTGCGCCGTTGGGATAGATGCGCGCGATGAGTGGCACCGCGCTGGAAAGCTCCTCGAAATCCTTCCAGTCGATGAGGGTTCCCGCTGCGCGTGCGATCGCGGGCAAGTGGATCATGTGATTGGTGGACCCACCGGTTGCGAGCAGTCCCACCATTGCGTTGACGATGGCCTTCTCGTCGACGACGTGGGCGAGGGAGCGTTCGCCCGAGCGCGCCAGCTCGGCGAGCCGATGCACGGCCGCGCGGGTGAGCGCCTGGCGGAGCGGCGTCCCGGGATTGATGAAGGCGGCATTGGGTATGTGAAGCCCCATCAACTCCATCATCATCTGGTTGCTGTTCGCGGTGCCGTAAAAGGTGCAGGTGCCGGGCGCGTGGTAGGAGCGGCTTTCGGCCTCCAGCAGCTCATCCTTGCCGGCCTTGCCTTCCGCATAAAGCTGCCGGACGCGCTGCTTCTCCTTGTTGGGCAGGCCGGAGGGCATCGGGCCGCCGGGAATGAGCATGACCGGCAAGTGGCCGAAGCGGAGAGCGCCGATCAGAAGGCCGGGCACGATCTTGTCGCAGATTCCGAGCAAGGCCGCCGCGTCGAACATGCCGTGGCTGAGCGCGATCGCCGTGCCCATGGCGATCACGTCGCGGCTGAACAGGGACAGGTCCATCCCGGGCTGGCCCTGTGTCACGCCGTCGCACATTGCCGGAACTCCGCCCGCGACCTGCGCGGTGGCGCCGGCTTCACGGGCGAAGATCTTCAGCTGCTCGGGATAACGGCCATAGGGCTGATGGGCCGAAAGCATGTCGTTGTATGCAGTGACGATCCCGATGTTCGGGCCCGCGAGGGCGCTGATCGCCGCCTTGTCCTCGCCCGACGCGGCAAAGCCGTGTGCGAAATTGCCGCAGCTGAGGCGCGGCCGGTTGATGCCGCGCTCCTTCTGCTCGGCCATAAGCTCGAGGTAACGGCGCCGCGTCGGCCGCGAACGTTCGATGATCCGCTCTGTGACTGACGCAATGGTGGGGTGGAGAGCCATTCCGAGCTCCTATTCGTGCCAGCTGATGCCGTCGCGCTCCGTCAGCGCAATGGCCGCCGATGGTCCCCACGTCCCGGCAGGATAAGGCCGTGGACCAATCGCGCGCTCCGCCCAGGCGGCACGGATGCCGTCGATCCAGGTCCACTGGGCCTCGACCTCGTCACGCCGGACGAACAGGGTTGGGTCGCCCTCGATCAGGTCGAGCAGCAGCCGCTCATAGGCGATGCGGCGGCGGTACTCGCTGAAGGCATTGGCAAGGCCGATATCGAGCGGGATCTCGCGGAGGCGCACGCCGTCGCGATCGAGACCCGGGGTCTTGGCCATCAACCTCAGCTCGATCGATTCTTCCGGTTGAAGGCCGATGATGAGCTTGTTCGGCCTGGTCGTCGCGCCGCGCGCTGCGAAGATCGAATAGGGCACGTCCTTGAATTGGATGAAGATCTCCGTGTCGCGCTCCGGCATGCGCTTGCCGGTGCGCATGTAGAAGGGAACGCCCTTCCACCGCCAATTGTCGACGTGGGCCTTCAGGGCGACGAAGGTTTCGCTCGAGCTCTCATGGCCGATTTCCTCGGCATAGCCAGGCACCGGCTCGCCGTTGATCGCTCCGCGAGTGTACTGGCCGGTGACGGTCTGTGCTTCCGCCTCGCCTGCGCCGATCGATCGGAGGGAGCGAAGCACCTTCACCTTTTCGTCCCGGACTGCCGTCGGATCAAAGTCCGTCGGCGGCTCCATCGCGACCAGCGTCAGCAATTGAAGCATGTGGTTCTGGACCATGTCGCGGAGAGCGCCGGCACCGTCATAATAATCGCCGCGGCCCGCGACGCCGACCGTCTCGGCGACCGTGATCTGGACGTGGTCGATGTGCGCGCTGTTCCACAGTGGCTCGAACAGCGAGTTGGCGAAACGGAGGGCGAGCAGGTTCTGCACCGTCTCCTTGCCCAGATAATGGTCGATCCGGAAAATACGGCTCTCGGGAAAGGCGGCGGCGACCGCGTCGTTGATCTCGCGGCTCGATTCCAGGTTCGTCCCGAGCGGTTTTTCGAGGGCCATCCGAACCGTCGGGCAGGCGAGACCGGCCGCCTGCAAGCCATCGATGGTCGGCTTGAACAGGGAGGGCGCGGTGGAAAGGAAGATGCCGACGCCGTGGCACGGGTCGCCGATCTCGTTTCCGAGCCGCTCGAACCCCGACGGATTGGTGATGTCGGCCGGGACATAATGCAGGCGCGAGAGGAAGCGTGCTGCGATTCCCTCCTGGAAGAAGCCTTGCGGGAGATTTTCCCGCAATGCTTCGACGGCGCGGTTTCGGAAGGTCGCGTCGTCGAGCTCGGTGCGAGCCGTGCCGATGATCCTCAGCTGATCGGGAAGCAGGCCGTCGGAGTCGAGAGCATAAAGGGAAGGCAGCAACATTCGCCTCGCAAGATCGCCGGTCGCGCCGAAGAGCAGCAGGGTCGAGATCTTGTCCGGCATGATTTGCGCCTGACGGATAGAAAAGAGCGCGACAAGACCGTTATTGCTCGCGACAGGACTAAAGCGATTCGATCCGGCTGCGCCCGGCTGGAGCGAAAGGGGAGATTTCATGAAGTTCTTTGCCGACACCGCCGAAATTGCCGAGATTCGGGAGTTGGCCGAAACCGGGCTGCTCGACGGGGTGACGACCAACCCGAGCCTGGTGCACAAGTCCGGCCGCGACTTCCTCGAGGTGGTGAAGGAGATCGCCGGAGTCGTGAACGGCCCCGTCTCGGCCGAGGTCGTAGCCCTCGATTTCGACGGAATGATGCGCGAGGCCGAAATCCTCCGGCGCATCGCAGACAATATCGCGATCAAGGTGCCGCTGACGCCCGCCGGCCTGCACGCGTGCAAGGCGCTGACCAGTGACGGGACGATGGTCAACGTGACCCTGTGCTTCTCCGCGGCGCAGGCGCTGCTGGCGGCCAAAGCCGGCGCAACCTTCATCTCGCCCTTCGTCGGGCGGCACGACGATGTCGGCTTCGACGGAATGAGCCTGATCGCCGACATCCGCCTCATCTACGACAATTACGACTTTGAAACGCAGATCCTGGTCGCCAGCGTTCGGCACCCGATGCACGTCGTCGAAGCGGCGAAGATCGGCGCCGACGTGATGACCGCCCCGCCGAAGATCATATGGCAGCTGTTCAAGCACCCGTTGACGGAGAACGGCATCGCCAGCTTCCTCAAGGATTGGGAAGCGACGGGACAGAAGATCGAGGGCTAACGGATCGGGGAGGGGTCAACACGATAGGTGGGGAGACAATTCCCATGAAGGCGATCGTAGTAACGGACCAAGCCGCCGGAACGGCCGGGATGACGCTGGTCGAGCGGCCCGAGCCGTGCGCATCCATCAACGACGTCCTCGTCGAAATTCGTGCATCGGGATTCGTCAACACTGAGCTGGGCTGGCCTTCGACGTGGACCGATCGCCGCAATGCGAACCGAACTCCGTCGATCCCCGGGCATGAGCTGGCCGGAGTGGTGACCGCACTCGGTTATGGCACGACCGGGCTGTCGATCGGACAGCGAGTGTTCGGCCTCACGGACTGGTACCGCGACGGCACCCTTGCCGAATATGCGGCGGTCGAAGCCCGCAACCTCGCGCCGCTTCCGGGGGACGTGGACTTCACCGTGGGCGCGAGCCTTCCGATCTCCGGCCTGACTGCGTGGCAAGGACTGATGGTGCACGGCCGCCTTCGGGCGGGGCAGCGTGTGATCGCCCACGGCGCGGCGGGAGCGGTGGGCTCGATGGTGACCCAGCTCGCGCGTGAGTTCGGCGCCTACGTAATCGGCACCGGACGCGCGGCCGACCGTCAATCCGCGCTCGACTTCGGGGCAAACGAGTTCGTTGACCTCGACAGCGAGGCCTTGGAAGACGTTGGCGAAGTCGATCTGGTGTTCGATCTCATCGGCGGCGACATCGGGAAGCGGTCAGCGCGCCTGGTTCGAGCAGGAGGAACTCTGGTGTCGATTGTCGGACCGTCCGAGGCGCGCCCCGCGGACGGTTTCGCGATCGACTTTGTGGTCGAGTCCGATGGAGCGCAACTTGGTGAAATCGTCCAGCGGGTGCGGGACGGACGACTGCGCACGAACATCGGCGCGGTCTCAACTCTCGACGATGCTGTCGCCACCTTCAACTCCACCGAGCGACGACCCGGGAAGACGATCATTCGCGTTCGCTCGTGAGCGACACGCGCCCTATCGGTGCAGGGTCACGCCCACCTGATCGTTCTCCACGATCTTGAACACCAGCGCCAATGAACCGGAAGCCGTTTTGGCGGAACTTACAGGTCCCTCGTCATGCAGCAAGGAGGTGGGACGATGTACAAGATGCCAATGATCGCGGCAGCGACGATTCTGCTCGTGCCGACTTTCGCAGCCGCGCAGACCGCGCCGGGCCAAGGGCAGTCCAACGGCCAGGGTTATGTGCACCTGAATGGTCCAGATCCCGCGCCCGGGCCTGATGTCGAATGCGGCGAGGATGAAGCGCTGAACCGGCCCGGACAGGCAGAATTCGCGTCCGGCTCCGCGTTCAACCCTGATGGAAACGCCGGTCGTCATTATGCGGGTGAGCAAGATCAGAATTCGCGAAACACTGCGTCATTCTCGCGGTACGACGTCGCCTGCCTGCACCAAGACCATTAGCATTGAGGCGTTCTCAGGGCTGGCAACGGTTCTCCCGCGGGCCGTGCCGCGGGGGTTAGGACTCTGTCCTTTCGCATCTGAATCGCTTCGGCAGCACAGCAGAAGCTCTTAGAAAAATTGCGTTTTGTGCCTTGAACGGCTATTCTGGGCAGTGCTCGGGACATGGGGATTTCCGTGAGAAATTCGGCGAGCATTGTCTTCTCCAGCGCCTTCGTACCGCGAGGTCTTGGCCGGATCCGCAGTGATCACTTGGGCACGCCGAATAGTCCGACCCCAGCATGATGGAGGGCGCTGCCATGACGAGCTCGAGGATCTTCGGAGCAGTTGCTGCACTAGCATCTACCGCAGGGCTGAGCATTTCGTTCGGGGCGCAGGCCCAGCAAAGCACTGAGCGTGACGAGGCGCAGGCGCAATCGCGCTCGCCGGACGTCACGGTAGCGGACCTCCGCGCCGAACTCGATGCCATCGCCCGCTCAAGGGAAAGCATCAAAACCGAGACCAGCTCCCCCCGTCCGCCTTTGCGAACGCCGCTCCTCAAGTCCGGGCGCACTCCCCCCAAGGGCGCAACTGCGTTTCGAGCGAAGGAGTCAGATCTCGTCCTGGTGCGAACGGAGCCCCGGCGGGTGGAGCACGGCACGGCCAAAGCGACTGCGGAGCTCGAACGAGCGCTTCCACCGCCCCGATCATGGCGCACTCTCAATTTTGCGGGACAAAGGCCATACGAAGTCGGCAGCGGTCTGGATAAAGCGCTTCTGTCGCCAAGCCCGGCTGCACGGTCGCGAGGCAGCACATATGCCTTCCTTATCCTCAAGGAATTCCCATCTTCGATGATCGCGAAGGAGCTTGAGGGCTTCGGCGTGCAAATCCTCGGGCGGCATGCCGGCGCCTTGAAGGTCGTCGTGCCCACAGACGCCGAGCGCCTGGAGCGGATCGCCGCGCAACCTTACGTCGAATGGCTTGGTTATGCGCCGCCGCATCTCAAGATCGATCCCAATCTCCGCGTTGCGGCTCGGAGCTTCGCGGACCAACTCCCCCGTCTTCCCGTCACCATCACGGCCTTCGACGCAGCGGCGCTCCGCGAATTGTTGCCCGAGCTGGAGCGTGGAAAGGCGCAGGTTGGCGCGACCAACGCCAGGCTCGTCTCGATTTCAGCGGCCGTGCCGGCGGCGGACCTTGAACGCCTCGCAGCACTCGATGGAGTGCTGTTCATCGAACTCAATCGCCGGGGCGGCGGCGGCCATGACAACAGCATGGCCGTCATGAGCGCTGACTATATCCGGCCGGGCGGGTTCGGGATCCGCTTCAGCGGAGCGCCCATTCGTCTTGGAATTCTCGACACGGGCTTCATGGTCGGCGGGGCAGCAGCGACCACCCACCAGGACCTGAACAAGTTCGGCTGCGGACGCAATTTCACCAGTGATGCGGCCGGCGTCTGGAACGACCAGAACGGGCACGGCACTCACGTCCTCGCGACGGCTACGGGCACTGGCACGGCCCAGGCCAAATATCGGGGCGTCGCCCCTGGCGTCGGCGGTAGCGGAACCACCCGAATCCGGGGAGCCAAGATCTGGAACTCGACCAACACGGGAACCCAGACCGATGAAATCGAGGGCGAGGATTATATGGAGACCGCGTCCGACTGCGGGACGGACCGGCCCGAGCTCGTCAGCGTAAGCGGCGGGGCGAGCGGCGCCAACCAGGTCGGCACCGACAGCCGCTCGCGGAACGTCGACCAGATCGTCTGGGATCGCCGGCAGACCTGGGTGGTTTGCTCGGGGAATAGTGGTCCCGGAGCGGGGACGATCTGGGCGGCCGGCGTCGCCAAGAACGTGCTCACCGTCGGCAACGTGCAGGACACGGGCGACGGGACGATTGGCGACATCAGCAACAGCAGCAGCAGGGGACCCACCGGCGACGGGCGGATGAAGCCGAACGTGGTGGCGACGGGCCAGACCATCACTTCCGCGCAGGCGGGGACGACCCAGGGCTATACCGACAAGAACGGTTGCAGCATGGCGACGCCTCATGTGACGGGCGTGGCTGCCACTTTGATGGAGCATTATCCGGAGTTCAGGACGCTCCCGCACCTCACGCGTGCCCACCTTATGGCGACTGCGCTTCTTCACGACGACGTGACAGCGCCGCTTAACAACTCCCCGGCTCCGGACGCGACGCGCAACACCTACGGGCTGGGGCGGGTCACGCCCTACACGGCGCACTGGGCGCATCTCAACAGCACCGGCTGGTCGACCTTCTGGTCCTGGCGGACCATCACGGACCGCCAATGGGCGTTCCGGGACATCGACGTGCCGCGCGGCACCAAACGGCTCGTAGTGGTGATGACGTGGGATGAGCCCGCCGCCAGCGCCGGTGCAGCTGCTGCGGTGGACTATGATCTCGATCTCTGGATCGACCGCGCGCCGTTCTGCGCACCCGATGCTGTCGGCCAGTGCGGCGAGTGGGCCTCGCAGTCGTGGATCGACAATGTCGAATATCAGATCATCGAGAATCCGCGGCCGGGCACCTACAGGCTGAAGATCATCAACTGGGATGCTCCTTCGACCGGGCTTCCCGCGGCTCTGTCCGCCATCGTCGTTCGCGGCGACACGACTCCGCCGATGTCCTTCACGGTCACGGGCCCTGCCGGTCCGCCGGCCCCCCGCGTCGGGCAGACGATAACTGTGACGACGACTGTGGCGAACCCTTCGTGGATCCTGTCGGGAGTGCACCTCGCGGCCACGTCGATTCCGGCCGGAGTAAGCGTCCTGCAAGTCCGCACCACCCGGAAGGACAATGTGGTCGGGGATTTCACGACCGCACGGGCGATGAGCCTCGGCGACATCGTCCAGGGCGACGCCCGCAGCGCCACGTGGCGCATCCGCTTCGATAGCGCCGGTCCGAAGACCTTGAACTTCAAGGCCTGGTCCGAGAATGGCGGGACGCTGGAGCGGTCGATCACATTCAATCCGGTCGGGCCGTAGCGCGCACATCGTGACAGCGCGCGTTCGGCGACCGTCGTAACAGGGACATCGGCGGGCGAGTTGCTTCGAGGGCAAATGCTCTCCGAACTCGACCGCCGCCTTTGCCCCATGTCCGCTTAAGGGAGCAGGGCAGGTGAGATCCCGACTAGGCAAAGCGACCAGGCCATCGGTGAGTGTAAGGAATGGTGGACGCACTAGGGCTCGAACCTAGGACCCGCTGATTAAGAGCCCAGCACCCGCAAAAGCGGCTGTTTTTAGCCGAAATTCGAAAGTCGTCTTCGCGGTAATGAAAGCGAATGTAAGTCGGAGGCCGACCCCCTCGGATAGACGCCGTCTTCGATGATACTCTGATGTTTACGTGAGTGAACGGCATTTGGAAGTGACACGGAGCGGGACCCGCTGTGTCGATCAAAGTCTTTGTTGGCGAGCCGCGTTAGAAGAGCATAAATTGCCATCAGTGCGGTCAATCCCAGCCAAGCGCTGACGTAGAACAGCGGAATCGCAGCGAGGGCGAGGAACACGAGCGCGAGATTGTATCTG
>JBKPQH010000016.1:0-80161 GCA_046733935.1 Pseudomonadota bacterium
GCCAGGCGGTCGACGATGACCGACGAGGTCACGAGGGGAATCGCGGCTCCAGAGAGCAGCGCCAGGATGGCGAAGGTCTTCCACACCATCTTCTCGCGCGCCGACCGGTAGAAGCGATCCTTGGCAAGCAGCACGAGGATCGCCGGCAGGATGTTCATCAAGACGCGCACTGTCGCTCCCGCCGCGTCGAACCGGCCCTGCAAATAGCCTTGCGAATAATATTCGAACGAACTCGAGATGACCGTGAAATAGATGAGCACGACAGCGAGGACGCAGAGAAGCACGGAAACAAATCTGCTCCGGCCGGTCGCGACGATGACAATCGGGATGAAGACGAGGACCGTCCGGTGGAAGAAGGAACCCGCGATGCACAGCAGCACGAAGCCTGTTAGCGAGCCGGTGCGGATGAACAATGCCAGGCCGGCCATCAGGAAGCCGAGCGCAGCCGCCTGGCGCGAGAAGCCCATGCCGATGACGATGATCAGGAACGGCGTCGCGACGAGCAGCGAGAGCCAGGGGTTCGGCTGCTGACGGCAAAGTTGCACCAGGCCCCAGCAAAACGGGATAGCGAGGATCAGATTGACCAGCCACAGGTCGGTGCCGAGATTGACCCCGAGCCAGACAGCCAGGGCATATCCCGGCTCCTTCCGCTGGGTGAGGAGCGATCCGAGCGTCTCGTAATGCGCGCGCTCGAAATCCAGCTCATAATTATGCCAGTCGCCGCCAACGTGATAGCGCAGGCCGACCACGACGATGAGGAACAGCGCGGCAATGAGCGGCGCGAGCGAGCTCGTCATTGACGGCTGTGGTTGGTGAGGCTGGCCAGCGAGCGCAGGATTGAAGGTGAAGGCCGCGGTCGCGAACAACACGAACATCACCCAGTACATCGTCATGGATGCGACTTGACCCGAAAAGGCAGCAGCAGCAACTGCCGCAAATGTTCGACGTCGTGATGCCCCTGTACAACAAGGAGGAGTTCGTTGGAGCGACGATCGAGGCGGTCCTCGCGCAGAGTTTCCCGCATTGGCGGCTGATCATTGTCGACGATGGATCGTCGGACCGCAGCCCCGCCCTGGTCGCTGGCTTTAACGATCCCCGGATCAGCCTCATCCCACAGAAGAACCAGGGAGTGGGACCGGCAAGGAACGTCGGCATCCATGCGGGTAGCGGCGAATGGATCGCCTTTCTCGATGCCGATGACGTGTGGAACGCCGATCATCTGGCGGAGCTTGACATGCTCCGTCAGGCATATCCTGCTGCGGCTCTACTTGGCTGCGCTTTCAGGCGCTTCAGCGGTGCGGTCGAGGCATCGCTCGAATCCGAGGGCGCTTCGTCGCCGCGCCTGGCGCGTTATTTCGCGGACTGTGCGAAGGGCCGGGAGCTGCTCGTGACAAGCAGCGCTGCCGTGCGCCGGGCAGCAATCTACGCCGTTGGAGATTTCGAAGACCTGCCCGGAAACGAAGACGTCGAATTGTGGGCGCGCCTTGCGCTCCATGGACCGGTGGCCGTCTCGCGTCGAGCGACCGTCAATTACCGGGTCGATAGCGGCGGCATCACGGACAGCGGAATGGGAGACCGGAAGCCTGAGCGCAGGCCTACGCGCCGCGAAGATCTTTCGTCGACGATTCCGACGCTCGAACGTGCGCTGCCGGCCGTGGCGGACGTGGAGCTGCGAAAGGACATCGTCGCGTACATGGATTCCCGGATCGGCATCCGAATGACGGCCGCGGTGATCGAAGGCGATATCGATTATGCCAGGCAGCTGAGCCGCCTCTATCGCGGCAGGCCGACAGGACAGGCTCGAATTGCCGCGACGATCGCGAATCTTCCCTCTCCGATCGGCAAGGCTGTGATGTCCATTCGCAGGCGGATCAGACGGCTCAGCCGGTAATGCGCGCCCACAGCCCGGCGCCGATCTTCCGGGCGACAGCCATCGCTTGCCGCCGCAGAATTTCCCTATGGGCTGCCGGCGGTGCGGCCGGCACAACCCTCGATGCGTGCACGTCCTTCCAGCCCAGGCCCGCAGATGCCAAGGTGTAGAGGAAGGTGTCAGCGTCCTCCCACGGCGTCCGGATGTCTTCCCCGAACGGTCCGGCGGAGTGTTCCTTGAACGCGAATTCTCTGGGTCCGTCGTCTGTCGCGATTTTGGTTCTGCCGTAGCGGCTGGCTACGCTCGGACCATCGACCAGGTTGAAGGACTTATAGCCGCTGGCCACCAGGCAAGCGAAAATGTCCGCCGAGTGAGACTCGGCCGAGATCTCCGGCGGGAAGATGCCGGCGGCGAACAGGTTCTTGAGCACGGCGAGATCGAAGTGCTCGACGTCGACCTTGATGTATATCGGCTCGCCGAACTCGCGAACGATGTTGGCCGGCGTGCGGCAGGCGACTCTTACCACTTCGAAATTGTGGAGTTCGGCCTCAGCGGGTCGTGGCAGCTGGCTCAGCACATGGTTGGTTTTGTGAAGATAGAAAGAGATCGCCGCGTCGGATTCCTGCTCGGCCAGGGCGACGTTCAGCACCGTGAGCCGTCCGCTCGCAATCTCGCTCTCGTACCGTTGCTCGACGAATTCACAGAGGCTTGTGTTAGCTTCCACCCCCACGACGCGGCGGGCCTTGAGCAGATAATATTCGACGTCGTCGCCGTTGTTCATCCCGAAGTCGTAGATCACGCCGTGGCTCATGGATTTCCGACCGCTTCCGCTGTTCCCTTCGAGCATTGCATAGGGCAATGCCGTTGGAACGTTGAGCAGTCCTGATAATTCCGCCCGAGCGAACGTCGCGCAGACGCAAGCGCCCAGCCGACAGAGTGAAGACGGCCTTCCAATCACCCGCCGATACTGGTCGGCAGCCGCGATCTGGCTGGCGCTTGCCATGGCGGTGCTCGATGGATCGATCGCGAACGTGGCGCTGCCCACGATCGCGAAGGATCTTGGTGCGTCGGCGGCGACATCCGTCTGGATCGTCAATGCCTATCAGCTGACGATTACCGTGCTGCTGCTTCCGCTAGCGGCTCTCGGCGATCGGCTCGGTTACCGGCGGATCTACATCCCGGGGCTGGCGCTATTCACGATCGGATCGGTCGCCTGCGCTATGGCACACGGCCTGGCCTCGTTGATCCTCGCCCGCGTGTTCCAAGGGATCGGCGCGGCCTGCATCATGAGCATGAACGCTGCGCTGGTCCGCGCCACCTATCCGGCGAAGATGCTGGGGCGGGGCATCGGCTACAATGCGCTCGTCCTGTCGATGTCCGCCGCCGCAGGGCCGACGCTTGCGGCGATCATCCTTAGTGTCGCGTCATGGCCATGGCTGTTCATGATCAACCTGCCGATCGGCATCGCGGCGGTATTTGTGGGGTGGAAGTCGCTGCCACACGCCGGTGGGCACGGTCATCCGTTCGACTGGATCTCGGCTGTGCTCGGAGCGGCGATGATGGGCTGTACCGTTTTCGGGGCGGAGACATTCGCACGCGAGAGCGGCGGGTTGGGTGTCGCGCTGATCGTCGCGGGACTAGCATCCGGTGCTTTTCTCGTTCGGCGTGAATGGGGCATTCCGGCGCCGCTATTTCCTGTCGATCTGCTGAGGATCCGTATCTTCAGCATGTCGATCGCAACTTCGACGGTGTCATTCGCGGCGCAGATGCTGGCCTATGTCACCCTCCCGTTTATGTTTCAGTCGGTGCTCGGGCGAAGCGCTTTCCAGACGGGCCTTCTGATGACGCCGTGGCCGCTCGCTCTTGGCGTTGTCGCACCCATCGCCGGACGACTCGCCGACCGCGTCCGCGCCGGCCTGATCGGAGGCGTCGGCCTCGCCATCTTTGCCCTGGGGCTGTTCATGCTGTCGAGGCTCGGGGCGCATCCGAGCACGTTCGACATCGCCTGGCGAATGGCACTGTGCGGAGCGGGGTTCGGGCTGTTCCAGTCGCCCAACAACCGGACGATCGTCAGCTCGGCGCCCCGCACCCGCTCGGGCGCGGCTGGCGGAATGCTCGCGACGGCGAGATTGCTGGGACAGACCACCGGCGCGGTGGCCGTCGGAGTGGTATTTCACCTGTTCGGCGTCAGCGCCGGCCCCGAGCTGCTCGCAGCGGCGGCGGTTGCCGCTTCGATCGCGGCGGGCCTCAGCTTGTTGCGCCTGCGCTCACCCAGAACGCCACACCGGCCCGAGGCAGGTCCGCTCGACTAGGCCGCCGCCTTCGTCCGGGCGATATATTCGTCGACGTTCTTGGCCAGCACATCCATCGGCACATTGCCGCCCAGCACGACCGCATCGTCGAAGGCGCGCAGGTCATACTTCGGACCAAGCTCCTCCTTCGACTTGTCGCGCAGGCGATTGATGGTGCTGTGCCCGACCTTGTAGCCGCAGGCCTGGCCCGGCCAGCTGCAATAACGATCCACCTCCGACGCGACTTCGAGCGGGTTGGAGCCATTGACGTTGACGAAGAAGTCGACCCCCTGCTGGCGAGTCCAGCGCTTGGCGTGGAGACCGCTGTCGACGACGAGGCGGCAGCAGCGGAAGGCGATCGACTGCAGGTAGCCGAGGCGGCCCGCCGGGAAATCGTCGTAGATGCCGAGCTCGTCCACGAGTTGCTCCGCGTAGAGCGCCCAGCCTTCGGAATAAGCGTTAAAGGAGAGGAGGGTGCGGATCATCGGCAACTTGTTGGCATATTCGCCCTGCCACACGTGGCCGGGAATCGCTTCGTGCGCCGCGAGGTCGGGCAGGCTGTATTTGCTGTGCAGGTCGGTGCTGCGCAGGTTGATCCAGAACTTGCCGGGGATCTTGCCGTCGATCGAACCGGGACCTCCATAAGCTCCCGGCGCGCCCGGCTCCTGCTCGGGGGACATGCGCCTGACTTCCAGATGCCCAGGGACCATGGTGTTGAACGCTCGGGGCAGAACGGCGCGGATCATTTGAATCCGCTCCTGGATATAGGCCATGATCTCGGCGCGGCCCTTGTCACCTTCGCTGAACTTGTAGCGCGGGTCCTTTGCCAGCGCCTGCATTCGGGCGCCGACCGAGCCTTGCGTGTAGCCAAGGCTCTTGAGGATCGGGTCCATCCGCCCGTGCAGCTCCTTCAGCTGCTCGAGACCCATCTGATGGACTTCGTCCGGCGAAAGGCTTGTCGTCGTGCCTGCCTTCAGAGCCCAGCGGTAATATTCGGCACCGTGCGGCCGCGACCACATTCCGGCGACCTCGGTCGCGACGGCGCGTTCGGCCCGCAGCTCGGCCATCTGGCGCTCCAACGCGGGAGCGACTTGCGTCGTGACGATCTTTCGAGCGCGGGCGTCCCAGTTGCCGGGAATGCCTTTGTTTTTCGCCCGGCGGACGAGGGAGTCGACGAGAGTGCCGCCTTCGTGGGCGCTCTTGGTCGCAATCTCGAGCTGCGCCAGCGCCTTGTCGATGAGGAAGCGCGGAGGAACCAGGCCTTGGCCCCGGGCCGAGCGCATGCGCTCCAACTCGCCGTCGAGCTGGTGCGGGAATTGCGAAAGGCGGCTGATGTAGGCCTCCGCGTCCGCGGCATTTTCGACGGGATGATCGGCATCGAGCAGCTGCGGCGTGTCGATGTACGCGCCGACGTTCTGGATCACGACGTACGGCGTCTTGCGCCAACTGTCGCCGGCCACCGGATTGTCGCCGTAAGTAAAGCCAAAGCCTTCCATCGCCGTGCGATAAGCGCTGCGCACGACTTCAACGCTGGTGCGGACCGGGAAGGAGAGGGTGCTGTCGTCGATCGCTTCCACGCGGGCGAGATCGGCCTTGATCGTGGCTGCCAGCTTGCGCTGACCGGCCGCCGATCGGTCGCTCAGCTGTGAACGGAGATTGGCCCGGGGGCCGACGTCGAGCCCAAGGCTCGTCGCGTTCGTCGGATAGAGGCGCAGGAGGTTTTCGGCGACCGAGCCCAGAAGCGCGCTCGCCTGTGCGTCGGATGTAGGCTTCGCCCAGGCTGGAGCCGCTTTCGCAAGGACTGGCACGGCGGCAGATGCCACGAGCGCGCTGATGGTCTCGCGGCGGGAAAGCTCGAATGTTCGCAAGGAAATGACTCCGGTTACGCGGGCGGAAGGAGGCGCTCCGCTTCGACCTTCAGGCAATTGCCGTCAACGCCCGTGATTCGAACACGCTCGCCCACGGCGGCAGGACCGCCACGTGCGCTCCATTCGCTATCGCCGAGGCGCACGCGGCCGCTGTGATCGTCAACCGCGGCGACCACCGTCACCACCTTTCCGACGAGCCGCCGTGCCGGATCGTTGAGCAGCGGATCGGCGCCCGGCGAATGGCGGTTCGCGTAGAAACGCCGTCCGAGCATGACCGCGAGCAGCGCATAGAGGGCGAACAGCGCCAGTTGCGGCACGGCTCCGAAGCCGAACAGTAAAGTGAAGAGTCCCGTCGCGATCGCCGCGGCGCCGATGAAGATCAGGAAGAAACCCGGCGCGATGACCTCGGCGATCAGCAGCAGGACGCCGCCGATCAGCCAGAGCCACGCCGGATCGATCTCGGAAAAGTTCATTCGGAAGCTTTGGGAACGCTGGGCACGGCTTTGGTCCTGCCGGACGATCCGCTGGCCGCCTCCTTGGCCAATTCAGCGATGCCGCCGATCGTTCCGATCAGCTGCGTCGCCTCGACCGGGAAGAGGATCGTCTTCGCATTGGGTGAACGGGCGAACTCGGCGACGGCCTCGACATATTTCTGGGCGACGAAATAGTTGATCGCCTGCGCGCTTCCCGCCTCGATCGCATCGCTGACGGCCTTGGTCGCTGCTGCCTCCGCCTGGGCCTGGCGCTCGCGCGCCTCGGCCTCGCGGAACGCCGCTTCGCGGGCGCCTTCCGCCTCGAGGATCGCCGACTGCTTCTCGCCCTCGGCCCGGAGGATCGCCGACTGGCGTGAGCCCTCGGCTTCGAGGATGACCGCGCGCTTCTCGCGCTCGGCCTTCATCTGGCGGGTCATTGCATTGACGATGTCCTGTGGCGGACGGATGTCGCGAAGTTCGACGCGCGTGATCTTCACGCCCCAGTTTTCGGTTGCATTGTCGACGACGGCGAGCAGACGTGTGTTGATCTCGTCGCGCTTCGACAGAGTCTCGTCGAGGTCCATCGAGCCCATGACCGTGCGCAGGTTCGTGGTCGAGAGCGCCATGATCGCCGTATAGAGATCGCTGACCTCATACGCGGCCTTGGCGGCGTCGAGCACCTGGAAGAAGACGACTCCGTCGACCGCGACCATCGCATTGTCCTTCGTGATGATCTCCTGGCCGGGGATATCGAGCACCTGCTCCATCATGTTGATCTTGCGGCCGACGCGGTAGAAGAAGGGGGTGACGTAGTTGAAGCCCGGCTCCGCGACGCGGACGAAACGGCCGAAATGCTCGATCGTGTAACGATAGCCCTGACGGACGATCTTGACGCCCATCATGACGAACAACAGCGCAAGGACGGCAACTGCCGTCATCAACGTAGTCAGCATTCGACATCCCCCGCGAATCTCATCCAACAACTATGAGACGGCGCGGGCGTTTGAGGAAGCTTCTTCGGAATGGCCGTGAACGAAGAACGTCAGTCTTATGCGGAGGATGGCTATGTCCTCCTGCCGCAGCTCTACCCGCGTGAGCTCGTTTCGGCGTTTCATGCGCGGCTGCAGGCCGACCTGGACCTCACCAGATCGAACAATTTTGTGAAGCAAAGTTTCTTGCTCTCGAGGTCATCGATCGAGGTCTACAGCCTCGAATATCCGCCAATGGCGACCTTCCTGTGGGGTCTGACGCCCCGTGTGGCCGAGATTGCCGGATGCGAGCTGATGCCCAGCTACGCCTATTTCCGGGTCTATCAGCAGGGCGATATTTGCAAGGTCCATTCGGACCGGAAGGCTTGCGAGCACAGCCTTTCACTCATGCTCGAGCTGGCCGACGATATTCCCTGGGCGCTTTCGATCGAGCGCAGACACATGGACGAGCCCCCGCCATCACTGGACGGAGATTTTGGAACTGAACCTTTCGCATCCCTGCCGATGAGCGCAGGTGACGCTGTCATGTACCGCGGCGTCAATCATCGTCACGGCAGGCTCGAACCCAATCCCAATCGCTGGTCGGCGCATCTCTTCATGCATTGGGTGGATTCGAAAGGACCCTTTGCCGATCGCGCCTTCGACCGAGTCACCGTCGCGAACCTGATGGCGAGACCAGAGTGATCAACGACCTTCACCTGGTACGCTCGATCCTGTTTCTGCCCGCGTCCAACCCGCGGGCGATCCAAAAAGCTCGCGAGGCGGGGGCAGACCTCGTCGTGCTCGACCTCGAAGACGCCGTAAAGCCCGATGACAAGAACGGTGCGCGGAAGTCCGCCATTGAGGCGGTGGCTTCCGAATGGCGCATGCCCGTTGCAATCCGGGTCAACGCCGTCGGGACAGAATGGCATTCGCTCGACCTCGATGCCGTCGCGCGGTCCAGTGCGGACCTGGTCGTGCTCCCTCGAGCCATCTCGGCGCACCTGGTGCATGGCGTCGCCGAAGTGGTGAGCAAGCCGGCTTTGGCGATGATCGAGACCGCGGCAGGAGTCTTGGCGGCTGCGGAGATTGCGGGGTCGGCCGCAGGACTGATCGCAGGCACCAACGACCTGCGGTCGGACTTGCGCCTTCCGCTCGATGCTTCGCGGGAGCCGATCTCGGCATCGCTGCAGATGATCGTGCTGGCCGCGCGTGCTGCCGGCATTGCCGCCTTTGACGGCGTGTTCAACGGGCTCGATGATCCCCAGGGCTTTTTCAGGGAGGCAGAGGAAGGCCGGCGGCTCGGGTTCGACGGCAAGAGCTTGATTCATCCGAACCAGATCGAGCCCTGCCATCGCGCCTTTGCGCCGAGCGCCGCCGAGGTCGAGCGTGCAAAAGCCCTTGTCGACGCATTCCATGGCGGGGCCGAGCGGTTCGGCAATGAGATGATCGAGCGCATGCACGTCGAAGCTGCACAGCGGGTGCTGGAGAGGGCTGGGACCTGAGCCAAGGCTTGGCGAATCGCACTTTGCCTGTCATGGGCCGATATGGCCCAACTCACCGAAGTCGCTGAAATCCCGCTCGGACTGACGTTCGACGACGTCCTGCTGCAACCTCTCGAGTCGTCCGTGCTTCCGAGCCAGGCCGACACTCGGACCCGCCTGACGCGTGAGATCCCGCTCCAGATCCCGATCCTGTCGTCGGCGATGGACACGGTGACTGAAGCCGACATGGCCATTGCGCTGGCGCAGCTCGGGGGCATCGGAGTGCTTCATCGCAACCTTACGATCGAGGAGCAGGCTGCTGCGGTGCGGCAGGTGAAGCGCTTCGAGAGTGGAATGGTGGTCAACCCGATCACCATGACGCCCGACCAGACGCTCGCCGAAGCGCTCGAGCTGATGAAGGCTCACCGCATCAGCGGCATTCCGATCGTAGAGAAGTCCGGCAAGCTGTGCGGAATCCTGACCAACCGCGACGTCCGCTTTGCGGAGAATCCGCGCCAGAAGGTCAGCGAGTTGATGACCAGGGAGAATTTGGCGACCGTACCTGTGGGAACCACCGAAGCGGAAGCGCGGCGAATCCTCCACCAGCGCCGGATCGAGAAGTTACTCGTCGTCGATCGCCACGATCATTGCGTCGGGCTTATCACCGTGAAGGACATCGAGAAGTCGGTCGCCGCGCCGCACGCGACCAAGGATGGAGAGGGGCGGCTCCGCGTAGCGGCAGCGTCAACGACGGGCGATGCGGGCTTTGCGCGTTCAGAAGCTCTGATCGGGGCGGGCTGCGACTGCATCGTCATCGACACCGCGCATGGCCACAACACGGATGTGGCGAAGGCGGTCGAGCGGGTGAAGAGCCTGTCCAATTCCGCGCAGGTGGTTGCCGGCAATGTGGCGACCGCGGACGCAGCCAAGGCGCTTGTCGATGCGGGGGCGGACGCGATCAAGGTGGGCATCGGCCCGGGATCGATCTGCACCACGCGGATCGTTGCCGGCGTAGGAGTTCCCCAGCTCACCGCCATCATGGATGCAGCGGGTGCGGCGAACGGCGTTCCGGTGATTGCCGACGGTGGAATCCGCACGAGCGGGGACATGGCCAAGGCGCTCGCCGCCGGAGCGTCGACGGTCATGGTCGGGTCGCTGCTGGCAGGTACCGAGGAAGCTCCGGGCGAGATCTTCCTCTATCAGGGCCGTTCCTACAAATCGTATCGCGGGATGGGCTCGGTCGGCGCAATGGCCCGCGGATCGGCGGACCGTTACTTCCAGCAGGACATCCGGGACCATCTGAAGCTGGTGCCCGAGGGCATCGAGGGGCAGGTGCCCTACAAGGGCCCGGTCCGCGAGATCATCCACCAGATGGTCGGCGGGGTGAAGGCCGCGATGGGCTACACGGGTTCGACGACGATCGCCGAGCTGCAGAAGCGAGCGAGGTTCGTGCGCATCACCAATGCGGGGCTATCCGAAAGCCACGTCCACGACGTGACGATCACGCGTGAGGCGCCCAACTATCCGACGCGCTAGATCATGACTCCCGCCGCTCGGCTTCAGGCGGCGATCGAGATTCTCGATGAGGTGATCGTCTCCACACGAGAGGACGGGCCGCCGGCGGACACGATCGTCTCCCGCTATTTCAAGCACCGGCGCTACGCGGGATCGAAGGACCGGCGAGCGGTGCGCGAGCTCGTGTTTCGCGCCATTCGCCGCACCGCGGAACGGCCTCACGCCGGGCGAAGCGCTGTCCTCGGATTGGCGGAGGAGCAGCCGGAGCTGCTCGAATTATTTGGCCAGCCTCGCGGCCCGGAGCCTCCACAAAGCGGCGAAAGTATCGCCCAAGCATCGTTCATTCCTTTCTGGCTCGAGCCAGAGCTGTCTACGCTCGTCGCTTCCGATGAAGGGCCGGCGCTTCTCGAGCGCGCTCCCGTCGATCTGCGGGTGAATGCTGCGCGGACGGCTCGTGAACAGCTTCTGGGCCAATTTACGGACGCAATCCCGACGCCTCTCAGTCCCTGGGGCATACGGCTCGCGCCCGACACCCGCGTAGACGATCATCGGGCATATTCGGCGGGTCTCGTCGAGGTTCAGGACGAGGGCAGCCAGCTCATCGCACTCGCGTGCGAACCGAGGGCCGGTGACAAGATCATCGATCTTTGTGCCGGCGCCGGCGGCAAGTCTCTCGCGTTGGCCGCGGCCGCGGCGGGTGCCGAGATCCTGGCAACCGACAGCAATCGGGCGCGGCTCTCCAAGCTGCCGCAACGGGCAGAGCGGGCGGGAGCGACTATCGAGACCAGGCTGCTCAACCCACCGCGTGAGCTTGAGGAACTCGACGACTGGCGCGGCAGAGCCGACGTCGTGCTGGTCGACGCGCCATGTTCCGGGAGCGGCACGTGGCGGCGCAATCCGGAAGGTCGCTGGCGGGTCACGCCTGAGCGGCTCGAGCGTCTCCTCGGCGTGCAGCAACGCCTTCTCGACATCGCTGCCGAGTTGGTCCGCCCCGGCGGACGGCTCGTTTATGGAGTCTGTTCGCTCCTGTCCCGCGAAGGGGCAGGGCAGATTGAAGGCTTCCTTGAGCGCCATTCATCGTGGATTAGTCAGGATCCGGCCATTGCCGGTGGCCGTATGGACGGGAAGGGCCGATTGCTGACGCCCGGCCACGACCAGACGGACGGGTTTTTCGTCGCGCGGCTCGGTCGTCCGTGCTAGGCGACTGTACGAAGTGGAGAATTTGATGCGCTCTTTGCCTCGTCTTCTGCTGGTGGGTTTTGCGGGAGTGGCGCTCGCGTCGCCCGTCATGAGCCAGCGCGCTGACGACCAGATCCAGCCGAAGTCGATCGAGCTTCAGCGTCAGGCCAAGGCCCTGACCTCCGCCGGCAAGCTCGAAGAGGCGGAGGACATGCTCGAGACCGCGCTTGCGGTCGATCCGCGCAACCGGTGGGCGTTCGTCGACCTCGCGCGCGTGGCGGAGAAGCAGCATCTCTATGGCAAGGCGATTCGCATGACGAACAAGGCCTTGCTGCTCGAGCCCAACGACCCGGACGCCATTGCCGTGCAGGGAGAAGCGATGGTCGAGATGGGGGCGACGGCCCGCGCCCAGGCGAACCTGCAGAAGCTGCAGACCCTCTGCGGAGGCAAGGCATGCCCGCAGGCAGCTCAGCTATCGCAGGCAATCAGCCGGGGACCGACTGTCGCTTCGGCCAAGGCGCCGGACGTTCCCAAGAACAACTAGCTCAGCGCCCGCGCCAGCTTCACATATTCGTCGACGCTGAGCGTTTCCGCGCGCCGTTGCAGGTCGATGCCGAGCGCTTCGGCTGCTTCGCTTGCGCCGCCGAACGATTTGAGGCTCGAGCGCAGCATCTTGCGGCGTTGGCCAAAGGCGGCTTCGGTGAGCTTTCCCATGACCTTGGCGTCGACACCCTCGGGAGCTTCGGTCGGCACGATATGCACCACGGCGGAGGTGACCTTCGGCGGTGGAACGAATGCCGAGCGGCTCACGGTCATGGCGATCCTCGGCCGAGAGCGCCATTGGGCCGCTACCGAAAGTCGGCCGTAAGCATCGCTTCCGGGCTGCGCCACGATGCGATCGGCCACCTCCTTCTGGAACATGAGCGTGAGCGACCGCCACCACGGCGGCCATTTTTCACCGAGCCACTTAACAAGCAGGGCGGTGCCCACATTGTAGGGGAGGTTTGCGACGACATGCGCGCCGCTGCCGGCGGACTCTCGCTCGTTTATCTTGAGCGCGTCGGATTCGATGATCCGGAGCTTCGAGCCGAACTCCCCCTCCAGCTCCTGAAGCGCCGGGATACACCGCCGGTCCCGCTCGACGGCAACGACCGAGGATCCGGCTGCGAGGAGGGCTCGCGTAAGGCCGCCGGGGCCGGGGCCCACTTCGTAGACGCGTTGTCCATGCAGGTCGCCGGGGATGGCTGCAATTCGCGCAAGCAGATGCCGGTCGAGGATGAAGTTCTGGCCGAGCGCCTTGCTCGCGCTGAGGCCGTGCCGCGCAATGACTTCGCGCAGCGGCTCGACCGGCTTGCTCAAACCGTCTCGGCGCGGAGCATCGCGCATTCGGCCGCCATTCGTATCGCGGCGGCCATCGGCCGCGCGTCGGCGCGATCCTGGCCTGCGATGTCGAAGGCCGTGCCGTGATCCGGTGCGGTCCGGACAATCGGCAGGCCGAGCGTGATGTTCACCGCTTCTTCGAAGTGGAGCGCCTTGATCGGGATGAGCGCCTGATCGTGATACATGCAAAGCGCCGCGTCGTAGTTGGCGCGCGCCCGCGGGTGGAACATCGTGTCGGCCGGCAGCGGACCCATCACCCGCCAGCCTTCGGCCGCAAGCGCCGCGATCGCGGGTTCGATGATCTCCAGCTCTTCCTGCCCGAGCTTGCCCCCCTCGCCGGCGTGCGGGTTGAGACCCGAAACGGCGAGCCGGGGCTGCGGGATTCCGAAGTTGCGCTGAAGACCGCGCAAGGCTGCCCGTCCCCGCGATTCGATCAGCGCCGTCGTCAGCCGTTCCGGGACATCTCGTATCGCCAGGTGAGTAGTGACTGGGATGGTCCGCAGCGTCGGACCGGCCAGCATCATCACGACGTTCCCCGGTGCGACGCCGCAACGCTCGGCGACGAACTCGGTCTGGCCGGGATGCTGAAAGCCGATGGCGTAGAGCTGTTCCTTGGAAACCGGGCCGGTGACGACGGCAGCGGCCGAGCCGGATCTGGCAAGACCGACCGCAAGCTCCAGCGCATCGAGCGAGCAGTGAGCGCCGGATACGCTCGGCTGACCCGGAGTGTCCGCGTCGGCCGCGGAGATCTGGATCAATGGAAGAGCATAATCGAACGCGGAGTCCGCCTGACGAGGATCGTCGACAACCTCAATCGGACCGTCCCATACGGACGCGATCGAGCGGCCGTCACCGATCGCGACGAACGGCGGAAGGCCGAGCTCGTCTTTGTGGTCCCAGCATTTGGCGATCACCTCGGGCCCGATCCCCGCAGGATCGCCCAGCGAGATTGCCAGCGGCGAGAGGGGCGTGTTGGCCACAGCCGCGCCCTTAACGAGCTTCGTGGATTAGCGGAACTCGATGATCGCGTCGCGGCGAAGGTCGCGCAGGTAACGGCGGGCGCGGTTGTTCACGCGCTCTTCGTTAAGCTGGCTGTACACTTCGTCGTAGCTCGGGGCGGTCGGATCGACCTCGTCGCGGCCGCAGATGACGAGCGTGCGGACGCCTTCATCGAGCGAGCCGAAAGGCTGCGTCGCCTGGCCGACCTGCATCTGCGTCATCATCTGCTGCAGGGCCGGGGGCAGGTCGCGCATCTTCACGCCGTCCTGCTGAACGACTTCGCCGTGGAACTCGGTGGCGATCTTGTCGACCCCGCCGCAGCCGCCGACGTTGCGGGCAGCCTCGCTGAAGCGAGCGACAATCGGTTCGGCCACTTCGCGCGTCGTCCCCTTGGGAAAGCTGATCGAGATCTGCTTGAGGCTCAAAATCGCGTCACGAGGATCGCGGGTCAGAATCTTGCGGGTGTCCACGACCGCGAGAATGGAGACGCCGCCGGGCACGGGAACCGGATTGCTCACCGAGCCCGGTCCCATGTCGCGGAGAGTCGCGGCAAGCGGCGCCGGGAGCTGCTCTGGCCGTACCCACCCGAGGTCTCCGCCCACCGCGGCGGTCGAGGCTTCCGAATATTGACGCGCATAGCCGGCGAAGGACGCGCCGTTGCGCAGCTGTTCGAGGATCTTGTTGGCGTTTGCGACGGTCTGCGCCTGGGTATCCGGCGTCGAGGACAGGAAGATCTCGCCGACGTGATATTCTTCCGTGCCTTTCGAAGCGTTGAGCTTGTCGAGCACGGCCTTCACCTCGTCGTCGCCGACGCTGACGCCGTTTTCGATCTTGGCGCTCTGCAGCCGCTGCCAAGCGATCTCGCCCTCGATCTGGCGCCGCAGCGATTTGATCGAGGACCCGTTGGACTCCAGGAAATTCGCGAGCTGGTCCGGAGTCTGCTTCACGTTGGCCGCGACGCGCTGGACGGTACGGTCGATGTCCGACGTCTTCCACTCGATCTTCTCGGCCTTGGCAGCCTGGATCTCCAGGGTTTCGTCGATGAGGTTCCTCAGGACCTGCTGACGAAGGCTGTCGATCTCCTCCTGCGGAATCTTGCCGCCGTTCGCGATCGCGAGCAGCGCCAGCCGCTGGTCAACGTCGGTTTGCGTGATCACGTCGCCGTTGACGATGGCCGTGGCCTTGATGACCGATGGGATCGCCTTGCCGAAGACCTGAGGATTTTCGGGAAGACGCAGCGCCTGCGTCGTGCTGGGGGTCTGCGCCGGGGCGTTCGGCGCACCTTGCTGCGCGATCGCCGAAGTCGTAGCTGCTGCAAGCGATGCCCCGACGAGCCATGCGCGCGTCGAATTCAACCCGAAAACTCCTGTCACGATGCGAATTTCCCTTGATTCCCCGGCCGGTAGTGGGCCCAACGCAGTGCGTCAGGCCCGCTGAACGCAGCCTTAGCGGTTAAGTCCCTTGAAAGCCAAGTGAAGGCTGAAGGTGCTTCCCTTCCGGAAGGCGCCGATCTGTTCATAGTCGCGCCGCCAGGTGAAGCCAACCTGCAGGCAATCGTCCTCATACTGAATCCCGAGACGATGGCGGACCGGCTGCCAGCCGTCCGCGAGCGAAAGCGGATCCTCACTCTTGTCGGTGAGGTCGATGACGGTCGCTCCGAACACCGACCAGTAGCGGCGGAAGAGCACGCGGGCAGCGAGCCGCAACTCTTCCTTGTCGCGGAGGTCCTCGATCGCGGGATCGATGTTCCGGTTGAGCCTCAGATAGCCCACTTGGGCATAGGTCTGCTGTGTCCCAATCGTCAGGTCGACCTCGTTGCGCCTGACGGCGAAATTGCTTTTGTCGATCCGATAGCGATGCGTGATGTCGATGAAGCGCCCGTAGCGAATCCTCGTTCTTCCCACGATGTCGGAAATCCGGCTGTTAAGTCCTGTTCCCTCCGGGAAAATATCCAGATCTTTTCTCAGGTGAACACTTTGCCCCACGATGCTGTCGATCGACAGGTTCGGCCGGTCCAGCGACCAATCGACCCCATATGTCACCCGGGAGGAATCCTCCCATCGGTCGTAGCCGTTGAAACGATTCAGCGCGAAGAGGTTGCTGTCCTCGAGGTCGACCGACCTCGCGTCCTCATTGGGGATGTCAAGGTTCGAGGTCGGGGGCGTCAGGACGAGCTGCACGCGAGGAGTCAGGCGCTGAACGCCTCCGAACAGCGGTCCGACGAATGGCCACTGGATGTCCGCGGCGAGCGCTCCGATCGCGCGAGCGTGCCAGCCGTCTATGCCACGATAGATTGGGACCGCGGTGCTCGAGGCATCGTTCGTGTGGTAGATATCGCCTCGGCCGTAGGCGGTGAGGGTGAACTCCTGTCCCCACGGCGTCAATCGACGAAGGTCCCAATCGGCACTGGCAAAGGCGCGCTGCGTATCCTGGCCTTCAATCCTGAAGATCGACAGGCTGTTGGCCTGGAGCTCCAGGCGGCCTCCGGCGATGCCGTTCATGCGGAAGCGTGCGTCGATCGCCGGCAGGGCGATCGGAATGGTCTTCTGCTTGTCTTCCTGACGGAGGCCCTCGAACGCCCATCCAGCGACGGAGATGTAGGAGTCCGGGCTGATCCGCTCGACGTTCACGACATTGCGCAGGCGATCGTCGGTCGTGATGTCGTATCGGCGGGTAACCGTCTTGTCGGTTGCCACGCGCAAGGAGCTGGTGATGCTCCATAAAGGATCGAGCTGGAACTTGCCGTTCGCCTCGAAATAGGCGCGGACGCCGTGCCGCGTCGAGGTGATGTCCGGATTGATGTTGTCGATCTTGCCGTAGGTCAGGAACCCCCCGAGCTGGTAGGCACCCAGGCTGTTGAGATCGCGATACTTGACCTCGATGGCCGGCAGGACGCCGGTATAGAGATGCGGCGTGAGCGTGAGATCGCGGTTCGATGCGATCTGCCAGTGATAGGGAAGGGCGAGCTCAAAGCCCTTCTTCGTCGACAGGCTGATGTCCGGCACGAGCCAACCCGTCGCCCCTTCGTTCGTCCGCGAGATGCTGAAGACCGGGAGGAGTGGCAGCGTGATTCCAAACAGCTGCATTCGTCCGCCGCGAAAGACCACCTTGCCGGTCGCGGGGTCGTCAATCACCTGCGCGGCGGTGATCGCCCAGCTCGGCCGCTTCGGACAGCCCGTTTCGGTCGTGACGGGGCATGGCGAGTAGATCGCGTTTTGAAGAGTGGTGATCTCGCCGCGGCGGCTTCCGCGCTGCGCCGCCACTCGTCCTCCGCTCTCGAGCACGACCATGAGATTGCTGATGGCAGCGTCGCGCATCTCGTTGGTGAGCACGGCATCATCGCCGACGAGCTTGTCTCCCTGAGGCGTCAGCAGGACGACATTTCCCTGGGCGCGCACTTCGTCGGTCTTGCGGTTCCAGATGACCCTTTGGGCGGCGAGATACTGGCCATCGCGCCGCATCCGGACTTCCCCATCCGCAGTCACAATGTCCGCGTCGCTGTCGTAGATGACCTGGTCGGCGCTGAAGTCGACGGTTTGCTCGGGAGCGGCTGTCGTCGGAACTGGGGCGGGTTGAGCCTCGGCGTTCGCAGCGCCAGGCACCGCAGCGAGCATCGGGAGCGCAGACCACCAGACAAGTTTCGTCCGCAACGCTGCCCGTCCCGCCGTTCTCAGATCCCAACGCTGGTCAGCCTATTGCACCGGATGACGGCGGCGACAATCGCCCCGACGCCCGCCGGGCGTGGCTTTGCCAACACAGGTCTTGCATCCTAAAGGCAGCCGCTAACGTTCGCCTTTCGACAGGATTGCCTTACATGAAGATCGCTTTTGCCGACCGCCGGCCCGACGGTGACTACGCGCTGGTGCTTCCGGTCGCCGGTAAGGATCGTTCGAGCCTCGCTTCGCTCGGCGCAGCGCAGCAGACGATAACAGGAGCACTCGACCGCCAGCGCTTCGAGGGCGACGCGGCGAGCGCTGCGGAGCAGTTCATCGACGACGGCGGGACGCTTCGTCGCGTGCTCGTGATTGGCACAGGGGCCGGCAGCTCGCCGAAGGAAGCGGCCGAAAAGCTCGGTGGAACGGCCGTTTCGCGCCTGCTTACCTCCGGCGAGAAACGGGCGGTGATCGACGTGAGCGGCGCCGGCTTCGATGCGGATGCCGCGGCGCGCGTCGGTCTGGCCGCGGCGCTCCGCGGCTGGCGCTACGACCGGTATCGCACCAAGCTCAAGGACAAGCAGAAGCCCACGCTCGAGGAGGTGATCGTCGTCGGCGGTGGCGAGGGTGCGGCGAAGCGCTACTCGGGCCGTTGGGCGCCCGTATATGAAGGCGTCTCCCTGACGCGTGAGCTGGTCACCGAACCGGCGAACATCATCTACCCGGAAAGCTTCGTCGAACGCGTTCGGGCCTCGATCAAGGGGACCGGGCTAGAGGTCGAGGTTCTCGATCGCGCCGCCATGGAAAAGCTCGGAATGGGAGCTCTGCTCGGTGTCGCGCAGGGTTCTGTGCGCGAAGGCCGCTTGCTCATCCTCAAGTGGAATGGTGGCGGTGAAGGCGCAAAGCCGGTCGCGTTCGTCGGGAAGGGCGTGACGTTCGATACCGGCGGAATTTCGATCAAGCCCGCCCAGGGCATGGAAGCCATGAAGTGGGACATGGGTGGCGCCGGTGCGGTCGCGGGCGCGATGAAGGCGATCGCACTGCGCAAGGCCAAGGCGAACATCGTCGGGATCTGCGGCCTCGTCGAAAACATGCCGGGAGGGAATGCCCAGCGGCCTGGGGATGTCGTCACGACCATGTCCGGCCAAACAGTCGAGGTGATCAACACGGACGCCGAGGGGCGGCTCGTGCTCGCCGACGCGGTGACCTACGTCCAGCGCAACTACAAACCCACGACGATTATCGATCTCGCGACGCTCACCGGGGCGATCCTGATCAGTCTGGGCCACGAATGGGCGGGGCTGTTCTCGAACAATGACGAGCTTGCGGCGCAGCTGCAGCATGTCGGCGAAGATTCGGGCGACCGCCTGTGGCGGATGCCGCTCGGCGAGCCGTTCGACCGGCTGATCGATTCGCCGATCGCCGACATGAAGAACGTCGGCCCGCGCGAAGGCGGTTCGATCACCGCCGCTCAGTTCATCCAGCGATTCATCGAGAATGGCGTCCGCTGGGCGCATGTCGACATGGCCGGGAAGGCGTGGTCGGACAAGGCGAATAACACTTACGACAAGGGCGCGACGGGTTTCGGAGTGCGGCTGCTCGACGAATATGTCGCGGACGTGCTGGAGCGCTGACCGAGCGCCGAGGTGCAGGTCGATTTTTATCAGCTTGCCGGAACCGCGCCCGAGCAGGTGATCGCAAGCATTGCCGAGAAGGTCCTGGCCGCTGAAGGCCGACTGCTGATCGTCGCGGAGGATGAAGGGTTCCTGGTGCGTCTCGATCGAATGCTTTGGGATTCTTCACCTTCGAACTTCCTCCCGCACGGATTGGCAGGGGGCGCCGATGACGCACGACAGCCGGTACTGCTGTCCAGCAGCGCCGATGCTCCCAACCAGGCGCGAAATATGCTGATCGCCGACGGGCAGTGGCGGGATTCGGCGTTGACGTACGACCGGAGCTTTTACCTGTTCGACGCGAACACTCTCGAAGACGCTCGCCTTGCCTGGAAGAATCTGGCCGGCCGGGAAGGGGTAGAGCGGAGATATTGGGCTCAAGTCGACGGACGCTGGAAGCAGCAGGCCTGAGCAACCAAGCTATGGCTTGCAGCCGCGCTGCCTCGCAGCTAGGCGGCGCACCAATTCCAAACCAAACAATTCACAGGAGATCGCCCGGTCATGGCCGTGACGCGCACCTTTTCGATCATCAAGCCGGATGCCACACGCCGGAACCTCACCGGCGCCGTCACCAAGATGCTGGAGGAAGCCGGCCTTCGAGTCGTCGCCTCCAAGCGTATCCACATGACCCGCGACCAGGCCGAGGGCTTCTACGCGGTCCACAAGGAGCGGCCGTTCTTTAGCGACCTGTGCACCTTCATGACCTCCGGCCCCGTCGTCGTGCAGGTTCTCGAGGGCGAGAATGCCGTTGCTCGCAACCGTGAGGTGATGGGCGCGACCAATCCGGCCGATGCTGCCGAAGGCACGATCCGCAAGATCTATGCGGAATCGATTGAAGCAAACTCGGTCCACGGGTCGGACAGCGACGAGAATGCGAAGATCGAGATCGAGTATTTCTTCAAGCCCGAAGAGATTGTCGGCTAGCGGCTGAGCCCAGCGAGGCGGAGTGAGCGGCCGCCGAACAGGCCGCCGCCCTGCCACTTGTAGCGTAGAACGTAATTCCCACCCCCGCGGCGGTCCTTGCCCATCTCGACGTAGCGGGCATCGATGCGGACCGGCACGCTGTGCGTAACCTCCTTGGCCTCCTTGTCGCGGCCCTTGAGCGCAGCCTGGACGTCCTCAGCGGACAGCTTGCCGTCGCTGCCGACATCGATCGTCGAGCCATCTTTGATGGCGACGGAGAGACCTTCGAGCCCATGCGATGGGTCCGCCGGCAGGATCGTGAGCGTCCTTCCATCGCCATTGACCGTACCGCGCAGGGCGAGCGGCACTGGCGTACGCTGCTCGACCACGCGCGTCGTCCTGTCCTCGTTGCTGCTCTTCCAGGCGATCCACACCCCGACGGCGGAAACGATCAGCGCTGCGATAGCGATGATCTCGCCGAGCGTGATCCAGCGGCGGCGCGTTTCCGAATCGCTCATCGGCCGCCTGCTTCGAGGAGCCTGCGTGGCGCCGCAAGCTCCCAGCTCTCGGCGATACGGTCAGCGACATGGTCCCAATCCACGTTCGCTCCGGCCAAATTTATGGACAACCATGTCGGCATGTAGGCCGGCTTCGAATAGGTTTCCGGATCGGCTTCGAGCAGCATTGCCTGCTCGTCGAGGCTGCTGACTCTAACGCACACCACCGTCCTGCCGTCGCCATGGTGATTGTCGCGGAACTGCGCGAACTGCTTGCCGGCGACGAAGAAGGTCGGTTGCCCGTGGGAAGGGCGCTCCTCGGTTTCGGGAAGCTCGAGCGCGCAAGCGCGCACCCGGTCCAATGCTTCGCTCATCTTTGTACGAACTCGCTCAAAATCCGCGGATAGAGCTCATGCTCGGCAGCAAGAACGCGTTGCTCGAGAGTTTCCGGAGTGTCGCCGGGCTCGATCGCCACCTCGGTCTGGCCCAGGACTTCGCCCGCGTCGAGTTCTTCGGTGACGATGTGCACGGAGCAGCCGCTCACCGCATCACCTGCCTCAATGGCTCGAACATGAGTGTCGAGGCCGCGATATTTGGGCAGGAGGGAAGGGTGGATGTTGACGATGCGTCCTAACCACTGGTTCACGAACCAGGGAGACAGGATGCGCATGAAGCCGGCAAGCGCAATGGTGCCGACGCCCTGGTCGTCGAGCGTTTCGCTCAGTTCACGGTCGAAGGCCTCCTTGGCGATGCCCTTGCTGTCCTTTGCCCAGGTTCGGATGCCTCGAGCGCGTGCCCATTCGAGACCGGCCGCCTCCGGTCGGTTGGAAGCGATCAGCGCCACCTCGTAGCTGCTCGCCTTCTCGACCAGCGCACGCATGTTGCTTCCGCGGCCTGAAATCATGATTCCAACACGTCTTGGATCACGCATTGTGGGTCGCGGACCAGTCCCCGGGCGAGTTCCACGAGCCAGCCGCGCCGCTGACCGTGCAGCCGCGCGGCCCCTCTTCGACGCGGCCGATCTCGTGAACCGTTTCGCCTGCTCCCTCTAGCATCGCCGTCACCGAAGCCGAGGCATCGCTGCTGACGATGATGGCCATGCCGATGCCGCAGTTGAAGGTGCGAGCCATTTCCCCGGGAGCGATTTGGCCGCCCTGCTGGAGCAGCTCAAAGACCGCAGGCAGTGACCAACGGCTTGTTTCTACCATTGCATGGCAGGCCTGCGGTAGAACCCGTGGAATATTCTCGAGAAGTCCGCCGCCTGTGATGTGCGCAAGGCCTTTGATGCGATGCTCCTGGACGAGCGGCAGGAGTGCCCGCACGTAGATGCGGGTCGGTTCCATGAAGACGTCGGCAAGCAGGCGGCCGCCTTCGCCGGGCATCGGTTCGTCGAGGTTCCAATGTTCTTGCTCGATGGTCCGCCTGACCAGCGAGAAGCCGTTGCTGTGCACGCCGGAGCTCGCAAGGCCGAGGATGACGTCACCGGGACCGATTTGCGCGCCCGTCAGCACATTGTCGCGCTCGACCGCACCGACGCAGAAGCCGGCGAGGTCATAGTCGCCTTCGGCGTACATGCCGGGCATCTCGGCGGTCTCGCCACCGATCAAGGCGCAACCCGCTTGCCTGCAGCCCTCTGCAATTGAGGCGACAACTGCGGCCGCGACGTCATTGTCGAGCTTCCCGGACGCGTAATAATCCAGGAAAAACAGAGGCTCGGCACCCTGGACTATCAAATCGTTCGCGCACATGGCGACCAGGTCGATCCCCACGCCGTCATGACGCCCGGTCTCGATCGCCAACTTGAGCTTGGTGCCGACGCCATCATTGGCCGCGACGAGCAGCGGATCGCGATAGCCGGCCGCTTTCAGGTCGAAAAACCCGCCAAAGCCGCCGAGTTCCGCATCGGCTCCCGGCCGCGCGGTCGAGCGGGCGAGCGGCCCAATCGCCTTCACCAGGGCGTTGCCGGCCTCGATCGACACGCCGGCGTCGGCATAGGTGAGGGGCTTCTGGCTCATCTTCGGCGAGGCCCTAGAGACAAGCCGCTTGGATTTCCACGCCGTTATCGCCAAAAGACGCCGCGAATGCTTCGCCGGCCCGTTCTCATCTCAATGCTGGTTGCAATCGCGCTCGGAATCTCCGGCGTGATCTACGCTCAGCTGGAAACGTCCGACCGCGGGATCCTTCCGATCGACAGCTCGGGAACGCTGGAGATTACGGGTATCCACGTCGATGTCGGCAGCGGCGATGCGCAGTCCGCGCGCTATGCCGGTTGGCGCATCGCTCAACGCCAGGGTTTCCGGACGCTCTGGGCCAAGATGCACAAGCTGCCGATCACCCAGGCGCCAAACCTTCCAGATAGTGTACTCGACCAGATCGTCAGCTCGATCAACGTCGAGCGGGAGCAGATCGGACCGAACCGATACATCGCGGACCTTGGAATTCTCTTCGATCGTGCGCGTGCAGCCCAGTTCCTCGGCGTGGAAGGCGGCGAGGTGCAGCGCTCGGTGCCGATGCTGTTGATTCCGGTGATGGTTTCCGGCGGGACGGCAACCACGGTCGAGCTTCGCAATGCGTGGCAACGCGCCTGGGCCCAGTTCCGGACGTCGCAAAGCCCGATCGACTATGTGCGAGTCAGCGGCATGGGTTCCGACCCGCTGCTCATCAACGCCTCGCAGACCGCGCGCCCCGGTCGGGGCTGGTGGCGCAATCTGCTCGATCTTTATGGCGCCGCGGACATCCTCATTGCAGAAGTGCAGCTACAGCGGCTCTACCCAGGAGGCCCGGCACGGGCACGGTTCATTGCTCGGCACGGGCCCGACAATCAGATCGTCGGCGGATTCACGCTGACGGCTCCGAACAGCGACGCCATTCCCGGCATGATGGCGCTGGGCGTTCAGCGGATGGACCAGCTGTTCGCGAATGCGCTCGCGGCCGGTGCCCTCGCGCGCGATCCTTCCCTCAACCAACCTCCGCCGCCTCCGATGCCCGAGCTCCCGCCGGAGGAGAAGCCGATCGCCAAGCCCGTCAGTACGACGAACGCGTACCAGGTGCAGGTCACTGGCCCCGACGTGAACGTCTACAATTTCGCGATGGCGCATCTGCGGACGCTGGCGGGAATCGACTCCGCCACGCCCCAGCAGATCAATGCCAAGGGAACGAGCTACATTCTGGTTCAGTATCATGGCGACGTCAGCCAGCTGGCCGCAGCGCTCTCGGCGCGGGGATGGATTGTCGAGACTTCCGGCACGGTCGTGAAGATCCGGTCTTCTTCGGCCAAGCCGCCTGCGCTTCCACCGCCGCCCCCGCCGCCTCAGCCGCAGCCCGCGCCGCAACCACAGCCGCAGCCGGCGACACCACCGAAGGTTCAGGAATGAAGCAGGGGCCGGACCAGATCGCGCTTCCGCTCGACTGGCCCCAAAGCGAGGGCGACGCCCGCTTCATCGTTTCCGACGCCAATCGCGAGGCGTTCGATCATTTCCGCAAGTGGAGCATGTGGCCGGTGAAGGCGACAATCCTCACCGGACCGCGGCGCTCAGGCCGCACGTTGCTGGGACGCAGCTTCGTCGAGCGAGTCGGAGGACGACTGTTCGACGAGGCCGAGCAACGGGACGAGGAAGAGCTGTTCCACGCCTGGAACCAGGCGCAGGACACCGCCCGGCCACTGGTGATGATCGCGGACGAGGTTCCCCCGGCGTGGCTGCCGCGGTTGCCGGATTTGCGGACTCGCCTTGCAGTAACGCCGATCACGCGAATCAATCATCCCGACGACGCGCTGTTCGGAGCCTTGATCCAACTCCTGTTTGCGGATCGGGGCCTTCACATTCCGGCGGAAGCCCTGCGTTTCATGTCCGATCGCCTACATCGCGACTATTGGACTGCGGAGCGGGCGGTTGAGGCGGTGGATCGCTACGCGATCTCCGAGCGTGCGCGCCTGAGCCTGCCGACGATTCGCCGAGCGCTGATGGATGCGAGAATGATCGACGAGGCGGCCTAGCCGCAGTTGATCGCCGTGACCTCTCCGCGCGGGCCCAGGCGGACCGTCACCCGGCTTGGGCTGAAGTCCATGGTCAGCATGTAACCGGGAGGCGCCCAGCGCAGCACTGCGGCGTGCGTCGCGCGCATGATTGCAGCACCGGTTTCGCTGTTGCCTTGCTGACCAACAAAACGGTCCGTGCCTTCCGCATTGCAGATGTGGTCCGGGGTTTCGCCGGGACCCACGGCGGTGGCCGTCGTGCAGCCCGCGAGCAGCAGACCGGCCACCAGGCAAGCGCTACGCATCGACGGTCTCTTGCTCGACAACCCTGCTCATCTTGAGCTTCCCGTTCTCGATCGCGAAGGCGAGGCGGCCTTCCACGAGGTCGAGGGCGTCCTTCCCGAACTGCTCGTAGCGCCAGCCCTGCAGGATATTGAGGTTCTTGCGAACGCCGGCCGCGAGTGCCTCGAGATCGTCCGAACGGGCGATGAGCCGCGCCGCCACGCCCGTTTCCTTCGCGCGGATCTTCAGCAGCAGCTTCAAAAGGTCGCTCACCAAGGCCGCGTCCTTGGTAAGGCCCGGCCGTCTCGGCTCGCGGTCCGGCAATTCGCTTCCCTCCAGCGGCTTGGCCGCTTCGATCGCGGCAATCAGGCGTCCGCCGATGTCGTTGGTCTTCCACCCGGCAGACAAGCCGCGAATTCGCCCGAGATCGTCCTGAGTCTTCGGCGGGTGAAGGACGATCTCGGTCAGCGTGTCGTCCTTGATAATACGCCCCCGCGGCAGGTTCTTGCTTCGTGCCTCCGTTTCGCGCCACGCCGCCACGGCCTTGAGTCGGCCGAGAACCGCCGGATTGCGGCTCGGTAGCTTCAGGCGTTTCCAGGCGTCCCCCGGCGGGAATGCGAAGGTGGACGCGTCCGCCAACCGCTCCATCTCCTCGTCGAGCCATGCGCCGCGTCCGGACTTCTTCAGCTTTTCGACCATGCGCGGGAAAACCGTCGCGAGGTGGGTCACATCGGCAATCGCATAATCGATCTGGCGCTTGTCGAGCGGCCGACGGCTCCAGTCGGTAAAGCGCGCGCCTTTGTCGAGGCTGTGGCCGAGCAGGCTTTCGATCAGGTTTGAATAGCCGATCTGCTCGCCGTGCCCGAGAGCCATGGCCGCAATCTGGGTATCGAAGAGCGGGTGGGGCACCTTGCCCGTGAGATTGTGGATGATCTCGAGGTCTTGTCCGCCAGCGTGGAAGACTTTCAGCACGTCCTCGTCCGCTACGAACAGCTCGAGCAGCGGCTTGAGGTCGATGCCCTCGGCTTTCGGGTCGATCGCCGCAGCCTCTTCCGAGCTCGCGACCTGGATCAGGCACAGGTCCGGCCAATAGGTATTTTCGCGCATGAACTCGGTGTCCACCGCGACGAAGGGCTGCTTGGAGAGACGGTCGACGAGTGCCTTGAGGTCGTCCGACTTGGTAATCAGTGGATGGATACGCATGAGTCTTGGGGGCGCTTTAGCGGGCACCTCGCGGGTTGACAAAAAGCTTTGCGGCATTGAAGCGCGGCGCGCGTTTTTCACCACATTTTTCGCTTGCGAGCCGCCATCATCATGCACGCCTATCGTACCCACAATTGCGGTCAGCTCCGCGCGTCGGACGTCGGCAAGACCGTCCGGCTATCAGGCTGGGTCCACCGCAAGCGCGATCACGGCCACCTGCTGTTCGTCGATTTGCGCGACCATTATGGGATCACCCAGGTCGTCGTGGACACGGATTCGCCGGCTTTCCAGACGCTCGATCGTCTTCGCGTCGAGTCCGTGGTCACCGTCGACGGTGAGGTGGTTGCGAGGTCGCCCGATACGGTGAATCTGAATCTCGCCACCGGCGAGATCGAGGTACGCGGCCGCGAAGTGACCGTTCAGTCCGCGGCTGCCGAGCTGCCCATGCCGGTCGCGGGCGAGCAGGACTATCCCGAGGAAATCCGGCTCAAGTACCGCTACCTCGATCTGCGCCGTGAACAGGTGCACCAGAACATCGTCCTGCGCTCGGCGGTGATTGCTTCGATCCGCCGACGGATGAT
Source organism: Pseudomonadota bacterium (assembly GCA_046733935.1). Classification (GTDB taxonomy): domain Bacteria; phylum Pseudomonadota; class Alphaproteobacteria; order Sphingomonadales; family Sphingomonadaceae; genus Sphingomicrobium. The sequence continues at coordinate 26,793 of JBKPQH010000016.1, forward strand.
CGAGCAGGGTTTCACCGAGTTCCAAACGCCGATCCTGACGGCGAGCTCGCCGGAAGGCGCCCGCGACTATCTGGTCCCGAGCCGGGTGCATCCGGGTAAATTCTACGCGCTTCCGCAGGCGCCGCAGATGTTCAAGCAGCTGATCATGGTCGCGGGCTTCGACCGCTACTTCCAGATCGCACCCTGCTTCCGCGACGAGGACGCGCGTGCAGACCGCTCGCCCGGCGAGTTCTACCAGCTCGACTTCGAGATGAGCTTTGTAACCCAGGACGACGTGTTCGCAGCGATCGAGCCGGTGCTGTCCGGCGTGTTTGAGGAATTTGCGGAGGGCAAGAGCGTCACTCCGGCCGGAGAATATCCTCGCATTCCGTATAAGGAAGCGCTGCTAAAGTACGGAACCGACAAGCCTGATTTGCGCAACCCCTTGCTGATCAGCGATGTCGGCGAGCATTTTAAAGGTTCGGGCTTTGGCTTGTTCGCCGGGCTGGTCGAAAAGGGCGCCGCCGTTCGCGCGGTCCCCGCGCCGGGGACGGCAGAGAAGAGCCGCAAGTTCTTCGACGACATGAACGAATGGGCGCGCAGCGAGGGCTTCGCCGGGCTCGGCTACGCGACGCGGAAGGGCGGCGAGTGGGGCGGGCCGATCGCGAAGAACCACGGCGAGGAGGGCATGAACCGTATTGCCGAGCAGATGGGTCTTGGCCCGGACGATGGAATTTTCTTCGCCGCCGGCAAGGAAGAGGAAGCTGCGAGGCTGGCAGGGCTGGCGCGCACTCGTGTCGCCGAGCAGTTGGACCTGATAGAGGAAGGCGCGTTCCGCTTCTGCTGGATCGTCGACTTCCCGATGTTCGAGTTCAACGAAGAGCAGCAGAATATCGACTTCTCGCACAATCCGTTCTCGATGCCGCAAGGCGGGCTGGAGGCTCTGGAGAGCAAGGACCCGCTCGACATCCTCGCGTGGCAGTATGACATCGTCTGCAACGGCGTTGAGCTAAGCTCGGGCGCGATCCGGAACCACCGTCCGGATATCATGTACAAGGCGTTCGAGATCGCGGGTTACAGGCGAGAAGAAGTCGATACGAACTTCGCCGGCATGATCAACGCGTTCAAGTTCGGAGCTCCGCCCCATGGCGGATCGGCACCTGGAATCGATCGCATCGTCATGCTGCTCGCCGATGAGCCGAACATCCGCGAGGTGATCCTCTTCCCGATGAACCAGAAGGCGGAGGACCTGATGATGAATGCTCCGTCCGAGGTCATGCCCAAGCAGCTCGAGGAGCTGAACATCAAGCTGGTGCCCGTCGACTGAAGGGTGGTCCGCAACGGGACGAAAAAACCTGTGGATAAGCTTCGCGTCGATTGCAGGGGCTGAGTCGCGCCTCTAGCTTTTCCTCGTGCCGGACATGATCCCCGAATCCGCGACGCTCGAGCAGCTGCGCACGCACCTTGCCGAGCTGCAACTGCCGCAGACCGTCCACGGCCGCCGAGCGATCATCCTCTTCGAAGGTCCGCAAGGCGCCGCGAAGAAGCATGCGCTGCGCCAGCTCGCGGCCGCGTTCGACCCGTGCCAGGTTGTGGTCCACAACATTGCCTACGACCGGCGCCAATCCTCTGACGGGCATTGGCTGGCGCGTTTCTGGCGAGCCCTGCCCGCGGCGGGCTGCACGTCGATCTTCTTCCGTAGCTGGTACCGCCGGGTCCTCGACGACCGGATACTCGGCAGGACGGACGAAGTCGCGCTCACGCGCGCGTTCGACGAGATCAACGAGTTCGAGGCCCAGCAGCGCGATTACGGAACGCTGATCGTGAAGCTCTACTTCAACGTCGAAGCGGAAGTGCAGGAGCAACGACTGCGGGAGCGCGCCTCCGACCCATGGCTTGGCGTTCTACGCAACGAGGAAACGATCAGCGTCCGCGATCCGAATTACGTGCAAGCGTTCGAGGACCTCAAGCTGCTGACGGACACGCGCTGGTCCCCGTGGCAGTTCATCGACGCCAACGATGAAGAGGAGGCGGCCGAAGCCGCTTTGGCGGCCATCGCTGCAGCGTGGAAAAAGGCGATGCCGGCCGAACCGCCGCACCTTGTCAGCACACCGACGCAGGCCGCTTAATTTGCGGGCGGATAGCTGATCGCCACCACCTCGTAGCTCTTCTCACCGCCCGGCAGCCTCACGATCCGCTCGTCGCCGACCCTTGCGCCAATGAGTGCCCGCGAGAGCGGCGCGTTCCATCCTATCCTTGACGCGGTCGCATCGGCTTCGTCGTCACCGACAATGGTGAGGGTCCGGCGATTGTCGTCCTCGTCGGCGAGTTCGACGGTGGCGCCGAACCGCACCTGGTCGCGCGAGGTCTGACTCGCTGGGTCGACGACCTTGGCGGCCTTCATGATCCGCGACAGATGGGAAAGGCGCCGATCGAGTTCGCGAAGCCGCTTCCGGCCATAGATGTAGTCGCCGTTCTCCGACCGGTCGCCATTCGCTGCCGCGCAGGCGATGGTCTCGACCAGCTTCGGGCGTTCGACGCCGAACAGCTCGTCATATTCGGAGCGGATGCGCGCAAAGCCTTCCGGCGTGATGAAGCGTGGAGGCGAGTCAGCCATGGCGGCTAACTATCAGCCCGGGCGGTTTTTCCCCAGATAGCGCGACACGTGCATGGCCGTCTGCTGCTGGTTCGTGGTCCGGAGCGAATCATAGACGACACTATTCTCGATCACGCGCTGAACGTAGGCGCGGGTCTCCGTGTACGGGATCGCTTCGATCCACTTCAGGACATCCACCTGGCCGCGCGGATCGCCGTAGGCGTTGACCCACTTGCTCACGTTGCCGGAGCCGGCGTTGTAGCTTGCAACCGCGAGCGGAACGCTGCCGCCCCAGCGGTCCATCATCCGGCGGAAATAGGCCGAGCCGAGCATGACGTTGTAGTCGGGATCGCTCAGCAGCCGGTAGCTGTCGAAACCGACGCCCATCTTGCCCGCCTGCTCGCGCGCGGTTCCGACCATCAGCTGCATCATGCCGCGGGCGCCAGCATGGCTGATCGCATAAGGATCGTAGGAGCTCTCCTGCCTGGCGATCCCGTGGGCGAGTGACCAGAGGTCCGATTGAACCGAGGCTCCAAACGTCGGGTAGCCCTGCTTGACGTAGAACATCGAGCCTTTGATCCGCGCCATACGTGCGATCCACACCGGCAGGTCGGGCCGGCTGATCTGCTGGGCAAGATCGACGGCCAGGTACCGCTCCGAATCGCTGTCGAGCGATTCGGCCAGGGCTCTGACGAATAACGCCTGCTCGGTGGAACGGCCCTGCTGGCCGAGCAGCCGGACCGCCTGCACCAGCGGACGAGCGTTGAACGCCGTTCGCTGCGCAGCGGTCGTCACATATTGCGGCAGCGCCTGCGGAGGGGGCTGAACGGACCGACCGAGGCGTTCGAGAGCCAGCTGGCCGTAGAACAGCTCCGGGTATGCAGCCGCCTGCTGGAAGTAGTTATTGGCAGCCTGGAATTGTCCGGCCGCGAGCGCCGCACGTCCCGCCCAGTAGGTGCCCTTTGTCTGGACCTGGAGGGACTTTCCGGCGTGGCCGTAGCGATCGAACATCCCGATCGCGCTCCCCGGCTGATTCATGCGGTCGAGCGCAACACTTCCGGCGAGCCACGCGAGGCTCGTGTAATTGTCGCGAATGCCGATCGGCTGATCGCTGACGTTGGCGCCCGCAGGCAATACGTCGTCGAGCTGTGAGGCGATACGGAAGCAGGTCTGCCATTGCCGATCCTGGCATGCATCGTTCGCGAGCAATAGCAGCATGTCGTAGAAGCGCTCCGGGTCGACCGGACGGTATACGAAATTGTGCGAACGGGCGCCGAGATCGCGTGCGGACTGGGTGTAGTTATGTGCGCGCAAATAGCGCGTGCGGTCCATCATGAGACCGGCGTCGCTCGTCACTGTGCCGATGACCGCGCCGTAGCGGGTCTCGGCGTCCGGAGCGTCCTGCTGCATCGCGACGCGGGCGGCGAAGGATGCCTGGCGCTGGAGGCTGACGGCGCTCAGGAACCGCGCCGCGTCGTCCGGCTTCTTCGCGAAGAGCAAAGCGTCGGCGCGACGATCCTGGTCGGCTCGCGTCAGGCTTCCACCGAAACGCGCCCAGATGCTCTGCTCGTCTCCGGCATCGAGATCCGCCTCGCCCCAGGCACTGCGCGCGGCCTCGAGTGCCTCCGCCATACGTCCGGTCGCCGCATAGGCCTCGGCGAGGCGCGCCCAGCCGTTTCCGCTATTTGGCTTGTCGCTCGTGAAGAAGGCGATGACGGATGTCGGGTTCTCACCCGGACGCATCGCCCTTTCGGCCCACGCGCGCATTTTCGCTTCGTCCGGCCACCCCTGATAAGGGATCAGGAAGGCGGCATATTGAGCGAAGCTGTAGCCGCTGCTTTGTCGCAGAAGCCGCCAATTGTTCAGCGCCGAGGCAATGCTCGCCGAGCTTGGGACGTAGCTGTAGGAAGGAGTGATCGGCGCAGAATATTGCGCCGAGCTTGCCGGCGCGATCGCCAGCATGACGGGCAGAATCAAAGCAGCACGCCACATGCTGGACATATTGTAGCCCCGCTCCTTATCAGGCCGTGAACACTGATCGACTTCTACGCGAGAACTCCGGTTATTGGAGGCAAGTTCATGTTTTTCGGCTCGATTCCGGCGCTGGTTACGCCCTTTTCAGGCGGGCGTGTCGCTGAAGACACATTCCGTGACTTCGTCGAATGGCAGATCGCCGAGGGAAGCAACGCGCTGGTGCCGTGCGGCACGACCGGCGAAGTCGCGACGCTGAGCCGCGATGAACATCGCGAGGTGATCGCGCACGCCGTCCGGGTCGCCAACGGCAGGGTTCCGGTCATCGCCGGATGTGGAAGCTATTCGACGGCAGTGTCGCTCGAGATGATCCGCGCGGCAGCGAACGCGGGGGCGGATGCGGCGCTTGTGGTCGTTCCCTATTACAACAAGCCGAGTCAGGCCGGCCTGGCGGCGCACTTCGGCACGCTCGCCGAGCAATCTCCGCTGCCGATCATCGTCTACAATGTGCCGTCGCGGACGGTTGCGGACATTTCGGTCGAGACTCTAGGCGAAGTCGCGAAGCACTCGCGGATCGTTGGAATCAAGGACGCGACCGGCAATCTCGCCCGGGTTTCCGCCCAGCGGCTCGCTTGCGGCGCGGAGTTCGTTCAGCTGAGCGGCAATGACGACATGGCGCTGGGTTTCAACGCGATGGGCGGCGTTGGGTGCATTTCGGTCACGGCCAACGTCGCGCCGAAGCTATGCTCCGACTTCCAGAAAGCGATGCGCGAGGGAAGGTGGGACGAAGCTCTCAGGCTCCAGGATCGTCTCTATCCGCTTCATGCGGCCTTGTTCAGCGATGCGTCGCCCGGCCCCACGAAATATGCCTTGAGCCGGGTTCGCCCCGGCTTCCCCGCCGACCTGCGGCTGCCGCTCGTCGAGGCATCGGATGCTTCGAAGCGCGCCGTCGATGCGGCGCTCGAACATGCGGGACTCGTCTAGACCTTCGCTTGCAACACCCTAGCACGCTGCGTACCTGCCGGGCGCAATGGCCAAGCCGCTTCCCCACCCGTTCGACAAGCAGAAGGTGGTCGCCGAGAACCGGCGCGCGCGCTTCGACTATTTTGTCGAGGAGCGATTTGAGGCCGGCATCCAGCTGGTCGGCACCGAGGTGAAGTCGCTGCGGCACGGGGAGGGCTCGATCGCCGAGAGCTATGCGACCGTCGAGGGCGACGAGATCTGGCTGATCAACAGCCACGTTCCCGAATACAGCCATGGCAACCGGCTGAACCATGAGCCGCGCAGGCCCCGCAAGCTGTTGCTCCGCAATCGGGAAATCGCCAAGCTTCAGGGAGCGGTGACCCGGCAGGGGCTGACGCTCGTCCCGTTGTCCATTTATTTCAATGCGAGTGGCAGGGCGAAAGTGGAGCTGGCGCTGGCGCGGGGCAAGAAGGTGCATGACAAGCGCGAGACGATGAAGGAGCGCGACTGGAAACGGGAGCAGCAGCGGCTGCTGCGGCATGGGTGACGCCACGCCTCGGCGCAGTCGACTAAGCTGGATCACTCGGCATATTCCGACGCGGGAGACGATCCATCGCTATCGCGTGCTTCGGCCGTTTGCGCCGCACCTTAGCCAGCCGGCCTTGTGGCGGATGACTCGGCGTTCGGTGCCGCGGGGCGTGGCGCTCGGCCTGTTTGTAGGAGTCATCATTCCCTTCATGCACACTCTGATCGCGGCAGTGCTGGCGATCCCGCTCCGCGCCAACGTCGCTGTCACCGCGGCGTTCACCTTGGTGGTGAATCCGCTCACCATCCCACCGCTTTACTATGCGGCCTATCGCATCGGCTCGTGGGAACTGCACCACGATGCGCCGCTGGTGAACCCGGCGGCTGCGGAGCGTTTCTCCAGCGAGCTTAGCCGGTTGTTGTTCTGGGTCCACGAGGCGTCAGGCCCGATTGCTCTGGGAGTCCTGTCCATCGCTTTCGTAGCAGCCGTCGTCGGCTATTTCGGTGCGACGCTGGTGTGGCGCTCGTGGCTCGGCAGCAAGTTCCGTCAGCGCCGCCGTACGCGCGCGCTGTGACCGTTGGCAGGATCAAGCGCGGCAGTCGCCGAAGAATGCTGGCCAGGCTAAGCATGGCGGGCAACAGAAACCGCATTCGCTGTGCATTGGAGGGGATTGGAATGATTAGAGTTTTCGCGTTTGCGTTGGCGACGACGGCGCTCGCCGGATGCGCCACTCAGCAACCGTCGCCACCGGCAGCGGCCGCCCCAGCGCCTGAAACTGCACCGCCCGCGGAAGCTGCTCCGGCGGCTCCGAAACCTGAATATGGGACTTTCGGTTTCGACACGGCGGGCATGGACAAGAGCATCGCGCCTGGCAACGACTTCTACGGCTTCGCCAACGGCACCTGGGCGAAGAACACACCGATCCCCGCCGACAAGTCGAACTACGGTATGTTCACCGTCCTCGACGATCTTTCCCGCGAACGGACGCGGCAAATCATCGAAGAGCAAGCGAAGGACCCGAACAGCAAGATTGGAGCCGCCTATGCCAGCTACATGGATGAGGCGGCAGTCGAGGCGAAGGGACTCGCCCCGTTCCAGCCTTGGCTCGATCAGGTCCGCGGCCTCAAGTCGCGCGCCGGTCTTGCCGGTCTCTACGCGCAAGCGCGCAAGCTTCAGATCGGCACGCCGTTCGGTGGCTTCGTCGGGCAGGACGACAAGGCGCCCGACCAGTACATCCTGCAGTTCTTTCAGGCCGGCCTCGGTATGCCGGACCGCGACTATTATCTGTCGAAGGATCCAAAGCTAGCCGAGACGAAGGCGAAGTACCTCCAGCATCTGACGAACATGCTGACGCTCGCGGGCGAGCCCGACGCCGCGGCGCGGGCGAAGGCGGTCGTCGCGTTCGAGGACAAGATCGCAGCGGCAAGCTGGACGCGGATCGAGAGCCGCGATGCGACCAAGACGTATAACAAGTTCACGCTCGATCAGCTTGCCAAGACTGCTCCCGGCTTCGATTTCCGCGAGCTGATCCGGGCGAGCGGCGCGGAAGGCGTGAGCTCGTTGCTCGTCGCGCAGCCGTCGGCGATCCAGAAAATCGCCGCCCTCGTCGGCAAGGCCCCGCTCGGGGTGCTGAAAGACCAGCTGCTGGTTCGTTCGCTCGACGCCTACTCGCCTTACCTGCCGTCGGCGTTCGACAAGGAGAATTTCGCTTTCTACGGGACTACGCTCTCCGGCACTCCGGAGCAGGAGGCCCGTTGGAAGCGGGGCGTGAACTTCACCGTCGGTACGCTCGGCGATGATGTCAGCAAGCTCTACGTGGCGCGGTTCTTCCCGCCGGAAACCAAGGCTGCGGCGGACGAGCTCGTCCACAACATCATCGCCGCGATGGACCGCCGGATCGACAAGCTCGAGTGGATGAGCCCCGAAACGAAGGTGAAGGCGCATGCCAAGCTGGCCGCGTTCACTCCGAAGATCGGCTACCCGTCGCAATGGCGCGACATGAGCGGCCTCGTGATCCGGCGCGACGATCTGCTCGGCAATGCGATGCGGTCGAACGAGTTCGACTATGGGTACAATGTCCAGAAGCTCGGCAAGCCGATCTACAAATGGGAGTGGGGGATGACCCCGATGACCATCAACGCTTATGCCAATTTCGGCATGGTCGAGATAGTCTTCCCGGCCGCGATCCTCCAGCCGCCTTTTTTCGATCCGAACGCCGACCCGGCAGTCAATTACGGCGGCATCGGCGCGGTTATCGGCCACGAGCTCAGCCACCATTTCGACGATCAGGGCGCCAAGTACGACAAGACCGGAATGCTGTCCGACTGGTGGAGTGCGGCCGACGTCGCGGCGTTCCAGTCGCGCCTCGACAAGCTGGAGCAGCAGTACAATGCCTATGAGCCGCTCCCGGGCATGCACGTGCAGGGCAAGCTGACGATGGGCGAGAATGTCGCCGACCTTGCGGGCCTGACCGTGGCGCACGACGCATACATTGCCTCACTCGGAGGCAAGGAGCCGCCGGTGATCGACGGCATGACCGCCGATCAGCGATTCTATCTCGGATGGGCGCAGGTGTGGCGCCGTAACTACCGTGAGGCGAACCTGCGCCAGCGGCTGCTGACCGATCCGCACTCACCGTCGGAATATCGCACCGACATCGTCCGGAACATGGATCCCTGGTACCCTGCGTTCGGCGTGCAGCCGGGACAAAAGCTGTACCTAGACCCGGCTGGACGCGTGCGCATCTGGTAGGATGCCGAACAACTGATAGGATGCGGGTAGCGCCATGCTTTACCAGGAGCTGCCCCCGATCCAGTCGACCCGCCTCGAGCGGTGGGGCAGGTGGCTTGTTCCGGCGCTGGTCGGAGCCGCGGCGCTTACCGCGGCAATCCTGCTCTTGCTGGTGGGGCAGCCGCTCATCGCATTCGGCGCTCTCTTCGCGGGTTTGGCTGGCGGGACCTTCGCTTACCTCGAAGTTCCAACCGGAGCATCCTCCGGCGAGCCGCTCGTCGTCGGGCCCGATTACTCGCTCGTAGGATCCGCGATGGCCTTGAGCCGCGAGCCCACGGCCTTGACCTCCGAGGAAGGCTCACTGCTGATCGTGAACGCGTCTTATCGAGACCGTTTCGGGGGTTCGCGCTCCCCGCTGGATCTCGGAACGGATGAGCATGCGACCCAGGGGTTGCTCCTGGCGAAGTCAATGGCCTGGCGGGACGGCGCCGGCTGCGTACCTGCGGTCACCACGACCGCCGGTCCAACTCCGGTGGAGGTTGAGCGCGTCGGATCTCAGGGCCAATTGCTGCTCTGGCGATTCCCGAGCCCGTCACCGCTCGATCCGCTGACCGGGGCGGTCAAGGCGATACAGGGCCTTACAGGCGAGCGGCTCGTGGCGGCGGGCGTAATGGCTGCCGTGGTCGACGCCAAAGGCAGCCTTCTCGCCGCCAACCGGCTATTCCAGGAACGCGCGCTGCGGCCCGATCAAATCAAGGGATCCGCTCTCTTCAACGAACTCGTCGAAATCGGCGAGGATCACCGGATGCGCCTCATTTCGGATGGAGAGGCTGCCCCGCCGCTCCGTGCAGTCCATGTTCCGGTCGATCCGGACGGGAAGGGGGCCGAGGGCACGTTCCTGCTGTTCGACGACCGCGAATCATCCACGGCCGCTGAGTCTTCCAACCTCCAGGCGCTGCTGGATGTTCTTCCGATTGGCCTCGCCTTGGTCGACCGCGATGGGCGATTCATCACCATGAACGCGGCCTTCCGGCAGGCGGCGGGTCTCAAGGGCTCGACGATGCCGGTCTATCCGGGCGATCTGGTCGTGAAAGAGGATAAAGCGGCCGTCGCGGACGCCGTTCGACGCAATGCTCGGGGCCCAGCCATGTCGGGCGATTTGGCGGTGCGGCTCACCCACCAGGCGTCTGAACCCGTTGCTTTGACGATCGCTGGGCTGCGCGGCCTCGGCGACCCCGCCGTGCTGCTCCTGCTCAAGGACAATAGCGAAGAGGCCAAGCTCAAGCGGCAGGTGGCGCAAGCGACGAAGATGCAGGTCGTGGGCCAGCTCGCGGGCGGTGTGGCGCACGACTTCAACAACATCCTGACGGCGATCATCGGCCATTGCGACCTCATGCTCATGCGCCACACGCCGGGGGACAGCGACTATGACGACATCCAGCAGATCAAGTCGAATTCGAACCGCGCTGCGGGCCTTACTCGACAGCTTCTTGCCTTCTCGCGCCAACAAACCCTGCGCCCGCAGGTGCTCCAGCTTCCCGACGTTGTGTCGGAGGTGTCCCATCTGCTGAAGCGCCTGCTCGGCGAGACCGTCGAGCTCGTGGTCAAGCACGGGCGCAGCCTCGGGCCGGTGCGTGCCGACCCTGGGCAGCTCGAGCAGGTCATCGTCAACCTGGCGGTGAATGCCCGCGACGCGATGCAGCCGAAAGGGGGCGGAACGCTGACGATCCAGACCTATTCGGTGAAAGCGGACCAGGTCGCCGAGCTCGGGTCTGACATCCTGCCAATCGCCGACTACAGCGCGCTGTCGGTTACGGACACCGGATGCGGCATTCCGCCGAGCGTCCTCGGCAAGATCTTCGAGCCCTTCTTCACAACCAAGGAGGTCGGGAAGGGGACCGGCCTCGGCTTGTCGACCGTCTATGGCATCGTAAAGCAGTCGGGCGGTTTCATCTTCGCCGATTCCAGGGTGAACGAAGGAACGCGGTTCGTCATCTACCTGCCCGTTCACCGGGAAGAATTAGCTGCGGGCAAGGCGCGGCGGGCCGACAAGGGCAAGCCCAACGAGCTGTGGGGGAGCGGCACCGTGCTGCTGGTCGAAGACGAGCCCATGGTCCGAAGCGTCGCGGAGCGGGCGCTCACGCGTCACGGGTATCAGGTCATCACCGCCGACAATGGCGAAGAGGCGCTCGAGATCCTCGATCAAGGAGAACCCATCGACCTCCTGATCAGCGACGTGGTCATGCCGGGAATGGACGGCCCGACCATGGTTCGCGAAGCCCGCAAGAGCCGGCCCGACCTCAAAATCCTGTTCATGTCAGGCTATGCGGAAGAGCAGCTCCGCAAGTCGATCGACATCGAGAACGTGAATTTTCTTCCCAAGCCGTTCTCCGTCACCGAGCTCGCAGAGGCCGCCCGCAACGCCGCAGCTACCAAGCAGGCCGGCAAATAGCGCTTTGCGGATTCGCGTCCGCGCCCTATGCGAATGCTTTATGGAAGCTGCGCGTTCGATCCTCATTGTCGAGGATGAGCCTTTGATTGCGATGATGCTCGAGGATTTCCTCGATTCGCTCGGGCACAAGGTTCAGGGCACCTGCGACACCGTCGAATGCGCGCTCGCCGAGGTCGAGAAGGGCGGCTTCGACCTGGCCATCCTCGATGTGAACTTGAAGGGCGAGAATGTGTGGCCGGTGGCCAGCGCGCTACGCGAGCGGAAGGTGCCGTTCGTCATCGCTACCGGTGGCCACGTCGATCCTCCGCCCCCCGAGTTCAACGATGCTCCGGTGATCGAGAAGCCGTACACGGTTGACCGCGTTACGCCCGCGATCGAGGCCGCGCTCGCCGCTTAAGCCGAGCCTCATTGTTGCGGCGGCAGCCATCTTTGCGGCACTGCTAATTGCCATGTTCGAATTTCAATCCAGGCTGATCTTCCCCACGGATGCGGTCCCGCCAGCGGGGCCCCTTCCGCCTGGTGCAGAGAAGCTGTCGTTGACGACGCCGGACGGCGATCGGCTGGCGGGCATTCACATTCCGGCTGACGGTCCCACCGCCGAACGGACCGTGCTTATCGGCTTTGGCGGCAATGCCTGGAACGCACAGGACGTGGCCGAATATTTGCACGAGCTTTACCCGCAGGCGGATGTCGTGGCGTTCCACTATAGGGGCTACAAGCCCTCGAGCGGAGAACCGTCAGCCGATTCACTCATCGCCGACGCGCCGCTGATCTACGATGTGGCGGTGGAGCGACTGAAGCCGCGCCGGACTATTGCAGTGGGCTTCAGCATTGGCAGCGGCGTCGCACTTCAACTCGCCGCACGGCGCGGTCTCGACGGCCTGATCCTCGTCACGCCGTTCGACTCGCTCAAAGCCGTAGCGCAGTCGATGTTTCCGTGGATCCCGATCGGGCCCTTTTTCAGCCACGAGATTGATGCCGCGGGCGCTTGCGACGAATTGAAAGTCCCCGTTGCCATTGTCGCAGCCGAGCGTGACGAGATCGTGCCGGCCGAACGGACAGCGGCTCTGCGCACGCGCATTCCTAATCTCGTCTTCGACCGGACGATCCATGGGGCAGGTCACAACGATATCTACGCCCGTTCCGCCTTCCAGGACGCAATGCACGAGGCATTGAAGGCAGTTGGCCAATAACCATTTCCCGGCCAGCCTTGGGACAAATCAGGGTTAAGCTAATGTGCTTGGGCCTTGCTAGGAACATACCCCCAATCCATATTGTTGAGATTAAAGGCGCAATCGCCCGGCGTGTGTCGTTAACGCTCTGGCAGAGTTGATTGTGCGAGAAACTGGGGTAGCATGCCCCGCTAGAGGACGGTCGTTCGCGACCGAGATGCAAGGACGGGAATGACCAAGCTTTCAGGCGGCGGCGACGGCAAGAGCACTCTCTACTGCTCGTTCTGCGGAAAGTCGCAGCATGAGGTCCGCAAGCTCATCGCGGGGCCGACCGTCTTCATCTGCGACGAGTGCGTCGAGCTCTGCAACGACATCATTCGCGAGGAGTCCAAATCGGCGCTGGTCAAGACCCGCGACGGAGTTCCGACGCCGGCCGAGATCTGCAAGGTCCTCGACGACTATGTGATCGGGCAGGACCGCGCCAAGCGCGTGCTGTCGGTTGCGGTGCACAACCATTACAAACGGCTCGCCCATGGCTCGAAGACCGGCAACGAGGTCGAGCTTGCCAAATCCAATATCCTTCTGATTGGCCCCACCGGATGCGGCAAGACGCTGCTGGCGCAGACGCTCGCGCGCATCCTCGACGTGCCGTTCACGATGGCGGACGCCACTACGCTGACCGAGGCCGGCTACGTCGGCGAAGACGTCGAGAACATCATTCTCAAGTTGCTGCAGGCCTCCGATTACAACGTCGAGAAGGCGCAGCGCGGAATCGTCTACATCGACGAGATCGACAAGATCAGCCGCAAGTCGGACAATCCGTCGATCACTCGCGACGTGTCGGGCGAGGGCGTCCAGCAGGCTCTGCTCAAGCTGATGGAAGGCACCACTGCGAGCGTTCCACCGCAGGGAGGCCGCAAGCATCCGCAGCAGGAATTCCTGCAGGTCGACACCACGAATATCCTTTTCATCTGTGGCGGCGCTTTTGCGGGCCTCGAGAAAATCATCGCCGACCGCCTGCAGGGCAAGTCGATCGGCTTCGGCGCACATGTCGCTGCGCCGGACGAGCGCAAGACCGGCGAGACGCTCAAGCATTGCGAGCCTGAGGACCTGCTCAAGTTCGGCCTGATCCCCGAATTCATCGGCCGTCTGCCGGTGATCGCGACGCTGATGGACCTGGACGAGGAAGCACTGGTCAAGATCCTGGTCGAGCCGAAGAACGCTCTCGTGAAGCAGTACGCCAAGCTGTTCGACATGGAAGACGTCGAGCTCGAATTCACGGACGACGCGCTTCATTCGGTGGCGAAGAAGGCCATCGAGCGGAAGACCGGCGCGCGTGGCCTGCGATCGATCCTTGAGGGCATCCTACTCGATACGATGTTCGACCTGCCTTCGATGGACGGCGTGGACGAGGTCCATATCGACAAGGAAGTGGTCATGGGGACCAAGGAACCCGTCCGCGTCTATGCCGCCAAGGACAAGACCGGCGACGCGGCTTAAGCGTCGCTTCTCAGATGATTAGCGGAATGAGGGCCGGTACCTCGCGGACATAGCGCTCGTGTTCCTCGCCGAACTGCTGGCGGAGCAGAGCTTCCTCGTTCTGGATGCGGATCATCGTTCCCGCGAGATAAAGCGGAATGGCGAGCAGCAGCTGCGGCCAGTGCCCGAGCGCTGCGGCGATGCTGAGCAGGTAGAGCAGGAGCGCCAGATAAATCGCGTGGCGCACGATCCCGAAGGGTCCCGTTCGGATCAGCTGATGATCGTCCCTGGTCCGTGCGATGATGCTCCAGTTCTTTCCCATGGTGGCCGCCGCGGAGAGGAACAGCGCCACCGCGGTGCCTCCGAGCAGGATGACCAGGACGGTGGAAACCAGGGAATAAGGTGCCCACCACGGGAGCTCAGGTTTCGCGAAGCCGATGGACGCGGCGGCAAAGCCGATCGCCTGCAATCCTATGCCGATGGTCGAGCGGAGGCGCCTCGACTTCGAGCGCGGCCGATCGACACTGCGGATGACGATCCACGACAGCGCGACGATAAACAGTGCAGACACGGCACCGAACGTGTCGAGCTGAAGCGAGCTGATCGAGTGCGGCGCGAACATGCCGCGCCGCTACTCGCACTGTATTACTCTGTCAATACAGCTTCGGCTATTCGCCGCGGACTGCTGCCATCAGCTGCGATCCGTAACGCTCCATCAGGTGCGCATCGCGTCCGTAATGATCTTCCAGGAATTGCACGCCGTCTGCGGTGGGCTGCACCGTCAGATAGGTCATGTACACGGGGATCGGCGTTGGCAGATCGACCTCTTTTTCGATCTTGGGATTGTCACCCTGTGGAATGTTGCCGTTGAACAGGAAGCGCGCGACGCGCTTGTAATCCTCGAGGCGCACGCAACCGTTGCTGAACCACAGCTCGTTCTTGGTGAAGTGGTCGCGCTCCGGCGAGTCATGCAGGTAGATGCCGAAGTAATTGGGCAGCATGAACTTCATCGCGCCCATCGAGTTGGCCGGGCTCGGCAAACGGCGAAGGCTAACCTCTACGCGGCCGTCGACGACGCCCTGCCAATCCACATCATGCGGATCGATCAGCTTTCCGTCTTCGCCGTAGTTCGTCAGGACCTGATACTCGCGGTCGGTGAGATAGCTGATCCCTTGTGCGACGATCCGCGGCGCGATGAGGCTTCTGACCAGCTCAGGCGGCACGTTCCAATAAGGGTTCACGCTCGCGTACCGGATGTACGCAGCCATCATCGGAGTGGCGGTCTCGGCCTTTCCGACGACGATCTTCATGCTGTCGAGCTTGCGACCGTCCTGCCACATCGACAGCCGAGCGGATCCGGCGTCCACGATGAGATATTTGTGCTGCTCTTGCGGGGCAGGAAGGCGCTTGGCGCGCTCCATGTTGATGACGATCAGCTGCTCATAATATTCCGGGCCGCGGTTGAGCGCCTCGAGAGTGCCGGCACCGGCGATCCCGTCGGCCTTCATGCCGTGGACCGACTGGAATTCTTTCACCTTTGCCGAGAGAGCCGCATCATATTTGTCGGAGGGCGCTAGTCCCAGCCGCGCCCGCAGCGACGACACGCGTTCTCCGGTCGAGCCGGGCTTCAGCGCCGGTCCGGCGGGCACCGCGATGTTTGGAAGGCTGCCCCACGTCTGCTGATATTTCACCAGCCCGCGCCGCAACTCGGTGTAGATGGGATTGACGGGCATGAAGAGGTCGACCGGAGCCCCGCTCCAGGCTGCGGACGTCATGCTGGCGAACGGCCCTTGATCCTGCACGGCGTGCGGAACCAGTTCCTGATCGATGTAGATCATGTCCACGCCCTGCTCGATCGCAGGAGGGAGATCGATCGGCTCGAGCGCCGCCGACTGGCCGGTACGCGCATTCGGCGATTGCCACGGTTGCGTCGGAGCCGCGACTGGCGGCCGCACCATCCACGGCTCGGCGACCGGCGCGCGCGGCGGCGGAGGCGGCGGGACGGGGCCGGGCACGGGCCAATTGATCTGCGCGAACGCAGAGGCGGGCAGGCTCAGCGCGCTGAGCGCGAGCAGAAGTTGGCGCATAGTCACGCTTCCATTGATAGTGATGAAAACTGAACGGTTACAGAATCTTCCGTGAAGTTCTGTCGTGATTCATTCACCTTCCAGCGGAAGTGTGTCCCTTTCGGTCAACGGCGCGTGAAGCTTTTCGGCGACGCGCTTCACTTCCTCATCGCTGGGAGCCTCCGGCAGCTCTTCGCCGGGCGCCAGCGCATCGTCCGCTATTCCGGGGCCGGTACCCGCGATCGTTTCGTTGATCGGCTCTTCGTTGGGGCCCGTGCTGAGTTTTTCCCTGTCATCCGCCATGGTCGATTCTCCTTGGCTCCTACAGCGACCAATTCGTCCGGATTGTTCCGCTGCGTTTGTTGCGCCTTAACGAGCGCCCGCCCATATACTGGTCCATGACTCGTTTTCTCCCCATTCTCCCCCTGCGCGACATCGTCGTTTTCCCGCACCGGATCGTGCCGCTTTTCGTCGGCCGCGAGAAATCCGTTGCCGCTCTCGAAGCGGCGATGGCTGCGGACAAGGAGCTGTTCCTCGTCGCCCAGCTCGACCCAGGTGAGGACGATCCCGACCGCGACGCGCTCTACGATCTCGGTGTCGTCGCGACTGCGATGCAGCTGTTGAAGCTTCCTGACGGCACCGTTCGCGTCCTCGTTGAAGGCGTGAAGCGGGCGCGACTCGTCAATCTGGTGCCGCGCGACGGCTTCGTCGCCGCCGAGATTGAAGAAGTCGACGAAGAGGCAGCCGCCGGGGCCGAGGCCCAGGCGCTGATGCGCTCGGTGATCGAGCAGTTCGAGAATTACGCCAAGCTCAACAAGCGTCTCCCGGCCGAGACCGGGATCCAGCTCGGCGAGATCGAGGATCCGTCGGCGCTTGCCGACGCAGTCGCATCGAACCTGTCGATCAAGGTCGCTGACAAGCAGGCGCTGCTCGGCGAGCTCAACCCGTCCCGTCGGCTCGAGATGGTGTTTGCGTTCATGGAAGGTGAGCTCGGCGTTCTCCAAGTCGAGAAGAAGATCCGCAGCCGCGTGAAGCGCCAGATGGAGAAGACGCAGCGCGAATATTATTTGAACGAGCAGCTCAAGGCGATTCAGCGAGAGCTCGGCAATGAGAGCGAGGAAGGCGGCGATGAGCTAGCCGAACTGGCCGAAAAGATCCGAAAGACCCGCCTCTCGAAGGAAGCCCGCAATCGTGCGAACGCGGAGCTCAAGAAACTTCGTGCGATGGCCCCTATGTCCGCCGAAGCCACGGTTGCGCGCAATTATCTGGACGTGCTGCTTGGTCTGCCCTGGGGCAAGAAGTCGAAGCTCAAGAAGGATATTGCCGAGGCTCAGCGCATCCTCGACGAGGACCATTACGGTCTGGAGAAGGTCAAGGAGCGGATCGTCGAATATCTTGCGGTTCAGGCGCGGACCAACAAGCTCAAGGGCCCCATCCTCTGCCTCGTCGGCCCCCCCGGGGTCGGAAAGACGTCGCTTGGCCGCTCGATCGCGCGAGCAACCGGCCGCGAATTCGTCCGGCAGTCGCTCGGCGGCGTTCGAGACGAGGCCGAGATTCGGGGGCATCGCCGGACCTACATCGGCTCGCTTCCGGGCAAGATCATTTCGAACATCAAAAAGGCGGGCACGTCGAACCCGCTGTTCCTGCTCGACGAGATCGACAAGCTCGGCCAAGACTTCCGCGGCGACCCCTCGTCGGCGCTATTGGAGGTGTTGGATCCCGAGCAGAACAACAAGTTCCAGGACCATTATCTGGAGCTCGATTACGACCTTTCCGACGTGATGTTCGTGACGACGGCGAACTCGCTCGACATGCCTCAGCCCTTGATGGACCGCATGGAGATCATCCGGCTCGAAGGTTACACCGAGGACGAGAAGGTCGAGATCGCCAAGCGTCACCTGATCCCGAAGCAGATGGACGCGCATGGCCTCAAGCCGGACGAGTTGAGCTACAGCGACGAGGCGCTGCGCGCGATGATCCGCCATTACACACGCGAGGCGGGCGTTCGCACGCTCGAGCGCGAACTGGCCAAGATCGCGCGCAAGTCGCTTCGCCAGATCCTCGAGAACAAGGTCGAAAAGATCGAGCTGACGCCGGATAATCTCGGCGATTTCCTCGGCGTCCGAAAGTTCCGCTACGGCATGGGCGAGGAGGAGGACCAGATCGGCGCTGTCACTGGCCTCGCCTGGACCGAGGTCGGTGGCGAGCTGCTGACGATCGAAGCGGTCACGGTGCCCGGCAAGGGGCAGATCAAGACGACCGGCAAGCTCGGCGAAGTGATGCAGGAATCGATCCAGGCGGCGATGAGCTTCGTGAAAGCCCGTGCGCCGGCCTATGGCGTGAAGCCTTCGATCTTCGCTCGGAAGGACATCCACGTCCACTTGCCCGAGGGCGCGGTGCCCAAGGACGGGCCGTCAGCGGGCATCGGCATGGTGACGGCGATGATCTCGACGCTCACGGGCGTCGCGGTTCGGCGCGACGTCGCAATGACAGGCGAAGTCACGCTGCGTGGCCGGGTGCTTCCGATCGGCGGGCTGAAGGAAAAGCTGCTGGCGGCGCTGCGGGGTGGAATCCAGACCGTGCTCATTCCGCAAGAGAACGAAAAGGACCTCGCCGAAATTCCGGCGAGCGTGAAGGAAAGTCTCGATATCGTGGCCGTTACTCACGTCGACGAGGTGCTTGCGCGTGCTTTGGCCGAACCGTTGCAGGCGATCGAGTGGACGGACGACGACGAGCATGCCGCCGAGCCGCCGGTGTCCACGCCTGGGGCAGAATCCGGCGCCGCAGTCCGTCACTAGCCTTTGACTCGGGCGTGGAGTCTTGCCTTAAGGTGAGACCCCCGTCCGCGTGAGTCTTGCGGCGGGTGAGGGGAGAGCCGGGCGCCATGAACAAGCAGGAATTGATTGGCCATGTCGCTGACCGCGCGGGGCTCAGCCGCAACGATGCGATGCGGGCAGTCGAGACGATGCTCGAAGTGATCACCTCGACGCTCAAGCGCGGCGATGAGGTTCGTTTGGTCGGGTTCGGCAATTTCTCGGTGACGCGGCGAAAAGCGTCGACCGGCCGCAACCCACGGACCGGCGAGCCGATGCAGATCAAGGCGGTGTCGCAGCCGAAGTTCCGTCCGGGCAAGGTGCTCAAGGACGCGGTTCAGTAACTGGACTCCCTCGCGGCGGGCACTATATCCGCCGCTTTCCGCAATCTGGCGGGCGCGTAGCTCAGCGGTAGAGCACACCCTTCACACGGGTGGGGTCACAGGTTCAATCCCTGTCGCGCCCACCACGCGTTCTCGCGCGCTGGTCTCAAATCTCGAGATAGTTCGGCTGGAAGCTCGCCACGCGGCGCATTTCTTCCCAGTCGGTGAACTGGATTTCGCGCCCCTTGCGGCGGATGAGTCCCTGGCGCTCCATGTCCGCGAGAACCCGGTTGACGTTCACGGAGGTCTGGCCGGTGATTTCCGCGATCTGTTGTTGCGTGAACGGGTTGATCATGGATCCGTTGCCGATGTGCATTCGGACCGCGGTTTCGCACAGGAGGTGCGCAACCCGGGCCGTCGAGTCCCTCCGGCCGCAGTTGACCAGCCATTCGTAACCGATCGCCTCGTTACGCTGGATCAGCCGCCTGAAGAACCGCTGCATCTCCGGGTGAGTGTCGACGATCGGATCGAAGTCTTCGGCTTTGCCGACCATGACCTCGCTCCGGACGATCGCCTGAATTCCATATTCGGCAATGCCGTCCCTCGGCAGAATGCCTTCGCCGGGAAAGCGCAACGCCACGATCTGACGCCGGCCGGAATTGTCGCTCTTGAATTTCGAGAGAATTCCGGACCGTACGAACATGACCTCGTTGCGGCGCACTCCCGGCTCGCGGAAGGGCCGTCGAGGTTCCACCTCCAACAGCCGGTGCGGGATTTTCGCGAGCAGGTCCGCTTGATCAGCCGGAAGGCCCGCGGCGATCAACGTCTCGCGCAGTGAAACGCCTGGCGTTGGCGGTTGGCGCCGACTCGCCATTCTCGTTCTCCCCGGGGCAGGAAAGGATGCGCTTCCGGAACAGTGTATGCAAGCTAGGATACTGCTGCTCGGCAGCGAAATCTGGCGGCAACATCCGACACGAGCGCTTTTAGCTGCTGCTCGTCTAGACGGGTCGCGGCGTCGAGCCGTGGCGGTCCGGGCCAGCCCGCATCAGGAAATTCAATGCCGTCCCACGTCCGGCGATCCGGGTAGCGGGGGATCACGTGGAAGTGCACGTTTGGGTCGACCATCATCAGCATCAGGTAGTTCATTCGTTCAAATTCGCAGAAATCCTTCAGCACCGTCTCGATCGCTGCGACTGCGTCCGCCTGCTCGGCGAATGCTTCGCGCGGAAGTTGACGATAGGCAGTAGCGTTGCTCCTTGCGGCCAGGACCAGCGAACCCAGCGTGACTTGCGCAGGCCGAAGCAGGATCAGCCAATGTTCGAATTCCGCCACAAGTGTCGCGGGGTAACCGAACTTCTCGATCGTCGGGTTCAAATGCCTGCCTCGTTCTTGCGTTAGCCGGTCACGGCCCTTAAGTGGCGCGCGCGGCCAAGGGAACCGCTCCCTGAACACCGTGGCGATCGTAGCTCAGCTGGTTAGAGCATCGGTTTGTGGTACCGAGGGTCGGGGGTTCAAGTCCCCTCGATCGCCCCATCTTTCCTTTTCTGGACCGGAAATTCGCAAGAGATGACGACGCCCTGGGGCCTGCCCGATTTCGACGCGCACGAGGAGCTTCACTTCATCGATGACGAGAAGTGCGGGCTGAAGGCCATCATTGCCGTTCACTCGACGCATCTGGGTCCGGCGGCCGGCGGTGCACGATTCTGGCACTACGCAAAGGACGCCGAAGCACTGACCGATGCGCTACGCCTGTCCCGCGGCATGAGCTACAAGAATGCGATGGCCGGGCTGCCGCTGGGCGGCGGGAAATCTGTCATTCTGGCGGATGCAGAGCGCACCAAGACGCCGGACCTGCTCCATGCGTTCGGCAAGGCGGTCGATCATCTCGGCGGTCGTTATGTCACTGCCGAAGACGTCGGCATCAACGTCGCGGACATGATCGAAGTGGCGCGGTCGACGAAGTTCGTCGCGGGTCTTCCGAACAGTGCCGGCGATGTCGGCGGCGATCCCGGTCCGCATACCTCGCTCGGGGTTTTCCTGGGCATCAAGGCGGCCGTGCAGCGAGCGCTCAGCAAGGACACGCTCGACAACCTGCACATCGCGATTCAGGGCGCCGGCAGCGTTGCCACCGGCGTGGCATTGCATGCCTGCGCGGAAGGAGCGAGGCTGACGATCGCGGACGTCGATCGCGCGAAGGCGCAAAAGCTCGCCGACGCGACGAACGGCAGGGTGGTGTCGCCTGATGAAATCCTCGCAATTGAGGCCGACGTGGTGAGCCCGAACGCCCTCGGCGCAATCCTCACCGAGCAGTCGATCGCCGCGCTCAGGGCTCCCATCGTCGCCGGCGGCGCGAACAACCAGCTCGCCACTCCGGAAGACGGGCAGCGGGTCCACCAACGCGGAATCCTTTATGCGCCGGATTACGTGATCAACGCCGGTGGCATCATCAACGTCTGCACCGAATATCTCGGCGACGGCGATGCGAGCCTGGTCCGCCAACGGATTGAGGGCATTCCTGTTCGGCTCGAGCAGATCTGGGCCGAGAGCGCCGAGACGGCCCGCGACCCGGCTGCTGTCGCCGACGCTATGGCGCAGCGCCTGATCGGAAGGGCATAAGCAGCGGCGCAATGCACGCGCTCGCAAATCCAGCCCGATTCCTGCGTTTCGCGCGGCCGGCCACGACGTGGCTGCTGCTGATCGGCTTGACGCTCGCCATCGTCGGTATTGCCTCCGGCCTGACGCTCACGCCCCCTGATTATCTGCAAGGGGAGACCGTTCGCATTCTCTACATTCACGTGCCTTCCGCATGGCTCGGAATGGCGGGATGGCTCGGCATTGCTGCAGCATCCATCAGCCAGCTGGTGTGGCGGCATCCATTGGCTGCGGTGGCGGGACGTGCAGTTGCTCCCGCAGGCGCCACCTTCGCGGCGATCTGCCTCATCACCGGCTCGATCTGGGGTCGCCCGACCTGGGGCACGTGGTGGGAATGGGACGGACGCCTGACTTCGATGCTGGTCCTCTTTTTCATGTATCTCGGCTACATCGCTCTGGCGTCGGCGGAGCGGGAGCGCGGCGGAGACGGACGCATCGCAGCGATCTACGGCCTCGTCGGAGCAATCAATCTGCCGATCATCCATTACTCGGTTCTATGGTGGCGCACGCTTCACCAGGGCCAGAGCATCGGCCTCGGCGGCTCGACGATCGACAACAGCATCCTGTGGCCGCTGCCGCTGACGATGATCGGCTTCACCTGCTTGTTCGGAGCTGCGACCTTGATGCGGATTCGCGCCGAGTTGGCTCAGATCAAGCTCGAGGCCCGGCTGCGAAGGATGGGCGCACAATGAACCCGTGGCCGTTCGTGATTGCCGCCTATTCGGTCGCGGTCGCGCTGAGCCTCGCGTTGCTCCTGTGGGCTTACGCCTCGATGCGTCGTTCCGAAGCGGCGGCCGACGCACTCAAGCGCAAATGAAGCCCAAGAACCAGCGGCTCGTTCTGGTCGTCGCGGCGGTCGTTGCTCTGTTCGCTGCGGTGCTGCTTGCGATGTGGGGGGTCAGGACTCAGGCTTCCTACTTCTACACGCCGGCAGACATCGCGGCCGGAAAGGCGGAGCAGGGAAAGGCCGTACGTCTCGGCGGAATGGTCGAGCACGGCTCGGTGCAGCGGCAACCCGATGGCGTGACCATCCGCTTCGTCGTGACCGATGGGCAAGCGCGAATGCCCGTCATCTATCGCGGCATTGTCCCTGACCTCTTCCGCGAAGGCAGCGGTGCAGTCGCGGAGGGACGTCTGGAAAAGGGCGTTTTTGTCGCCGACACTATCCTCGCCAAGCATGACGAGCGTTACATGCCGCCCGAGCTCGGCAATCTTGCAGCGGAGCACAAGGCGGGGAAGACCCTAGCAAAGTGATCGCCGAGACGGGACTCGCCGCATTGTGGCTCGCAGCTGGGCTTGCCGCGCTGCAGCTTATACTGACTCTGCTCGCGCTAAGAACAGAGGTCGAAGTCGGACGCACGATCCGATCGGTTGCAGTCATTCAGGGTGTTTTGACGCTGATTGCGTTCGCGATGCTGCTGCTGGTCTTCGCCCGCAGCGACATGTCCGTGGCCCTGGTGTTCGAGAACAGCCACACCGCCAAGCCGTTCATCTACAAGGTTGCGGGGGCCTGGGGGAACCACGAAGGCTCAATGCTTCTTTGGGTGACCGTGCTTTCGGTCGCAGGCGCGTTCCTGGCGTTGCTGTCGCGGCGGACAAGCGAGCGAACGCTGGTAACGGCTCTTGGAGCGCAGGCGACCCTGGCGCTGGGTTTCTACGCTTTCCTGCTGATCGCATCGAATCCGTTCGCTCGGCTGTTTCCGGCGCCGCCGGAGGGACGGGGGCTCAATCCGCTGCTTCAGGACCCCGGCTTGGCCTTCCATCCGCCCACGCTTTACTTCGGCTATGTCGGTCTATCGATCGCCTTCAGTCTCGCCGTTGGGGCGCTGCTGACGGACGAAGTCGATGCGCGGCTCGCCCGCGCAATGCGGCCGTGGGTCCTCGGCGCGTGGGTCCTGCTGACGCTCGGAATCACTGCGGGCAGTTACTGGGCGTATTACGAGCTTGGCTGGGGCGGCTACTGGTTCTGGGACCCGGTCGAAAATGCGTCGCTGATGCCGTGGCTGGCGGCGACGGCGCTCCTGCACTCGATAAACGTCCTTGCAGCCCGGGGCGCGCTCAAGGCGTGGACGATGATGCTGGCGGTCATTGCCTTCTCGATGTCGATGGTCGGCACGTTCCTGGTGCGATCCGGCATCCTCACCTCGGTGCACGCCTTCGCCATCGACCCCGAGCGCGGCACGTTCCTGCTCGCCTTGCTGGCAATATACGTCGGAGCGGCCTTCGCTTTGTTCGCCGTGCGCGGGGCCACCTTGAAGGAAGGCGCCCCCTTTGAGCTGGTGAGCCGCGAGACCGGCCTCGTCGTCAATAACTTGCTGCTCAGCGTCATCCTCGGGATCGTGTTCCTCGGGACGCTTTATCCGCTTTTCGTTGAAGCGGTGAGCGGTGAGAAGCTTTCCGTCGGCGCACCCTATTTCAACGCCGTCGCCGGACCGCTGGCGCTATTCCTTGCGGTGCTCGTCGGGGTCGGTCCCCTGCTGAGTTGGAGACGCGAACGGCGACCCGTTTGGAATCGCCTGAAAATCCCGGCGCTGCTCGGCGCCACGGCCCTGGCGATCACGATCATTGTCGCGCCTGGTATGACGATCCTCCCACGGCTTGGCCTGACCGTCGCGGCATTCCTGGCGACTGCGAGTATCCTGCCGCTCGTCGGCCGCAACCCGCTTCGTGCTCCGCTCGCGACCTGGGGCATGCTCGTCGCACATTTCGGCATTGCCGTTGCTCTGACCGGCATGGCGATCAATGGCGCTTTCACCAGCGAACGCCTCGCGGTGATTAAGCCGGGCGAGAGACTGAGCGCTGGCCCGTGGACGGTGCTGCTCAAGGACGTGACACCGACGGCGGGAAAGAACTGGACAGCGCTCGAGGCCGACCTGCGCGCGTCGCGCGGCAGCGGTATCAAAGTGCTCAGGCCGCAGACGCGCTATTTCTCCGATCCGCCGATGGAAACCAACGAGGCGGCGATCGACACCTTCTGGAACGGCCAGCTGTACACGGTGATCGGCAAGCCGGATCCGTCAGGTGGCTGGCAGTTGCGGCTGTGGTGGAAACCATTTGTCACGCTGATCTGGGCGGGCGGAGCGTTGATCGCTTTTGGAGGAACAATGGCGCTCGTGGGACGGGTAAGGCGCCGGCGCAGGCGCCAGGACGACTGGCGCAAGAAAGGCTACGCATGAGCCGCGCCATCCGCTTCGCGCCGTTGGCGATCCTGGTCTTGATCATCGCCGCGTTGATCTGGCGTCTTGGAACCCCCGTGGACACGAATGTCTCGTCGAAGCTCGAGGGAAAAGGGTTGCCTGCCTTCTCGCTTCCAGCGGCGCTGCCCTCGAAACCGGCACTCTCAACAGCAAACCTGGCTACCGGAGAGCCTCGCATCCTCAATATCTTCGCGAGCTGGTGCGTGCCGTGCATCGGCGAGGTGAAGGTGCTGGACCAGCTCAAGAGCCGCGGCGTTCGCATCGACGGAATTGCCATCCGCGACCGCCCAGCAGACGTGGCCGATTTCCTCCGGCGGAATGGCGATCCGTACGAGCGGATCGGAAGTGACGACCAGAGCCGCGTTCAGATCGCACTCGGATCGTCCGGTGTCCCGGAGAGCTTCATCATCGATGGCCGGGGCATCATCCGCTACCAGCATATTGGCCCCATCGAAGCTTCCGACGTGTCGATAATCCTCGGGAAGCTGGAGCAGGCGCGGTGAAGCGGCTGCTGCCCTTGCTCGTGTTGATGTGCGCACAACCGCTGCAGGCGGACAGCAATCTGCCGCCAGCCTACTGGGCGAACCGGCAGCTTCCCGATCCTGCGCAGGAAGCCAAGGCGCAGGTGCTGATGGAAGAGCTGCGCTGCCTGGTTTGCCAGGGACAATCGATCGCCGATTCAGACGCCGAGCTCGCCGGCGACATGCGCGACCTCGTCCGAAGGCGCATTGCAGCGGGGGAGAACCCGGTCGCCATCCGGGCGTGGCTCATCCAGCGATACGGCAGTTGGATCAGTTACAAGCCGACCGCCGAACCTGCCGCCTGGCCCTTGTGGCTCGCGCCGCTTGCACTGTTGCTCATGGGCGCCTTCCTGATCCGCAAACGCATCCGCATGAAGGTCCGCGGTTGATGGGTTGGGTGATCCTCCTTGCACTGATTGTGCTCACTCTCGGCGCGTTTTGGCTGCTCGGCCTGCGCCAAGGCTTGTTCAAGGCTGCTGCCGCGGCGCTGCTGGTCGGTGCGGCAGGCTATGCGCTGCAAGGCAGCCCGGACCTGCCGGGTGCCCCGGCGCAGTCGAGCGAAGCACGCCAGGTCGTCCCACTGGCCGAGGCGCGCCACGTCTTCTTCGGCAGCTTCACTCCTGCCGAGAGCTGGCTGGCCATTTCAGAAGCGCTTGCCCGGCACGGAAATGGCGTCGACGCTGTCGGCATCCTCCAAAACGCGGTTCGGCGGTATCCCGGCGATCCGCAGCTCTGGATCGGGCTGGGCAACGCACTCGTCGACCATGGGCATGGGCTCACCCCACCGGCGGAGTTCGCTTACCGGCGCGCCTCCGAGCTGGCACCCGGTCATCCGGCTGCACCTTTCTTCTACGGTCTCGCGCTCGCCAGGTCCGGCGACCGGCAGTCGGCCGTCGCAATCTGGAAGCGCATTCTCGCCCGTGCGCCCGCAAATGCGAGCTGGCGGCCGCTTATAGAACAGGGCGTCACGGCGCTGAGCGCGCCGAATGCGCACCCAGGCTAAGCGGCGACGGTCTCGTATTGAAGGTCGAGCGCTTCCGCGACGGCCTCATGCCGGATCTTGCCGCGCGAGACATTTAGCCCCGCCGCAAGGTTCGGGTCCTGCCTCATGGCCTCATCGGCGCCGAGGTTCGCGATCTTGATCGCGAAGGGCAGGGTGGCGTTGTTCAGCGCGAAGGCGCTGGTCCGCGCGACCGCGCCCGGCATGTTCGCCACACAATAATGGATGATCCCGTCGACCTGGTAGACCGGGTCGGCATGCGTAGTCGCGTGCGATGTCTCGAAGCAGCCGCCCTGGTCAATCGCGATGTCGACGAGGACCGAGCCCTTTTTCATCGTCTTGAGCATGTCGCGGGTTACGAGCTTCGGAGCCGCGGCGCCGGGGACCAGCACCGCGCCGATGACCAACTCGGCCTCCTTCACGGCGTTCGCGATCGCCGCGCGCGACGCATAGGCGGTCTTGATCTGGCTCGAGAAGAACATGTCGAGCTCGGCGAGGCGGTCGTTGTTGATGTCGTAGATAGTGACATCCGCGCGCATGCCGGTCGCCATCTGCGCTGCGTTCACGCCAGCGACACCACCGCCGAGAATCGCAACCTTGGCCGGAGCCACGCCCGGAACGCCGCCGAGAAGCACTCCGCGGCCGCCCTGTTCCTTCTCGAGGTAGTGAGCGCCGACCTGGACCGACATGCGACCCGCGACCTCGCTCATCGGCTTCAGGAGAGGCAGCGAACCATTGCGGCCCGTCACCGTTTCGTAGGCGATGCAAGTCGCTCCCGATTTCATCAGGCCAATGGCCTGGTCCTTGTCTGCCGCGAGATGCAGGTAGGTGAAGAGGATGTGCCGCGGTTCGAGCATGGCGATTTCCTGTGGCTGCGGCTCCTTCACCTTCACGATCATGTCCGAGGACTTGAACACCGACGCTGCGTCCGGAAGAATCTTGGCTCCGGCCTTCTCGTAGGCGCTGTCTGGGCAGTTGATGCCGTTGCCGGCGTTGGTTTCGATGAAGAGCTCGTGGCCATGGGCGACAAGCTCGGCCACGGATGCCGGGGTCAGACCGACCCGATATTCATGGACTTTGATCTCTTTCGGCACCCCGATACGCATTTATTCGTTCCGCTCCGCTGATGTTGGTTTCGCGGGCCTATAGACGGGGATTTCGCCGATGTCCTCACCGATTGCAGCGCCGTAACGGCGGTGCTACCGCCTCGCCGGCCGTACAGGGGCGGGGCCGAAGTCTGTCCATTCCGATCACTACCGCATGAGTATCACCGCAACAGGAGGCGCCGAGGCCGCTCCGCCGTACGATTATGCGCACGGGCACGCTCAAGGGCCGCTCTACAAGCTGGCGATCGGAGCGATCGGGATCGTCTTCGGCGACATCGGTACGTCGCCGATCTACGCGTTTCGCGAGACGTTTGCCGGCCACCACACGCTCATTCCCGATCGACTGCACATCTACGGAGTGCTCAGCCTGATCTTCTGGTCGATGATGATCATCGTGTCGCTGAAATATGTCACGATCATAATGCGGGCCGACAACAAGGGCGAGGGCGGCAGCCTCGCCCTGCTGGCCCTGATCAACCGTACGCTGGGCGGAAAGAAGCGCTGGACGAGCGGAATCATCATGCTCGGCGTGTTCGCGACGGCGCTCTTCTACGGCGATTCGATGATCACCCCGGCAATCTCCGTCTTGTCGGCGGTCGAGGGCCTCACGACGGTCAATGCTGGCCTGGCGCCCTTCGTCATCCCGATCGCGGTGGCAATTCTCGTCGGGTTGTTCGCGATCCAGGCGCGCGGCACGGCAAAGGTCGGGCTGATGTTCGGGCCCGTGATGCTGATCTACTTCACGACCCTCGCAGTCCTCGGCGTGATGCACATCGTGAAGGATCCCTCGGTGATCCTCGCCATGCTGAACCCGCTGAATGCCATCTATTTCTTTACTGTCGACTTCATGCGCGCCTTCATTGCGCTCGGCTCGGTGGTGCTCGCGGTGACAGGCGCGGAGGCGCTCTACGCCGACATGGGACATTTTGGGCGAAAGCCGATCCGCGTTTCCTGGCTGTATTTCGTCCTGCCCGCGCTCCTGCTGAATTACATGGGGCAGGGGGCGATGATTCTCTCCGCCGCCCCGCATGAGGCGCTCGCCAAGGTCAAGGACCCGTTTTTCTATCTCGCGCCGGATATGCTCCGGTTGCCGCTGGTGCTGTTGGCGACCGCCGCCACAATCATTGCCAGCCAGGCGGTGATTTCGGGCGCTTTCTCAGTGACGCAGCAGGCGATCCAGCTTGGGTTCGTTCCGCGCCTCAGGATCACTCACACCAGCGAAGCGGCCGCTGGGCAGATTTACATTCCGGTGATCAACTGGGCGCTGATGACGATGGTCATCCTGCTCGTGTTGACGTTCCGAAGCTCTTCAAACCTCGCGGCTGCGTATGGAATCGCGGTGACCGGCGCGATGCTCATCGACAGCGTGCTGATTTCGGTCGTGCTGAGGCAGATGTGGAACTGGAACCGCTATGCCGTGGCGGGCTTGCTGACGCTCTTCTTCGTGGTCGACTTCTCCTACCTTTCGGCAAATCTGCTGAAGATTCCCGCCGGAGGCTGGTTCCCGCTGCTCGTCGGAGCAATCGCCTTCACCTTTCTCACCACCTGGGCGAAGGGCCGGCAGCTGATGATCAACCGGATGAACGAGGCGAGCCTGCCGATGGAGATCTTCATCAAATCGGCGGCCCCCAGTGCCGCTCGCGTTCCCGGCACGGCCGTGTTCATGACCAGCTCGGCAAGTGGCGTTCCGCACGCGCTCCTCCACAATCTCAAGCACAACAAGGTGCTTCACGAGCGGGTGATCCTTCTGACGGTGAGGATCGAGGATGTGCCTTACGTCACGGAAGAAAAGCGGGTCGATCAGCACGACTACGGCTCGGGCTTTTTCCGCGTCATCCTTCGCTACGGCTTCATGGAGGAGATCGACGTACCTGCGGCACTCGCACAGCTCAAAGGCTGCGGGCCGCAATGCAAGATGATGGACACCAGCTTCTTCCTTGCGCGCCAGACCCTTCTGGCGTCCTCGCGGCCTGGAATGGCGATCTGGCGCGAGAAGCTGTTTGCCTGGATGCTGCGCAACGCAGAAAGCGCGATGGAATTCTTCAAGCTGCCGACCAACCGGGTGGTCGAGCTCGGAAGCCAGGTCGAGATCTGAACCTTCGCCTTGGCCCGCGCATTCCGGCAGGCATGGCTGATACCATCTCCTGGATTGCGACGATTGCGACGATCGTCGCGGCTTCGATGACTGCGGCGAACCTCGGTTCCCGCGTCACCGGCTATGGCTTCATCGTCTTCACCGTTGGCGCGCTGTGCTGGATCGTCGTCGGCGTTTCGACGCACCAGCCCGCATTGATGTGGACCAACACCGTATTGGTCGTGCTCGACATATTCGGTGTCTGGCGCTGGCTTGGACGGCAGTCGCGGGTGGAGGAGGGTGCTCGCAACGCTGCGCAGTCGAGCGAAATGACGCCCGGCGAGGCTCTGTTCCCCATATCCCTGCTCTCGAGCGCGGCTGTCGCAAGCGGCGGCAAGGAACTCGGTCATTGCGTCGACGCCCTGGCCGGCTGCAACAGCGGACGATTGAGCTACCTCGTGGTGTCGCAAGGCGGCGTGGCGGGCGTTGGCGAGACCTTGCGGCGCCTGCCATGGAGTTGCGCCCGTTTCGAAGGTGAGTCGGTGATCGCCCGCCTGTCGGCGGACCAGTTCAGTCGCCTCGAAGTGCTGCCGCGCGACGAATGGCCGGGGCGCTGATCGTTACCGCCGAGCTCGGGCCGCAGGACTTCGCGTGGCTGGAGCGGATGCGCCGAAAGCATTATCCGTCGGATCGAAACCGGCTGCCGGCTCACCTCACCATGTTCCATGCCTTGCCGCCGTCTTCCGAAGCGGAGTTTCGATCGCGACTGGCCGGGCTCGCCAAGGCGCCGCAGCCACGCGCCCGCATAGAAGGGTTAATGGATTTAGGCGGCGGCGTTGGGTTCCGGATCGTCTCGCCGGATCTGGATCGGATCCGGGACGAGCTGGCGCAAGATTTGCGGGGACTCCTGGGGGCACAGGATTCCGGCGGATGGCGGCCGCATGTCACCATTCAGAACAAGGTTGCGCCGAAAATCTCCCGCCGCCTTTTTGCCGAGCTCGAGCGTGATTTTCGCCCCCTGCCACTGGCGATCGGCGGCCTTGGCCTTCATCGCTATCTGGACGGTCCTTGGGAGAAGCTTGCGATCTACCCCTTCCGCGGACGTTAGCTGATCTCGCCGATGCCGTTGCAGCTCAGGTCGAAGGCCGCGAGCCCCGATTCGAGCACGGAGGCGAGCATGGGCTGCTCCATCAGCTCCTCTATCGCTCCCTCCGTACCATCGCCGACGAGGTCCTGAGCCTCAGTCATCGCCTCGTCCCAGTCCGCGCTTTCATAGGTTCCCTGACCGACCCAGCAGAAGGCAATCACTTCGGCGAGCTGGTCCTCACCCAGATCTTCGAATGCCGCCTGCAGCTCCTCTTCCACACTGTCGTTGATGTCATCTTCGAGGACGGAAAGGGCACCTTCCTGCTCGTCGTCGACGTTGTCGGGGTCTTCGCCGCGATCATAGTCGCTAGCAGTCTGCGCTTCATATTCGCGCGCCCTCAAGATGATCCGGCAAAGGGTGTCGAGTGGAGTCAGGGGGTCCATTCAAAGCCTCGCTTCCGTTCGCCTCAACGACAGCAACAGTAAGCGGTTCCTCGCGTTGACCGGTGAGAATCGCGCACCTATATCCCGCGCCTCCAGCGCCCCCGCGATGCGGGCGTTTGCTTGCCTTGGGGCGGAGTAGCTCAGCTGGTTAGAGCAGCGGAATCATAATCCGCGTGTCGGGGGTTCAAGTCCCTCCTCCGCTACCATTCTCGATAGAGGTCAGCGCGATCGACGACGCTAACTCTCCTTTAGGACAGCAGGACTATACGGGTCGCATGGCATGCCGATCCGACGTGCTGCGCATCTGCCTGATCGGGCTGGCACTCGTCATGCCGGCGTGCAGCAAATCCGCGCCCAAGCCATCGCGTTCGTCGGTGACGGTGAAGTTGCCGCCCCCGCGGCCTTACGTGCCGAAACCGGCTTTTTCCTTCGGGTCAGCGCCCCGCGAGGAGAGCTGAGGGCTCTACCGTTGCTGGCGCCTAGCTCGAACGAGCCAATGCCGCGAAGCTGCGCGACAGATCCTCGATCAGATCGTCCGGATCCTCGAGTCCGATGTGCAGGCGAACCAGGTTCCCGGCGGGTGGTTTCGATGCCGTGCGCACCGGTCGAACCGGTAAGGCGAGGCTTTCATAGCCGCCCCAGCTGTAGCCAATTCCGAACAACTCGAGGCGATCGACGAACGCGGCCGGATCGCCGCGCAACTCAAAAGAGAACAGCCCTGACGAACCTTTGAAGTCGCGCTCCCAGAGGTGGTGGCCGGGGCAATCGGGAAGCGCGGGATGAAGCACGAGGCCCACTTGCGGCTGCTCCTCAAGCCAATGCGCAATCTTCAGCGCGGCCGCTTCGTGCTGGTTGAGCCGCAATTCCATGGTCCGAAGCCCTCGAAGCGCCAGCCAGGCGTCATCCGGCGAAACGGCGTGGCCCAGGTCCCACGCGGTGCGCTCCAGTTTCCGGAAATGCCTTGTCGTGGCCGTGGCCGCCCCGATCAAGACGTCCGCGTGGCCACCGATATATTTCGTGCCGGCGATCACGCTGATGTCGACCCCGGCGGCAAGGGCGGGGAAGAAAAGCGGCGTGGCCCACGTGTTGTCCAGCACAGTCACGATGCCGCGCTCGCGCGCGACTGCGCAAATCGTCGGAACGTCCTGGACCTCCATGGTCTGGGATCCCGGGCTTTCGAGGAGGATCGCCCGGGTGCTTTCCGAGATGAGATCGCCGATTCCACTGCCGACAAGCGGATCGTAATATCGCGTCGCAACGCCAAACCGCTTTAGGATGGTATCGCAGAACTTTCGGGTGGGCCCATAGATGTTGTCGGTGACGAGCAACTCGTCTCCGCTGGCCAGCACGCTCATCAATGCGCCGGTGATCGCCGCGAGGCCGGACGAGTAGAGCGCGGTGCCCGCAGCCCCCGGCTCCAGTTCGGTGAGTGCTTCCGATAGGGCCCAGTGAGTTGCCGTGCCCTGCAGGCCGTAGCGATACTCGCCGAGCCCCGGTTGACTTCCTTCGAGGGCGGCGACGGAGTCGAAGAGAAGGGTGGATGCCCGTTCCACCGGTACATTGACGAGGCGGCGCCGCCATTCCTTGCGCCTCCCGCCCTCCACAATGACCGTTGAGCGCCCTTTCTGCTTGTCGGTCATGCACTCACTCCGAACGCCGCTTCAGCACGAAAACTGACTGCGCCGCTGAAGTGAGCCAGGAAGTCGCTTCAGCCCCTGACCTTCCGAACGCCCAATAGGCCGATGAGGCCGAGAAGCCCGAGGACGCCCCACGGGAAAGTGCGCGGGGCGGGTGCGGGTTCGGGTGCAACGGGCGTCGTGGTCTGCTGCGTTTCGGTGGTCGCAGTCGTCGTTGTGGCCGGCGCCGTCGCCGCAGTTGGCGTGGCCGCGTTCGCGTCCACCACAACGTTATCCGTGGCATTGGCCGGCACCGCGGCATTGTCTTGGGCAAACGCTGGGGCCGCGACGAACAAGGCGCCGGCGAAAATCAGTGAGTGGGAAAGCCGCATTCAAAGCCTCCTGTCGGCTCTTATTCGTCGAACGATGATGGGTGGTAACTGTCTTCCTCATGCTGCGGCAGGAGGCCGATCAGGCCGATCAGGCCAAGCAATCCGATTAAATTCCAGATGAGGTCGTTTTGATCGGAACCGCTTGCAATCCGGTCTTGAGTCTCGGTGCGAAGGCCACCGCGCTGAGCGTTTTGCGCAGGGGCCGGCCCTACGGCCGCAGTCATCAGGAACAGCGCGAGTACCATTCGCCAACGCATTGGCATCCTCCTTCGCTGATCAACACCTGGTCCACGCCCTTCAGCCTGGCCAAGGGTGGAGTTCCTACATCAAACCGGGCAGGCGCACAAAGCAAAGCGCTTTAGGGGACGCACGAACGCAAACGCCCGGATCGACTTGCGATCCGGGCGCCCTGCGTGACGATTGCTCGTCAGCCCCCTTGGAGTGTTGCCGCCGCTGGCGTCCCCAGTCGCCGCTGCAGCCCCGAACCCACGACCCAAGGGTCAGTTCGTTCGGTCGAAGGGATGCGTAGGCTCCGTACCACGACCTGTCACTGCAGGAAATTGATCGGGGTTGCTTTTGCGTCCCGCCTGTGTCGGCTACGCCACAGGCCGCGCCGGTTGCCAGCCGAGAACCTCCACCGTAGAGCGCCACGCCATGCGCTGGTCCAGAGCCTTTCTTCCGGTCCTCAAGGAGAGCCCCGCCGACGCCCAGATCGTCAGCCACAAGCTGATGCTCCGGGCGGGTCTGGTGCGGCAAACCTCGGCTGGCATTTATGCCTGGCTGCCGCTCGGTTTCCGGGTGCTCAAGAAGATCGAGCAAATCGTTCGGGAGGAGCAGGACAGATCAGGAGCGATCGAGCTGCTGATGCCCACGCTCCAGTCGGCGGAGCTATGGCGCGAGAGCGGACGCTACGATGCCTACGGGCCGGAGATGCTCCGAATTCGCGACCGGCACGAACGCGAGATACTCTACGGTCCGACGAACGAAGAGATGATCACCACGCTCTTCCGCGACGAGGCGAAGAGCTACCGGGACCTGCCGCGCACGCTCTACCATATCCAGTGGAAGTTCCGGGACGAGGTTCGGCCGCGCTTCGGTGTCATGCGCGGCCGCGAGTTCCTGATGAAGGACGCGTACAGCTTCGACCTCGAGGAGGCGGGCGCGCGTCTTTCCTATTACACGCAGATGCTCGCCTATCTGCGGACCTTTCAGCGCATGGGCATCCAGGCGGTGCCGATGAAGGCCGCGTCCGGGCCGATCGGGGGCGATCTCAGCCACGAGTTCATCGTCCTTGCTCCGAACGGCGAGAGCGAAGTCTTCTACGACGCGGCATTCGAGGAGTTCGACTGGCACCAGTCCGACATCGACTATGGCGACGAGAAGGACCTTTGGCGGCTCTTCAGCCAGGTCAGCGAGACCTACGCGGCGACCGACGAAACTCACGATGAGAAACTGTGGGCCAAGGTCGACGAGGAAAAGCGCCGGACCGGTCGTGGGATCGAGGTCGGCCATATCTTCTACTTCGGCGACAAATATTCCGCGGCAATGGGCCTCAAGGTCTCTGGTCACGACGGCCAACCCGTCGTTCCGCTGATGGGCAGCTACGGGATAGGTGTCTCGCGGCTCGTCGGCGCGATCATCGAAGCGAGCCATGACGAGGCTGGGATCGTCTGGCCGGAAGCGGTCGCGCCCTGGCGGGTGGGATTGGTGACGATGCGAGCTGACGATCAGCCCAGCCGCGAAGCCGCGGAAGCGCTTTATGGGCAGCTCATCGGCTCAGGTGTCGATACGCTCTATGACGATCGCGATGAGAGGGGCGGTGCGAAGCTCGCGTCGATGGACCTGATCGGCTTGCCCTGGCAGCTGATCGTGGGACCGCGCGGCATCGCCGCCGGAACCGTCGAGCTCAAGAAGCGCGCGACCGGCGAGCGCCACGAGCTCACCGTCGAGTCGGCCATTGCGAGGCTGGTCGGCGCATGATCCTGAACCGCGCCGAGCGGATGCTCGCTCGCCGTTACCTGCTTCCCGGCAAGGGCGAAGGCTTCATCTTCCTGGTCGCAAGCATCAGCCTGATCGCCGTGGCGTTGGGTGTCGCGGCCCTGATCATTGTGATGAGCGTCATGAACGGTTTTCGGGCGGAGCTTTTCGACAAGATCGTCGGACTGAACGGGCACGCGGTGGTGCAGGGGTACGACGGGCGTCTTGGTGATTGGCAGCGGATAGCCGACGCCGCCAAGAAGACCCCGGGCGTCACGTCCGCGGTCCCGCTCATCGAGCAGCCGCTGATGGCGACCGCGAACGGCCGCTTTGAAGGGGTGTTGGTCCGGGGCATGCGCCTCGAGGACATTCGATCGAACAGGTCTCTCAACTCCAACGTTGTTGCGGGTGACCTGCGCTCCGTGACGCCGGGGAGCGGCAAGGTCGCGATCGGCTCGCGGCTCGCGGAGCAGCTTGGCCTCTACCCGGGTGGACAGATCACGCTTTGGAATCCGGAAGGGCGATCGACGGTCGTCGGGACCGTTCCCCGCGAAGTGACCTATACGATCGGCGCCGTCTTCGAGATCGGCGTCTATGACTACGACAAGGCGTTCGTGGTCCTCCCGATGCACGACGCACAGGAGCTCCTGCTCATGGGCGATCAGGTCGGGATGATCGAAATGCAAACGACCGACCCCGACCGTGTGGACCAGATCCTCGCGCCGATCCGTCAGCTCGTTCAGGGCCGCGCAGTGGTGACCGATTGGCGCCGGATGAATTCGGCGCTGTTCCAGGCACTGGAGGTCGAGCGAGTCGCGATGTTTGTCGTGCTGTCGCTGATCGTGCTTGTCGCGGTGTTCAACATCCTCTCCTCGCTGATCATGCTGGTGCGCGCGAAGACTCGAGACATCGCAATCCTGCGCACAATGGGCGCAAGCCGGCGCGGGATGATGAAGGTCTTTGTGACGGTGGGCGTGACCATCGGCTCGTTGGGAATAGTGCTGGGTATGATTCTCGGAGCGGTCTTCCTCTACTTCCGCCAGGATGTGGTGGACGCAATCCAGACGGTGACGGGACAGAATCTGTGGGATCCGTCCGTGCGCTTCCTGACCGACCTGCCCGCAAAGCCCGACCCCTTCGAGGTGGGCGCGATCATCCTGATCGCTCTGATCCTCTCGTTCCTGGCGACGCTTTATCCGGCCTACAAGGCGGCGAGCACCGATCCGGTGCAGGTCCTCCGCTATGAGTGAATCAGTCCTTGCGACGCGAGGCCTCAAGCGGAGCTTCACGCAGGGTGACGTCACCATCGAGGTGCTCCGCGGCGTCGACCTGCAGGTTGCGCAGGGAGAGATCGTGGCGCTGCTCGGCCCGTCCGGCTCGGGCAAGTCGACCTTGCTTCAGGCGGTTGGACTGCTCGAAGGCGGCTTCGAAGGCTCCATCCGGCTCGCCGGTGAGGAAGCAGCAAACCTGGATGACGAGGGTCGCACCCGATTGCGGCGTGAGCTGCTCGGCTTTGTCTATCAGTTCCATCACCTGTTGCCGGAATTCAACGCGCGCGAGAACGTGGTTTTGCCGCAGCTGGTCCTGGGGGCCGAGCCGCAGGCTGCGCAGGCGCGGGCGGAGCAGTTGCTCGGCGCGCTCGGCCTCGCCAAGCGGCTCGATCACCGGCCCTCGAAGCTTTCGGGCGGCGAGCAGCAGCGTGTGGCCGTCGCCCGCGCACTCGCCAACAAGCCGCCGCTGGTTCTCGCCGACGAGCCGACGGGCAACCTCGATGAGCATACCGCGGACATCGTCTTCGCCGAATTCCTGAGTCTCGTGAGAGGCGAGGGCAGCGCGGCGCTTGTCGCGACCCATAACGAGCGCATCGCCGCCAAGATGGACCGCGTCGTCCGGCTGCACGAAGGGCGGCTCGAATGAGGGAGCCGGAGCGCGGCGCGGACGTTCAACGCCCGATGCGGCGCCTCAACCCCACTGTCCTCGCGCTCCTGGCCGGTGTCGTGGCCTTGCTCTTGCTGGTCGCTTATTTCGCCTCGAACCGAAATCCGGACCAGGACAAGCTGACTAATGGCCGCGTAACGACGACGCAGCCTGCTGCCGTCGAGAAACGATGCGGCAGCCAATCCACGTATGAGTTGATCAAGCGCGAGCTTTTCAGGCGCGCTGCGCAGCTCCGCGGAAGCGACCAGGCGGCCTATGACAAGCTCTCCGCCTACGCCGTGGTCAGGATGGAGAATCCCGTGCTCGAAAGCGAGACCAAGGACACGGGTGCGCTGAATTGTTCGGGTTCCCTGTCGCTGGACCTCCCTCCGGGAGTGGCCGTGGTTGGAGGACGCCGAACCTTGATGTCCGATATCGACTACACCGTTCAGCCGGCGGCAGACGGCAGCGGCACGGTTGTGCTGCTCCGCAACGCGGACGCCATCGTTACGCCCCTCGCGACGCTTGCGCGCGTTCAATCGGCCGCTCCCGCGCCGAGCGAGCCGGCCGAGACGAACGTGGCGGCTGCCGGGCAAGCGCCTGGAACATCAGCGGCGCCGCCGCCCGCCGCGCAACCCGCACCCACGCCGCAGCGTCCCACGAGTGCTCGTCCCAGCTTCGACTGCGCGAACGCTCGCACGCGCAGCGAGATAGCCGTTTGCTCCGATGCCGGCCTCGCAGCGCTCGATCGCAACATGTCGGCCCAGTTCGGCCGTGCCATGTCCGGTGCATCGCCCGACCAGCAGGCTCTTTTGCGCCGCACACGCGACCGCTTTCTGCGGTACCGCGACCGTTGCCCGAACAACGCCTGCATCGGGGATGCCTATGTCGGCCGAATGCGCGAAATCCGTGACATCATAGAGGGCCGCTGGCGCTCGCGATAATGCGTGGATAACTTGCCGCCTGTTGCTTCTCAGGCGCTCCTGACCATCTCATAGTTCAGCCGTGACCCATCCGTACGTTCCGCTTCGCGTCTTCTCCTCCTTCTCGATGCTCGAAGGGGCGATGGAGCCGAAAGCGATAGCCGAGCGGGCGGCCAGGCTCGGCTTCCCTGCGGTCGCGATCACGGACCGGAACGGACTCTACGGAGTCATGCCCTTCAGCGAAGCGTGCTTCGGCATCGGCGTGCAGCCGATCATCGGAGCGATGCTCGGCATAACGCGGCCTGGCGACGCCGGACCCGAGCTGATCGATTGGCTCGTGCTGCTGGCCAAGGACGAGGCGGGTTACTCCAATCTCTGCAAGCTGGTGTCGGCCGCGCATCTCGATCGCCCACTCGAACTCGATCCCCACGTCGAGTTGACCAAGCTTGAGGGTCTCAGCGACGGTCTCATTGCACTCACCGCTGGAGCCGAGGGCGCGTTGGCGCGGCTGCTGGCCGAAGGACAGCCGAGGAAAGCCGAGGCCTATCTGGACCAGCTTCAGGCGCTGTTCCCGGACCGGCTTTATATCGAGATCGTCCGCCGGCACGACGCGGTCGAGGAAGCGTCCGAAGAGGCCCTGATCGACCTGGCTTTTGCCCGCAACCTGCCTTTGGTTGCGACCAATCCAGCGGCATACTCCGATCCTTCGTTTCATGCCGCGCACGATGCGATGCTCTGCATCGCAAACTCGGCTTATGTCGAAAGCGCTCATCGTGTGACCTCTTCCGCCGATGCCTGGCTGAAGGACGGTGCGGCGATGGCGGAGCTGTTCGCCGATCTGCCCGAAGCGCTCGCGAACACGTCCGTGATTGCGCAGCGGTGCGCAGTGGCCGCGCCGAAGCGCAGGCCGATCCTGCCTCGCCAGGGCGATGATGAGGACGAGCAGCTCCGCCGGGATGCGCATGCCGGCCTGGCCCAGCGCCTGAAGGGTCGGCCCGCCGAGCAACTCGAGACATATCGCAAACGCCTCGATTATGAGCTCGAGGTCATCACCGGCATGGGTTTCGCCGGCTACTTCCTGATCGTCGCAGACTTCATCAAATGGGCGAAGGCGAATGACATCCCCGTCGGGCCTGGTCGCGGGTCCGGCGCAGGTTCGGTCGTCGCCTGGGCGCTGACGATCACCGACCTCGATCCCATCGCGCTGAACCTCCTCTTCGAGCGCTTCCTCAACCCCGAGCGCGTGTCGATGCCGGACTTCGACATCGACTTCTGCGAAACCCATCGCGAAAAGGTCATCGCCTACGTCCAGCAGAAGTACGGCCGGGACAAGGTGGCGCAGATAATCACCTTCGGCCGACTGAAGGCCCGCGCGGTCCTCAAGGACACCGGCCGCGTGCTTCAGATGAGCTACGGCCAGGTCGACCGGCTCGCCAAGCTCATTCCCAACCATCCAACGGATCCGTGGACGTTGGAGCGGTCGTTGAACGGCGTGCCGGAGGTTGCCGCCGAATACAAAGAACCGGACGTCAAACGGCTGTTCGACCTGGCGATGAAGCTCGAGGGGCTGCCGCGTCACGCGTCGACGCACGCTGCAGGCGTGGTGATCGGCGACCGCCCACTCGACGAGCTCGTCCCGCTTTATCGCGACCCGCGTTCCGACATGCCGGTCACCCAGTTCGACATGAAATATGTCGAGGCTGCGGGTCTCGTGAAGTTCGACTTCCTTGGCCTGAAGACTTTGTCGGTGCTCAAGGAAGGGCAGCGACTGCTCGCCGAGCAGGGCGTGAACGTCGATTTCGGTGCGCTGCCGTGGGACGATCCGGCCGTCTATGAGCTTCTCCAGCGCGGCGACGCCGTCGGCGTGTTCCAGCTGGAGTCGGAGGGGATGCGCCGCACGCTTTCAGCCGTGCGTCCGACCAGCTTCGGCGACATCATCGCGCTCGTCGCGCTTTATCGCCCCGGACCGATGGACAACATTCCATTGTTCGGCGATCGCAAGAACGGCCGCGTCCCGATCGAATATCCGCACCCTCTGCTCGAAGGTATTCTCGCGGAGACGTACGGCATCTTCGTCTACCAGGAGCAGGTGATGCAGGCGGCGCAGCTGCTCGCCGGCTATACGCTCGGCCAAGCCGATCTCCTCCGCCGCGCGATGGGCAAGAAGATCAAGTCCGAAATGGACGCTCAACGGGCAACGTTCGTCGAAGGCTGCGCGACGCACAACAACATCCCTGCGGCCAAGGCGAACGAACTATTCGACTTGATCGACAAGTTCGCGGGGTACGGCTTCAACAAGAGCCACGCCGCAGCTTACGCGCTGGTCGCGTACCAGACGGCCTGGTTGAAAGCGCATCATCGGGCGGAATTCTACGCCGCCTCGATGAGCTTCGACATGGCGTTGACCGACAAGCTCAGCGTGTTCGTCGAAGACATGCGCCGGGGCGGGATCGAGTGCCTGCCGCCCGATATTAACGCCAGCGATGCGCATTTCACGGTGGAGAATGGCGCCGTACGCTACGCGCTCGGCGCGCTCAAAGGCGTCGGCGAGAAGGCGATGGAGGCGTTCGTCGAGGAGCGTGAGCAGGGCGGGCCTTTCACGAGCCTCGAGCAGTTGGCAGCTCGCATCGACCCGCGCATGCTCAACCGCCGCCAGCTCGAGAGCCTCGCGGGGGCCGGGGCATTCGACTCGATCAAGCCCGATCGTGCGGCCGTTTTCGCCGCAGCAGAGATCATCCTTGCCCATGCAGCGAGCGCGCTCGAGCAGCGCACCAGCGGCCAGGCCGGCCTGTTCGGCGTCAACAGCGCGGAAGCGGCACCGATTCGGTTCCCGCGCGACGCATCCTGGACTCTGGCCCAGCGCATGGCTTCCGAGCGTGAGGCGTTCGGCTTCTATTTCTCCGCGCATCCCGTGGACGCCTCGAAGCACCTCCTGGCGGCTCATAAGGTTCGCACTTTCGCCGATCTCGGCGACATCCGGCTTGCAGAAGGTGAACGCGTCGGCGCGACCATGGCGGGGCTGATCGAAGACACGCGTTGGCGGACCTCGGCGCGAGGCCGCCGCTATATGATGGCGACGCTCAGCGACAGCTCCGGCCAGTTCATTGCGACGGCATTCGACGACGAGGCGACAGCGGCGCTCGAGGCGGCAGCGAAGGCGGGCCAGTGCGGCCTGCTAAGCGTCGAGCTCGATCGCCGAGCAGGCGATGAAACCCCGCGCGTCACAATCAAACGCGTCCAGCCGTTGAGCGATCTCGCGAAGCGTACGCGCCTTCAACTGACCGTCCAGCTCGCCGACGTGCATTTGGTCGAAAGGCTGGTTCGGGAGCTTGCCACAGCGCGGGGAGGCAATGGTGTCGTCCGCTTCATCGTGGCGATGACGACCGGGGGCGAGGCGACGATCGTCGCCGGCCGTGACTTCGTGCTCGACGCGGAATTAGCGTCGCGGATCGAGCGCATTGCAGGCGAGGGGAGCGTCGACCTCTCCGTTCAGGAGCCGCCGAGGCTCGCCCTCGTCGGTTAACCTCAAGCCATCCAGAATCCATCGCGGTTCACGAGGCTGGTGACCCGCGCGTTCTGCTCGTCGTCCATGTCCTGCTTGAACGCCGGGAAAACCTCTTCCTCTTCCATATGCGCGTGGCGAGACACGAGATCGCGGAATTCCCGGACCTTTTCGAGCCATGTCGGAGAATCCGGCCCCATCTCGTTGAGCTCGTAGATGAAGGTCTTGATGTAGCCATGCTCGCCTTCGAGCTGGTCGGCGCTGACCGCTTCGTTCGCTTCGCGCAGGGCAGGGTAGACGACCATCTCTTCCTGGTGCGCATGCTTGTCGAGCGCGTGGGTGAGCTTCATCAAGAGCATTTTGCGCTTGAAGGTCTGGGTCTCGTCGGTCGCCAGCATCTTGTCGAAGATGGCGAGAGCCATGTCATGCTCGGCCGTTAGTATCTCATCCCAGTCGCCGGCGGCCGCCTCCATCCCCTGCATCAACGCCTTGCGGCCGAAGTTGGCGGCAAAACCGATGGCTACGCCGGCCAGAGCGGCGCCGATCAGCGGACCGGCATTGTCGCCCCACGAGAAAGCGCTGCGGTTCTGACTGCCGCTGCTGTCGCTGGAGCTGCGGTTCGAGTTGGATGAGCGGTTGGAAGTGCGGGTCCGGGTACGCGTAGCCATTGACTGCCTCCTTGGCTGGAATTGTCGGATTCAACGGAAGAGGCGAGGCGCCGTTCCGCTCGCGAAGCTGGTTCGCGAACAGCTCGGCGCAATGGCTAAACGCCGTTGCCGGGTTCCTGCGGTTGCTCCGGCGCAGGCGTAGTTTCGTTCGTGTCCTGCGGCGGCGTTGGCTGCGGCTCAGGGACCGTGAGCGGCTCGGTCGAGAGCGGCGGAAGTTCCTGCACCGCATTCTCAAGCGGCGGCAGCGGTTTGGGATTCTCATATTCCTCGCCCGGGAGCGGTCGCGGCTTCTTGGCGACCGGAGGCGGAGCCTTGTTCACCGGCGCGGTCGTGCCTTTGTAGACGCAGCTATCCAGGCCGTCATTCGCAACGAGCGGGATTCGGGCTGCAATCGTATTGCCATACCGGCGAGTGAATCCCTTGGGGGCGATTGCAGCGCGCTCCTTCGGCAGGGGGAGGATGGCGGCGATGCGTGCCGCTTCCGTGGCGCTCATCGCGCTTGCGTCATGGCCGAAGTAGCGTTCGGACCCGGCGTTCACGCCGTAAGTTCCGATGCCTGTCTCTGCGAGGTTCAAATAGACCTCCATGATCCGGCGCTTGCCCCAGAGATGCTCGATCAGAAACGTGAACCACGCTTCGACCCCCTTACGCGCATAGCCGCCGCCTTGCCACAGGAAGGCGTTCTTCGCCGTCTGTTGGCTGATCGTCGATCCGCCCCGAATGCGGCCGCCCGATGCGTTCCTTTTCATTGCATCTTCAATGGCTTCGAAGTCGAAGCCGTTATGAGAACAGAACTTGCTGTCTTCCGCGGCGATCGCTCCGCGGACCATGTCGCGGTCAATTTGCCCGATCGGCATCCAGTCGCGAGCTGCTCCGCGTCCTGCGAAGATATCGCCGAGCATCGTCGCAGTGATCGGCGGGTTCACAAAGCGATAAGCGAGGACCCACAGAATCGAGACGACGAGGAGGGCGAGGACGAGCTTGACGATCCCGCCAACGACGCGGCCGAGGATCGAGCCCGACCTGGGCCGCTTGCGCTTGTAGCGCGGAATGCTCGATTTCGGCCGTCTCCCCATGCGGGGCGCCTAGCGGGAACGGTTGTGTGCTGCCAAGGCCCCCACGCGCCGGCCGCTCCTTGCTGCGATGCAGCAGGACATTTACATGGTTGATATGACTTCGACGAACGACATTCGCCGCGGCTTCCTCGAGTTTTTCGAGAAGAACGGGCACGCGCGGTTGCAGTCCGCACCGCTCGTTCCGCAGAACGACCCGACGCTGATGTTCGTCAACGCCGGGATGGTGCCGTTCAAGAACGTGTTCACCGGTTTGGAGAGCCGGCCCTACAGCCAGGCAACAAGCTCGCAGAAGTGTGTGCGGGCGGGCGGCAAGCACAACGACCTTGACAATGTCGGCTATACGGCGCGGCACCACACCTTCTTTGAAATGCTCGGGAATTTCTCGTTCGGCGACTATTTCAAGGATCGCGCGATCGAGCTCGCGTGGAATCTGCTCACCAAGGAGTGGGGCCTCTCGCCCGAACGGTTGACCGCGACCGTCTATCATACCGACGACGAAGCGTTCGATCTATGGAAGAAGATCTCCGGCCTCCCCGAAAGCCGGATCATCCGTATCCCGACCAAGGACAATTTCTGGGCGATGGGTGATGATGGTCCGTGCGGCCCCTGCTCGGAGATCTTCTACGATCACGGCGAGCATATTCCCGGAGGGCCACCGGGTAGCCCGGACGAGGACGGCGACCGTTTCGTCGAGATCTGGAACCTCGTGTTCATGCAATATGAGCAGGCGGCGGGCGAGATCGTCTCCGAGCTGCCGAAGAAGAGCATCGACAC
This sequence comes from Pseudomonadota bacterium, assembly GCA_046733935.1. Lineage (GTDB taxonomy): Bacteria > Pseudomonadota > Alphaproteobacteria > Sphingomonadales > Sphingomonadaceae > Sphingomicrobium. The sequence goes on from JBKPQH010000016.1 coordinate 70,788, forward strand.
CGGCATGGGCCTCGAACGCATCGCGGCCGTGCTTCAGGGCGTCCACGACAATTATGAGACGGACACGTTCAAGGCGCTGATTGAAGCCTCGCAATCGCTGACGTCCAACAATGCGTCGGACATGACCGCAAGCCATCGCATCATCGCCGACCACCTCCGCACTTCGGGATTTCTCGTGGCGGATGGCGTGCTGCCGGCCAATGAAGGGCGCGGCTATGTGCTTCGCCGCATCATGCGCCGTGCGATGCGCCACGCCCACCTGCTCGGCGCAAGTGAGCCGCTCATGTGGCGACTGGTGCCGGCCCTGGTTGCCGAGATGGGTGCGGCTTACCCCGAACTGGTTCGGGCGCAGCCGCTGCTCGAGGCGACGCTGCAGCAGGAGGAGACGCGCTTCCGACAGACGCTCGCAACGGGCCTCAAGCTGCTCGACGAGGCGACCGCCGGCGTGGGCGAGGGCGGCACCCTTTCCGGCGAAACCGCTTTCAAGCTCTACGACACCTACGGATTTCCCTACGACCTTACGGAGGATGCTCTCCGTTCGAAGGGCCTGCATGTCGACCGTGAAGGTTTCGACGCGGCGATGGCCGAGCAGAAGGCGAAAGCTCGGGCGGCATGGAAGGGCTCGGGTTCGAAGGCTTCGGAAGAAGTCTGGTTCGACCTTGCCGAGAAATATGGAGCGACGGAGTTCACGGGCTACTCCGGTGATGAAGGCGAGGGCGTGGTCCTGGCCATCGTCGAGGAGGGTAAGCGGATCGATAATGCCGAGATCGGCCAGACCGTCGAGATCTTGCTCAATCAGACGCCTTTTTACGGTGAAAGCGGCGGGCAGATTGGTGACACAGGAAAGCTGACAACTCTCAAAGGCTTCATTGGCGAAGTTGAGGATACGTCGAAACCGCTTGGGAAACTCCACGTCCTCCGAACGAAGGTCATCGCGGGCGAGCTGACCGTAGGCGAGACCGTCCACCAGAAGGTCGATAGCGAGCGCCGCGACCGGGTTCGGGCCAACCACAGCGCGACCCACTTGCTGCACGCGGCGCTTCGCCGTCACCTCGGTACGCACGTGACACAGAAGGGTAGTCTGGTTGCTCCGGATTATTTCCGGTTCGACTTCTCGCATCCCAAGGCGCTGACTCGCGACGAGATTGATGCAGTCGAGACTGAGGTGAATGCCCAAATCCGCTCGAACGAGCAGGTAGGCACGCGCTTAATGACACCTGACGAGGCAATCTCCGCGGGAGCAATGGCCCTCTTCGGAGAGAAATACGGCGATGAAGTGCGCGTGCTCTCGATGGGCCGTCTCAACGATGCCGATTATTCCGTCGAGCTATGCGGCGGTACTCATGTGCGTGCGCTCGGCGACATCCAGCTGTTCAAGATCGTCAGCGAGAGCGCAGTCTCCGCGGGCGTCCGTCGCATTGAGGCTCTCACAGGCGAGGCTGCGCGCCGGTGGCTGAGCGAGCGAGAGTCCAAGCTGCGTGAGGCTGCCGCAGCGTTGAAGAGTTCGCCTGACGAGGTGCCGGCGCGGATTGCGTCCCTCGTCGAGGAGCGACGCCGCCTCGAACGCGAACTCGCCGATGCCAGGAAACAGCTCGCGACAGGCGGTGGGACAGCGAAATCCGAGCCTGCAGCGCCCGAGGACGTGAATGGCCATAAGTTCATGGGGCAGATCGTGGAAGGCTTCGATCCCAAGGGCTTACGCGCGGCAGTCGACGAGATGAAGAAGCGGCTGGGATCCGGCATTGGCGTTTTGGTCGCCGTGAACGAGGGCCGCGCCAGCGTGGCGGTTGGCGTGACGGATGATCTCGCCACCCAGGTCAGCGCCGTCGAACTCGTGAAGGCGGCGGTCGCGACGCTGGGTGGACAAGGCGGGGGCGGCCGTCCCGACATGGCGCAGGGCGGCGGACCTGATGGGTCCAAGGCGAATGAAGCGCTCGAAGCAGTGAAGGGCGCGCTGGAGAAGGTCGCAGCATGATTGATTCCGCGTCGAGCGAACCCGTCACCGTCCATGGGACGTGCCATTGCGGCGCGGTGCAATTCGAAGCCACGCTGACGCAGGGCTTTGCTTCGGCACGCCGGTGCACCTGTTCGATTTGCCGCATGCGCGGAGCGGTGGCCGTGACGTCAACTCCTGACGGCTTCCGTATCGTTCGAGGCGCAGACAAGCTCGCGACGTACCGTTTCAATACGAAAACCGCGGAGCATCATTTCTGCAGCTTGTGCGGCATCTACACCCACCACAAGCGCCGCTCGAACCCCAACCAGCTCGGGGTCAACGTCGCCTGCCTCGAGGGCGTGTCGCCCTTCGATTTTCGCGAGGTGGTCGTCTACGACGGGCAACGGCATCCCGGAGACAATCCGACGCACACGACCTACACTGCGGGCGTTCTGACCTTTACACCTACGGAAAATTAATCGCTCCTGCCGGACAGCTACAAGGCCGGATCCGCGTGCAGGGGGAATTCCATGTTTGCAGTGCTTGTTCTTGCAGCCGCCGCCTCACCGCAACCCACCATAATGTCGCAGGCCTCAACGCCTCCCCCAATTATCGCCGTAGGTCCTACCCCGGGAATGCGCATGGTTCGCGACTCCGCAGACATCCTCGACGGTGCGGCAGCCATACCCGTGCATGTCCGCGTCACCGCGGGGGGTCAGGAGTTGCTCGATGACAGCTTCCGCGTGAGCCGCAATGGCGGCGCCAGCTACCAGGAAAGCCGCAGCGAAGCGTTCGAGACAGTCTGTCCAGGCCAACACTATTATGGATCGCAAGAACGTTATTCGCTCACCGTGAACCTGTACCTCCGCGGCGATGCGTCGAGCGGTTCCGCAGTGAGTGTCTCGGTTCGGTGGCAGCGTCCAAGCAAGCTGCTGACTTGTAACGGCGAGGGCTCTCGCGAGGTGCAGCTGACCCAAACCGTGCCCCTCGCGCCAGGCCAGGCGATCACGGTGCAGGGTGACGCGGGGCTAAGCGTGACGGTGAGCCGCTAGGCCCCCTATCGTGCACTCGCCTGCGCCCGAGGCTCGGTTCCTCCGCGAGCTCGGCTTCCTTCATGATTTGGGCGCGCAGCTCATCGCGCTTCTCGTGGATCGATGCGATCACGGGCCCCATCGCTACGCCGATGTCGACGAGCGCCGCTTCCGAGAGCTGGAGCGATGCCTCGAGCGTCTCCGGAACGGCGTCGGTCACTCCGGCCCTGTAGAGCTCGGCAGCGTGCGCCGCGTCCCGGGCCCGGGCGACGATCGGCAGGTTGGGAAAAGCCTTGCGCAGCTGCCTGGCTAACCGGTTCACCAGGACCGGATTGTCCATTGTCAGGATGAGGGCGGTCGGCTTCCGCTCGTGCAGGCGCTTGAGCAGTTCGGGCCTGGCGACGTCCCCGAACAATACGTCGTACCCATCCTTGCATGCCGCCGCGACGCTATCGGGATCGCTGTCGATCGCGAGGTAATCCTTGCTGTGCGCTTCGAGCATGTCGGCCACCATTCTGCCGACGCGCCCGAACCCGAGGATGACGACCTGCCCGAGCTCGGCAGTCGATAGCGAACGATCCATCTGCCCCGCCAGCTCGCGACCCCCTACGCGGCTGCCTGCGACACGACCGAGCTCGGCGAGCAGGGGAGTCACGGTAAGACCCAGTGCCGTCACGATTTGCCAGAAGGCGGCCGTTTCGCGACTGATGAGCTGCGCCGCCGTCGCCGATGCCAATACGATCAGCGTCGTCTCCGACGGCGAAGCCATGAGCACGCCCGTCTCCGCCGCCACGGCAGCGCGCGCCCCGCCGATTCGAAGCAGCGCTGCTGTCAGCAAGGATTTGACGAACAGCACCCCGGCAAGCGCCGCGAGGAGGCTCTGCCAATCGGCAAGGATAAGACGGAAATCCACGCTCATTCCGACGGTGATCAGAAAAATGCCGAGGCCGAGGCCGCGGAACGGCGCGGTGATGACTTCGACTTCCCCCCGATATTCGGTCTCGGCAATGACAATTCCCGCGATCAGCGCGCCGAGGACAGGCGAAAAGCCGACCGCGGTCGTGACAAGGCTGGAAATGATCACGACGAGCAGGCAGGCGGCGAGAAAGAGTTCCGGGTTCTTGGTGCGCGCGGCCTGCGCGAACAGCTTGGGCAGCAGAAGACGGCCGAGAAAAAGCATCGCGAGCGCCGTCAGAGCGCCGATGGCGAGGGTCGTCATCAGTTCGGCGATACCGCCGCCCAGCTGCGGGCCCATCGCGCCGAGCGCGAATACGATGGGGACAAGGGCCAGATCCTCGAACAGCAGCATGCCGAGCGCCAGCCGGCCCACAGGCGTGTGCGTACCCACGAGCGGGATGACGATTGCGGTCGAGGACAAGGCCAAGGCGAGACCGAGCCCGATGGAGCCGCTAAGGCTCTGCCCTGAAAGATAAATCCCCAAGCCGATGACCGCTGCGCAACCCAAGAGCTCGGCAGCGCCGACGACGAAGACCAACCGACGCATTGACCAAAGCCGTCGGAACGACAGCTCCAACCCGACCGAAAAAAGCAGCAGCACTATGCCGAGCTCGGCGAAGGGCTCGATCCGGCCGGCATTGGAAATCGTCACATAATGCAGCCACGGCTGCTCGGCCGTGAGCGCACCGAGGCCTGCAGGACCGACCAGCATTCCGATCAAGATGAAGCCGATGATGGGGCTGATCCGAATTCGGGCGAAAGCGGGAATGACGATCCCCGCCGCGCCAAGAATGACGAGCGCATCGCTGAAACCTGAAGTGCTGAACTCGCCTTCCACGCCGCCGGTTAAAGCAGCCACGCCAGCGCTTGTCACGAAGGCTGCCACGGCTGATAGGGCGGCGTCATGACGTCAGAATTCGACCTGATCGTGGTCGGCGGAGGTCCGGCAGGCATGATGGCCGGACTGCTATTCGCCCGCGCGGGCTGCACCGTACAAGTGCTCGAAAAGCATGCGGATTTCTTTCGCGATTTCCGGGGCGACACCGTCCACCCCTCGACTATGGAGATCCTCGAGCAGCTCGGGATGCTCGGGCGTTTCCTCAAACGGCCGCACAGCCGCGTCTATTCCGCTGAGGTTCGGCTCGCTGGGCGCGACTGGACGATCGGCGACCTGTCCCACTTGCACACGGCGGCGCCTTTCATCGCATTCATGCCCCAGTGGGAGTTTCTCGATTTTCTGCGGGACGAAGCGAAGGCTTTCCCGGGGTTCAACCTCGAGATGTGCGCTGAAGTCATGGACTTCGTTGCGGAGAACGGCCGCGTCGTGGGCCTGAAGCTCAAGGACGGGCGCGAGTTACGCTCGACACTAACCATTGCCGCCGACGGCCGCACCTCCCTCGTGCGCATGATGCTGCCGCTGCAAATGCTTGGCGCGCCGATGGACGTCTTCTGGTTCCGGGTCCCGAAGCATGGAGAGGAAGGCAAGCTTCGCGCGAGCGCGGATCGCGGCCGGATCGTCGTCCTGCTTGACCGCGCGGACTATTGGCAATGCGCGTTGGTCATTCCGAAGGGCAAGGCGGAGGAGTTGCAGGCGGGCGGCATCGGACCGATCCGCGATGCGGTCCACGAGGCGGCGCCTGACCTGGACCTGGCCGAACTCGACGACATCAGCGACTTGAAGCTGCTCAGCGTCGCGCTCGATCGCCTGACCACCTGGTGGCGTCCGGGTCTGCTGGCGATCGGCGATGCCGCGCATGCGATGTCGCCGATCGGCGGGGTCGGCATCAATCTGGCGATCCAGGATGCGGTGGCGGCTGCGAACGCGTTGGCCGGCCCGCTCGCGCGCCATCAGGACGTCGATCCACTGCTGCACAAGGTCCAGGACCGCCGGATGCTGCCGACCCGGATTATCCAGGGCGGGCAGAAGCTTGCCCAGGACAATGTCATCGGCCGGCTGCTACAGCCCGGTGGCCCCATCCGAAAAGCCCCGCTGCTGATCCGGATGCTGGACCAGTTCCCGATCCTTCGGCGCATTCCGGGCCGGCTGATCGGCCTCGGCGTCAGGCGCGAGCGGGTTCGCTCGCCAGCTGCTCCTCGGCCATAGCCGCCTCGAGGTTCTTCACGATCGCTTCGAAGAACTGCTCGGTCGTCATCCACGCCTGCTCAGGACCGACGAGGATCGCCAGGTCCTTGGTCATCTGACCGCCCTCGACCGTCTCGATGCATACGCGCTCGAGTGTTTCGGCAAAGCGTGTGACCTCGGGCGTGTTGTCGAACTTGCCGCGGTACTTAAGACCTCCGGTCCAGGCGAAGATCGAGGCGATCGGATTCGTCGAGGTCGCCTTGCCCTGCTGGTGCATGCGGTAATGGCGGGTCACGGTGCCGTGTGCCGCTTCCGCCTCGACGGTTTTTCCGTCGGGAGTCATGAGGACTGATGTCATTAGTCCCAGGGAGCCGAACCCCTGCGCGACCTGGTCCGACTGGACGTCGCCGTCGTAGTTCTTGCAGGCCCAGACGAACTTCCCACTCCATTTGAGGGCGCTGGCAACCATGTCGTCGATCAGGCGATGCTGATACTCGATACCAGCTTTTTCGAACTTCGCCTTGTATTCGTTGTCATAAATCTCCTGGAAGATGTCCTTAAAGCGGCCGTCGTAGGCCTTCAGGATGGTGTTCTTCGTCGAGAGATAAAGCGGCCAGCCGCGGTTGAGGCTGTAGTTGAAACAGGCATGCGCGAAATCGCGGATCGAGGCGTCGAGATTGTACATGCCCATTGCCACCCCGGAGGCGGGGAAGTCGAACACGTCGAATTCGAGCTCCTGACCGTCGTTCCCTACCCATTTCATCGTCAGCTTGCCGGGACCGGGAACGCGAAAATCAGTGGCGCGATACTGGTCGCCAAAGGCGTGGCGGCCGACGACGATCGGATCGGTCCAGCCGGGGATCAGCCGCGGAACGTTTGCGATGACGATGGGCTCGCGGAAGATGACGCCGCCGAGGATGTTGCGGATCGTCCCGTTGGGCGATTTCCACATCTTCTTGAGGCCGAATTCCTGGACGCGGGCTTCGTCGGGCGTGATGGTCGCGCACTTAACGCCAACGCCATGCTCCTTGATTGCATTGGCAGCATCGATCGTGACCTTGTCGTCGGTCGCGTCGCGGTTCTCTATCGATAGGTCGTAATAGAGCAGATCGACGTCGAGATAGGGCTGGATCAGGCGCTCGCGGATCCACTGCCAGATGATCCGCGTCATCTCGTCGCCGTCGAGCTCGACGATCGGGTTCTTCACCTTGATCTTGGCCATTTTCGTTCCTGCGATTTGAGATTTGGCGGGGCCTTAGGATGCGTCTCGGGCGCACGCAACCGCAGCGTTGTGCGTCGCGCCGAGCGCCACTAAGGCAAGCCGCGATGCCAGCGCTCGACAAGCAAGACACGTCGCTTCCGACCACCACGGTCAAGTGGCGTTTCCCATCCGTACACCCCGAGGGACGCAAATATGCCGTGGGAGCGGGTGCAGTCGCCGCGCTGGCGTTTCTGCTGCATTGGGAGTTCATAGCGTGGCTGCTGGTTGGCCTGACGATCTGGGTCGCCACATTCTTCCGGGATCCGGTACGCACCACGCCCCGCGGCGACCGACTGATCGTGGCGCCGGCAGACGGATTGATCACGATGATCGCCAAGGTGGGGCCGCCGCCCGAGCTTCGGGGGGCGGAAGGGCTCGCCGACGGGGAATATACTCGGGTTTCGATTTTCATGAGCGTGTTCGACGTGCACATCAATCGCGCGCCGATCTCTGGGCGTGTCAAACGCATCGCGTATGTGCCGGGCAAGTTCATCAACGCGGACCTCGACAAGGCGAGCGAGGACAATGAGCGGCAACATTTGCTGATAGAAGGCGATGACGGGCTGAGAATCGGCTTCACGCAGATTGCCGGGCTGGTGGCGCGCCGGATCCTTTCGTTCGTGCGCGAAGGCGATTTGGTCGAGGCCGGGCAGCGCGTCGGACTGATCCGCTTCGGCAGTCGCGTCGACGTCTACCTTCCGGCTGGCACCTCGCCGAGAGTCCTACTCGGACAGCGGTCCATAGCCGGCGAAACGGTGATAGCCGAGATCGGCGTGGATACGACGCTGACGGGAATCAGCCAATGACGGACGACCGGGATCCACGGCGGATCCCGTTCCGAGCCATGATCCCCAACGCGATCACCGCGCTGGCGCTGTGCATGGGGTTGACGGGCGTTCGGTTCGCAATCGGCGGCGAGTGGGAGAAGGCTCTGGCCGCGATCATCCTTGCCGGCATTCTCGACGGCATGGACGGGCGCATTGCTCGCTTGCTGCGCGCACAGAGCAAGTTCGGGGCGGAGCTCGACTCCCTGTCAGACAATATCGCGTTTGGGACGGCGCCGGCCTTGATCCTCTTCCTCTGGTCGCTCCGGGAGGCGCCCCGTTTCGGCTGGACGGCGGCGCTTGCGCTCGCCGTGTGCTGTGCTCTGAGGCTAGCGCGCTTCAATGCGCGGCTCGATGCAGCCGAGCAGCCGCATAAATCGGCAGGATTCAATACGGGCGTTCCAGCACCAGCCGGGGCTGGTCTCGCATTCGTACCCATCTTCCTTTGGCTGATCAGCGATCGTGAACCCGTGTTTCAGTCATGGCCTTTGGTGATGGTCTGGACCCTGTTCATCGCCGGCCTCATGATATCCAGTCTGCCCACCTACAGCTGGTCGAGCATCCGCATCCGGCGCGAATGGCGTCTGTTCGCACTTGCGGGAGTGGCTTTGTTCGGCGCCGCTCTCCTTACGGCTCCGTGGATCACGCTGCTGGTGCTTGCCGGTGTGTATCTGGCGATGATCCCCGTCGCGTTGGCGAGCTATCAACGGGTCAAGCGGCGGCGCTCCACCGCGGGGTCGCGCGCATAGGCCGCTGCAGCCTGTAGCGCGCCCTCATCCTCATCGGCGCGAAGGATTGCCGATGCGCGGGCTTGCCCTTGAGGGCAGCGGCGATCTTCCCGCCGCTTGCCTCAAGAACCGAAGCACCCAGAACTACGACCAGCCACAGGGTGGCGAGAAAGGCGAGGGTGCCCAGAGGTGCAATCATCGCATCCGATCCTTCTTAGAGCGCCCAACCGAACCGGGCCTGACATGTTCCGGTTCCGAGCAAGGTCGCTCAGGTGAGGACGACAATGTTCCTCTTTTGTTCTCACCTGTCAAGTGGGCACGAACCGCCGGCCCAAGCCCTTGAATGTACGAGCGGCTTTCGCTACTTGGCCGCGCATCCCACAGGCGGAGCTTACATACCGGTGCCGACCCACAAGGTCGGTCATTCGGCTCCGCTGAGGCAGAACCGGAAGGAGAAAGACTATGGCGGCCACGGTCGTCACCATGCAGCAATTGCTCGAGGCCGGAGCGCATTTCGGCCACCAGACCCACCGCTGGAACCCCAAGATGAAGCC
>JBKPQH010000017.1:0-59431 GCA_046733935.1 Pseudomonadota bacterium
GTAAGCGTCGCGCGCTTTCATCACCTCACTGGTCCGCAGCTGGATCGAGCGGCTGACCGTCAGCTTCTGCGGCCCGACGGGGTTGCCCTCCCTGTCCTTCGGTTGCTCGCGGCTGAGCGAAACGTCGGTGTCGGTCACTTCGACCGGCCGGAAACCGGAGCGCTGGAAGAACAGGCGGACCGCCCGCGCCTGCTGGTCGACGGATTGCTGGACCGAGCTGAGATCGGTGCCTTCATGGGAGAAGCTTACCGACCAGGTCGCAAGGTCGGCAGTGACGTTGCGTTCCGAGACGCCGCGCACTGTAACCGACCGGTGCTCCGCCATCTTCGACCGGCGAAGTCCGTCGCCGAGCGCGTAGCCGCTGGTGGTGAGTCCAAAGGCGAAAATCGCCACCGCGCCCAGGAGGACGGCGCGGCTGTCGTGCAGCTTCTGGATCATCTGTGTGATACCCTGCGTTCGTCCGCATATAGAGCAGCCACCGGTCACGATCGCCGGCCTCGGCTGCGACGAACCGTGCATTTATAGCGATGAATCGAGTAAGATCAAAATGAAATTCCTTCATTCGATGATCCGCGTTTCCGATGCCGACGCGACTGTTGCATTCTTTCAACTATTGGGTCTCGAGGAGCGGCGTCGGATCGAGAATGAGGCGGGCCGCTTCACCCTCGTCTTCCTCGGCGTTCCCGGCGACGGAGGCGGGGAGGTCGAGCTCACGTACAATTGGGACGAGGAGGGCTATGGCGGAGGCCGCAACTTCGGCCACCTCGCCTATGAGGTCGACGACATTTACGGCACGTGCCAGCGGCTGATGGACAATGGCGTGACCATCAACCGACCTCCGCGCGACGGCCGGATGGCATTCGTCCGGACTCCGGACAGCATTTCCGTCGAGCTTCTTCAGAAGGGCCCGGCCTTGGCGCCGGCCGAGCCTTGGTTGTCGATGGCCAATACCGGCGAATGGTAGGCTGGCCCGACCGGCGCTTCCTCGATCTCGCCGGAACCGAGCACCCGATCATCCAGGCTCCGATGGCGGGAGCCGGCGGCGTGGAGCTGTGCGTCGCGGCGATCCGCGGCGGTGCGCTCGGCTCTCTGCCATGCGGCATGCTCACGCCCCAAGACGTGCGGGAACAGGTGCAGCAGGTCCGTGAGCAAGCGAACGGGCCGCTGAACCTCAACTTCTTCTGCCACCGCATGCCCGAGGACAGCGACGACTCTGCGTGGCGTGCGCTTCTGCAGCCTTATTACGAGGAATTCGGAGTCACGCCTGCCAACGGTGGAGCGCTGCGACTCCCTTTCGATCCGGACATGTGCTCCGCCGTCGAGGTGCTTAAGCCGGACGTCGTCAGCTTCCACTTTGGCCTCCCGCCGAATGAGCTGCTTCATCGGGTGAAGCGCACCGGCGCCGCCGTCCTCGGCAATGCGACCACCGTGGAGGAAGCGCTGTGGCTCGAACGGCGTGGCGTCAGCGCGATCATCGCGCAGGGCTTCGAAGCCGGTGGCCACACCGGCCGCTTCCTCGGCAGCAATCCGGCAGAGGCGCTCGGACTGTTCGCGCTCCTCCCGCAGGTGGTGGATGCGGTGACCGTTCCAGTCATCGCCGCGGGCGGTATCGGTGACGCGCGCGGAGTTGCCGCGGCGCTCGTCCTCGGCGCAAGCGCGGTCCAGCTCGGCACGGCTTTTCTCCACACGCCGGAAGCACGGATCAGCGACGTCCACCGCCAGCGCCTGAAGGATGGCCACACCCTGTTCACAAACCTGATGACCGGCGGGCTCGCGCGCGGCCTGCACGGCCGACTTGTCGACGAGCTCGGCGCCGTCCGGTCGGAAGCCCCAGCCTACCCGTTGGCGTCGGCCGCGCTGGCCCAGATCCGCTCCGTAGCCGGAGCGAAAGGCGAATATGGCTTCGGCCCGATGTGGGCCGGGCAAGCCGCTCCGCTCGGCACGCCGGAGCCTGCTGCCGAGCTGACCCGCAGGCTGGCGACCGATGCTCTGGCGATCCTGAACCGCGGAGCGTAGTGGGCGGGCGCATGGAGATCGTCGCGGTTCCGGCCTTCAGCGACAATTACATCTGGCTCGTCCACGACGCGGATGCCGGCGATGCGGCTGTCGTCGATCCAGGCGACGCCGCTCCGGTGTTATTGGAGGCGCAGCGGCGTGGCTGGACCATCGGCCAGATCTGGAACACGCATTGGCATCCCGATCACACCGGCGGGAACCTCGCGATCAAGGAAGCGACGGGTGCCCGCATTTCGGGACCGGCTTCCGGCCGCATCCCCGGCCGCGACGTTCCGCTCGCCGAAGGCGACGAGGTCCGGCTCGGCAAGCATGTCGGCCGAGTGATCGAAGTCCCTGGACACACGCTCGACCACATCGCCCTCATCTTCGACGAGGAGCGCGTCGCGTTCGTCGGCGACACGTTGTTCGCGATGGGCTGCGGCCGCCTTTTCGAAGGCACTCCGCAGCAGATGTATCGGTCGCTCCAGCGGCTTGCCGAATTGCCGGCGGATGCGCGTCTCTATCCCGCCCACGAATATACTCTGTCGAACGCTCGCTTTGGCGTTCACGCGGACCCGGAAAATCGCGCTTTGGAGCGTCGCCTCGCCGAGGTCGAGATCCTGCGCAAGGCCGGCACGATCACGCTTCCTACGACCGTTGCGCAGGAGCGTGAAACCAATCCTTTCGTGAGAGCATCTAACTGGGAGGAGTTCGCCGAGCTGCGCACCGCAAAAGACAGCTTCCGTTCATGAGCAAAGGCGTTCAGAATCGCGGCAGCCGCAGGGGACTCTTCAGGAGGTCGAACATGCGTGGCATCCTTCTCCTTCTTCTCGGGGCGACAGTGGTTTCGTGCACCACCGCCCCCCCTGACGCGACGGCCAGTGCAAGAAGCGCGCAGCGTTATCAGGAGCTCATCGCAGGCAAGGTCGCGGGCCCCGCTCAGGGCTGTCTGCCGCTGCTCCCCACGAGGGGAGACATGATCGTGATTGATGATCAGACGGTTGCCTTCAAAGGCGGCGCCGGACGGGTCTATGTCAGCCACCTGAGCCCGGGCTGCTCGGAAGTCGGCCTCGGCAACGCACTGATCACCAAACAGACGGGCTCCAGCCTCTGCAGCGGAGACATTGCCCGCGTCCAGAACCTCATGAGCGGAATCACCGTCGGCAGCTGCACGTTCGGCGAGTTCGTTCCCTACACGCGTTCGGGAGCCTGAGATGCGCGGCGTCTCACTCCTGCTGATCGGCGCGGCGCTGGCCTCGTGCACCACCGCACCGCCCGCCCCGGAGCGCAGCGCCAGGGGCCAGGCGCGATACGAGCAGCTGATCTCCGGCAAAGTGGCGGGCGCACCGATGAGCTGCTTGCCCAATTATCTCAGCGCGAACGATATGACGGTGATCGATGACAGCACGATCGTTTTCGGCAGGGGCTCTCTCTCGGGGACGGTTTATGTTGCTCACATGCGCAGCCCGTGCACCGGATTGCGGGGGCCAGGGCCCAACGCGCTCGTGACTCGCCAGGTCGCTTCGAGCGGCCTGTGCTCGGGCGACATCGCCACCGTCCAGGACACGATGGCGCACATCACCGTCGGCAGCTGCACGTTCGGCGACTTCGTCCCCTATGCGCGGCCGGGCCGTTGAAATGCGCAGCGTTTCGCTTCTGCTGATCGGCGCTGCGCTGGCCTCGTGCACGACGGCACCGCCGGCGCCGGAGCGCAGCGCCGACAAGCAGCGCGAACTGCAGACTCTGCTCGCCGGCAAGACGGCCGGCCGGCCGGTCAGCTGCATGCAGAACTACAACGCCTATGACATGCGGGTCATCGACGGCCGCAACGTCGTCTTCCGTCAGGGCAGCCGGAGCCTTTACCTGATGCATCTATCGCCTGGCTGCTATCTGCTCGGCGGCCCCAGTTATGCACTCCTGACGAAGCAGTTTGGCGGAATGGGCTATTGCCAGGGCGACATCGTGCACGTGATCGACACGACCAGCCGGATGACGGTCGGCTCGTGTGGCATCGACCAGATTGTGCCGTACAGCGCGCGCGGCGGGGCTTACTGACGGCGATACAGACCGTCCAGGCGCTCGCCGTAGACGTTCGAGATAATGTGCCGCCGGATCTTCAGCGACGGCGTAAGCTGCTCGTTCTCGATCGTGAATGCCTCGTCCGCCAGGATGAAGCGCCGCACCTTCTCGATCACGGACAAATCCGCGTTGACCCGGTCGACGGCGCGCTGGAGGCGCTGGTGCACGTCGTCCTTTGAAGCAATCTCGGGGTCGGGAACGAGCAATGCGACCAGGTGCGGGCGGCGGTCGCCATAGACCATCGCCTGCGCGATTTCCGGCTGAAGCGTCAGAATCCCTTCGATCCGCTGGGGCGAGCAATTGTCGCCCTTGTCGTTGACGATGATGTCCTTCTTGCGATCGGTGATGACGATCCGGCCTTTCTGGTCGAAATGGCCGACGTCGCCGGTCGCGAGCCAGCCGTCGTTGAGCACCCGCGCCGTTTCTTCCTCGTTGCGCCAGTAGCCGTGCATGACGTTCTCGCCGCGGACCATGATCTCGCCGTCCTTGGCGATCCGCACCTCGCAGCCCGCAGGAGGCCCGACCGTATCGAGCCGGATTCCGACGCTCGGCCGGTTGCAGCTGATGAGCGGCGCAGCCTCGGTCTGGCCGTAGCCCTGAAGGAAGGTGATCCCAAGCGACTGGAAGAAGATCCCGACCTCCGGGTTCAGTGGTGCGCCGCCGGACACCCAGGCTTTCACCCGGCCGCCCACCTTCTCGCGGATCTTCTTGCGGAGCGTCAGCGCCAGAATGCCGTCCATCGGCATGTCCCACGGCTTGAGGCGCCCCTCATATTTGTCGCCGCCGATCTTGAGGGCCCGATTGAGCAGATATTTGGCGAAGCCGCCCTGGCCCTCGATCGACTTGATGATCCGCGCGCGAAGCATCTCGAAGAGGCGCGGCACGACGACCATGATCGTCGGATGCACCTCCTCGATATTGGCGGCGAGCTTCTCGAGGCTTTCGGCGTAGTAGATCTGCGCTCCGAGAGCGACCGGGAAGTGCTGCCCGCCGGTATGCTCGTAGGCATGACTCGCGGGGAGGAACGAGAGGAACACCTCGTCGCCCCAGCCGAAGTCCGACGAGATGATGTCGGTGCAGGCTTCGAGATTGCACAGGATCGCGCCATGATGCTGCTGCACGCCGCGCGGCGCCCCGCCGGTGCCGCTGGTGTAGATGATGCATGCGAGGTCGTTTCGGCTGACCTTCTTCTCCCGTTCGCGCAAGCCCGCTACGTCCGCGGCGCCGGCGGTCAGCGCGGCCCAGTCGTGGACTGTAACCCAGTCGGGCACCTGTCCCGCGCGAATGTCCTCCATGCCTATGATGTGGTGACATTCGGCGGAGGTCAGCACGGCGGGGACCAGGTTCCTGGCAAGCTTCTGGCTCGACACGATGACCGCGCGGGCACCCGAATTGCCGAGGATGTGCGCATGATCGCGCGTGGTGTTGGTGGTGTAGGTCGGAACCGTGATGCAGCCGGCGGCCATGATCCCGAGGTCGGCGATCAGCCATTCCGGACGGTTCTCGCTGACCAGCGCGACGCGGTCGCCGGGGTGTAGCCCCAGCCGCTGCAGCGACGCAGACAGCGCCGCGACTTGCCGCGCGGCCTCGTTCCAGCTGATCGACCGCCACTCGCCCTCGCGCTTGGCCCAGAGGAACGGCGCGTCGCCCTTCTCCTGGGCGCGCGTCAGGAAGAGCGAGACGAGATTGTCGAACCGTTCGAGCTGCCGAGCCAAGTTTCCCCCTTATTCCGAAACCGCCGCTCCCTCACTGCGCGGATCGCCGCCGCCAGTCCACCGGCCATCGAGCCACTCGATCGCATTGGTCTTGAACGTCCCCGGCGGAAGGGTTCGAACGTCGTCATGGCCGAGCGCCTTCAGCTGTGGGATCATCCCCTCGAGCGGAGTGCCGCTTTCCACGAAGACGGTGTCGCCCGGCGCGTAGATCATCGGCAGCGCGAGCGCCTGCTCAGCCGTCAGGTGGAAATCAAGCACTCCAACGATCGTCTTGATGACCTGCGCCGGGATCGTCGACCCGCCCGCCGCTCCGACGGCAAGCACCACGCGGCCGTCCGGCCCGTAGACGATCGTCGGGCTCATCGAGCTGCGGGGCCGCTTGCCGCCCTCGACGCGGTTGGCGACCACGCAGCCGTCCTTCTCGGGGACGAAGCTGAAGTCCGTCAGCTCATTGTTGAGATAATAGCCGTTGACCATCAGCCCCGAGCCGAAGCTGCTCTCGATCGTCGAGGTTTCGGAAGCCACGCTGCCCCAGCGATCCACCGCGACGAAGTGCGACGTCCCTCGCTCCGGCTGCCGCACCGGTGAGCAGGCGATCTCGGCACCGGCAGGCGTGCCCGGCTTGGCCATGGCGAGGGTGCGCGTCGGCGAAATCAGCCCGGAGCGCCCGGACAGGTACGCCGGGCTCATCAGCCCCGCGAGCGGCACTCGAACGAAATCCTCGTCGGCGAAATATCGATCGCGATCGGCATAAGCCAGCCGCTCGGATTCGGCGATCAGGTGCCATGTGGTCGGCGAATTCTGCCCGAGCGCCGACAGGTCGAACTGCTCGAGCTGCTTCAGCGCGGCGTAAACGGTGAACCCGCCTGACGAGGACGGTCCCATGCCGCAGATGCGGTAGGCGCGATACGTGCCGCACACCGGCGGTCGCGGCTTCGCTTCGAACGAGGCGATGTCGCCCGTGCTCATCGGGGCAGGATTGTGCGGCGCTCCGCTGACCGTCGCCGCGATCGCCTGCGCATTCGGCCCGACGTAGAAGCTGTCCGGCCCGAGCCGCGCGAGCTGCTCGAGGTAGGCCGCGAGCGCCGGATTCCGAACCACCGTGCCGACCGGCTTCGGCTGCCCGTCCGCCTGGTAGAAGATCCCTCGCGCCTGCGCCGACAGCGCGCCGGTCGCCGGATATTTCAGAAGCGAATTGTACAGCCGCGGAGTGATCTTGAACCCTTCGCGCGCAAGCCCGATCGCCGGCTGGAATAGCGTCGCCCACGGAAGCTTGCCGTAGCGATGGTGCGCGATGCCCATCATGCGCACGTTGCCCGGTACGCCGACGCTCTTCCCGCCCGGCTGCGCGTCATCGAACTCCATCGGCTGGCCGTTCTTGAGGAACCAGGTGGGCGTTGCTGCATGCGGCGCGGTTTCCCGGCCGTCGAAGGTAACGGGAGTCCCGCCGCGCTCCGCATAGACGAGATACCCACCCCCGCCGATGCCCGAGCTCTGCGGCTCGACCACGGTCAGCGCGAGCAAGGTCGCGAACGCCGCATCAACCGCGCTTCCACCTTTGCGCAGCATCTGCACCCCCGCGTCGGCCGCGCGCGGATCCGCTGCGCTGACCATCCCTTGTGTCGAGGTGCCGGCGGATTGAACGGAGGCGGTGCAGCCGGCGAGCGCCAACGCGGCTGCGAACGGAACGAGACGCTTCAACATCGGCTCGCGCTACTCGGTCCCCACTGCCTCGGCAATGTTGGCATATCCTTCGCGCTTCAGGCGTTCGGCAAGGCCGAGCGCGATGCGTCGGGCAATCCCGGGTCCCTCATAGACCATCGCCGTGTAGAGCTGCACGAGGCTCGCCCCGGCACGGATTCGCTCCCACGCATCGTCCGCATTGGCGATGCCGCCGACGCCGATCAACGGGATCTCGCCGCCGCTCGCCGCGCGGAATTCGCGCAGCGCCTTGAGCGCCAGCGGCTTCAACGGCTCACCCGAAAGTCCGCCTTGCTCACGTGCATATTTGGACTTCAGCGCCGGGCGGAAAACTGTTGTGTTCGAGACGATGATCGCGTCGATCCCGTGCTGCATCGCGACCCGCACGATCTGGTCGGGCTCGCCTTCGCCGAGATCGGGCGCGACCTTGAGGAAGATCGGAGGGGCGGCAGGCCGGGGGCCTGACGCGACATCCGGTCTCGGAGCGGCGCTGAGGTCGCGTGCTTCGTCGATCGCGCCGAGGAGCGCCCGAAGCGCGCCCTCGTCCTGAAGCTGTCGCAGCCCCGGGGTGTTCGGCGAGCTGATGTTGATGGTGATGTAGCGCGCGACCGGCGACATGGCGCGGACGCCCGCGACATAGTCGGCGATCCGGTCAGCGCTGTCCTTGTTCGCACCGACGTTTACGCCGACGATCCCGCGCCAGTGCAGGCAGTGCTGCAGCCGGTCGAATGCCCTCGGCTGCCCGCGATTGTTGAACCCCATCCGGTTGATGACCGCGCGGTCCTCGGCAAGGCGGAATAGCCGGGGCTTCGGATTACCCTCCTGCAGGCGCGGCGTGATTGTTCCGACCTCGACGAAGCCGAAGCCCACTCCGAGCATTTGTTCGGGGACCTCGGCGTTCTTGTCGAACCCGGCGGCGAGGCCGACGGGCGAGGAAAAATCCAGACCTGCGACGCGCGTTTTCAGGGACGCCGGGAAATCCGGGGGCCGGCGCTTTGGCGTGAGCTTCAGCGCCGCGATCGTCGCCCGGTGCGCCGTCTCGGCATCGAGCGCGAAGGCCAACGGTCGAATGAAGGGGTAGAGCGCCACCGCTCCCGCTATGGCACGCACCTTCGGATTCGTCATGCCGCGAGGTTGAGTTTCAGGGCGAAACTCCCTAAATCGGACTGGAAAGCTCCGAATTGCCTATGCGCCTGAGCCACCTCGCCGATTATGCGGTCGTCCTAATGACCGCCGCCGCTCGCCGGCCCGCGGCCGCGCGCCTCAGCGCGACCGAGCTTTCGGCCGAGACCGGCGTGCCTCTCCCCACAGCACAGAAACTGATGGGTCAGCTCGCCGCGTCGGGCCTGCTGAGCAGCGTCCGCGGCGCGGGCGGCGGTTTCGCGCTCGCCATGCCCGCCAGCCGAATCAGCCTCGCCGATATCGTCGAGGCTGTCGAAGGGCCGATCGCGCTCACAATGTGCTCGGACTCGAACAATCATGACTGCATCCTCGACGCGCATTGCCGGGTGAAGCCGCATATCGGCGTCGTCGGCCGAGCGGTGCGCGGGGCGCTCGGCGCCGTCACGCTGACGGAGCTCGCGCAATGAACGAGGCCGTCAAGAACCGCGAACTGCGCGACAAGATCGCTCAGGATTACGAATGGGGCTTCGTCTCCGACGTCGAGCAGGAATTCGCGCCCAAAGGGCTCAGCGAAGACACGGTCCGCTTCATCTCCGCGAAGAAGAACGAGCCGGAGTGGATGCTCGACTGGCGGCTCAAGGCATACCGCGCCTGGCTCGAAATGGAGGAGGTCAGCTGGGCCAAGCTCGACATCCCCGAGATCGATTATCAGGACGCTTATTATTACGCCGCGCCCAAGGCGAAGCCGAAGCTGCAGAGCCTCGACGAGCTCGATCCGGAAATCCGCCGCACCTACGAGAAGCTCGGCATCCCGATCGAAGAGCAGAAAGTGCTAGCCGGGGTCGAAGGCGCGGCGAAGGTCGCGGTCGACGCCGTGTTCGACAGCGTTTCGGTCGCCACCACTTTCCGCAAGGAACTGGCCGCCGCGGGAGTCATCTTCCTCTCCATCTCCGAGGCGATCCGGGAACATCCCGAGCTCGTGAAGAAGTATCTCGGCTCGGTCGTTCCGCAGCGCGATAACTACTTCGCCTGCCTCAACGGCGCCGTCTTTTCCGACGGCACCTTCGTCTACGTTCCCGAGGGCGTCCGCTGCCCGATGGAGCTGTCGACCTATTTCCGAATCAATGCCGAGAACACCGGCCAGTTCGAGCGCACCCTGATCGTCGCCGACAAGGGCAGCTACGTCAGCTACCTCGAAGGCTGCACGGCGCCGATGCGCGACGAGAACCAGCTTCACGCGGCGGTGGTCGAGATCTTCGCGCACGAGGACGCGGAGGTGAAATACTCGACGGTCCAGAACTGGTATCCCGGCGACGCCGAGGGCAAGGGCGGCATCTTCAACTTCGTCACCAAGCGCGCGCTTTGCTCGGGCGACCGTTCGAAAGTGAGTTGGACCCAGGTCGAGACCGGAAGCGCGATCACCTGGAAATATCCGAGCTGCATCCTGAAAGGCGAAAGCAGCGTCGGCGAATTCTATTCGGTCGCGCTGACCAACAACCGCCAGCAGGCCGACACCGGCACCAAGATGATCCACATCGGCGCCAACACGCGCTCGACGATCGTGTCGAAGGGCATCAGCGCGGGCCGCTCGAACAACACCTATCGCGGGCTGGTGCGCGTGCTGCCGCGCGCGGAGAACGTCCGCAACTTCACCCAGTGCGATTCATTGCTGCTGGGCAGCGACTGCGGCGCGCACACCGTGCCCTATATTGAGGTCAAGAACCCGACCGCGACGATCGAGCATGAAGCGACGACGTCGAAGATCAGCGAGGACCAATTGTTCTACGCGATGAGCCGCGGTCTCGACCAGGAAGCGGCGGTGGCGCTGATCGTCAACGGCTTCGCCCGCGAGGTGCTGAAGCAGCTGCCAATGGAGTTCGCGGTCGAAGCGCAGAAGCTGCTGGGGATTAGTTTGGAAGGAAGTGTCGGCTAGTGCTTGAGATCATCAACCTCCACGCGACGGTCGCCGACAAGCCGATCCTGAACGGTGTGTCGCTGCACGTGCCCGCGGGCGAGGTGCACGCGATCATGGGGCCCAACGGATCGGGCAAGTCGACGCTCGCCTACGTGCTCGCTGGCCGACCCGGCTATGAGGTGACCGAGGGTTCGGTGACGTTCACCCTAACTCATCCCCGCGAAAGCGGGGACCCAGCCCGACAGAAAACACTCAGTTCCCGCTTCCGCGGGAATGACGAAAATGGGTTGGACCTGCTCGCGATGGAGCCGCACGAGCGCGCCGTGGCGGGGCTGTTCCTCGGCTTCCAGTACCCGGTCGAGATTCCCGGAATCTCCTACCTCCAGTTCCTTCGCGAGAGCCTCAATTCGCAGCGCCGTGCTCGCGGCGAGGCCGAGCTTTCCGGCGCCGAGCTCATCAAGCTCGCGCGCGAGCAGGCGAGGCTTCTCGGCATGGATGCGGAGATGCTCAAGCGGCCGGTCAACGTCGGCTTCTCAGGCGGCGAGAAGAAGCGCGCCGAGATGGTCCAGATGGGCATCATGAATCCCAAGTTCGCCGTCCTCGACGAAACCGACAGCGGACTCGACATCGACGCGCTCAAAGCCGTCGGCGCGGGCATCAACCGCATCATGCGCGCGCCCGACAAGGGCGTGCTGCTGATAACCCACTATCAGCGCCTGCTCGACTACGTCGAACCCGACCGCGTGCACGTCCTGCGCAACGGCCGCATTGAGCGCAGCGGCGGCCCCGAGCTCGCCCGAGAGCTCGAGCTCGAAGGCTATGCGGAGGCGGCTGCGTGACTGCGCCATTTCCAACGCACAAACAGGAGGAATGGCGCTACGCCGATCTCGACGCGCTGCAGCCCGTGTGGGAGCAGTTCGCGGAGCCCGTGACGCTGACTCTTGGTGCGGGGGAACAGCTCGAAGAGATCTGGCTGCCGGTCGCGGACGACGTGCAGCTGCGCCGCGTGCAGCTTGCGCTTGGCGCAGGCGCAAAGGCACGCATTTTTGCGCTCAACACTGCGCCCATTTACGGGCGCATTGAGCTTGAAGTGTCGCTCGCGCAAGGCGCGGAGTTCGAGTTGTTCGGCGCGAACATCGGCACCGGCCTTTCGACCAACGAGATCGTCACCAACGTCAAGCACGTCGGCGTCGGCGGCCGCTCGCGCCAGACCATCCGCTCCGTGCTGAACGGCAAGGCGGTCGGCTCCTACCTCGGCAAGGTCGAAGTTGCGCGCGACGCGCAGCAGACAGACGCCGAGCAGTCGGTCAAGGCCATGCTGCTCGACCGCGGCGCGACCGCGAACTGCAAGCCCGAGCTCGAGATCTTCGCCGACGACGTGAAATGCGCACACGGCGCGAGCGTCGGCGAGCTGGACGCCATGCAATTGTTCTACGCCGAGAGCCGCGGCCTCGATCCGGCGAGCGCCCGCGCGCTGCTGCTCGAAGGCTTCGTCCTGGGTCTGTGGGACAGCGCGAAGGACCCGGACGCAATCTGCGAAGCCGCGCGCGAAGCCTTGCGGACGGTCAGCTCCTCCCCGGAACGGGGAGGGGCACCAGCGAAGCTGGTGGAGGGGCGATAGTGCCGGACTCCAGCGCCCCTCCGTCAGTCCTTCGGACTGCCACCTCCCCGTCCCGGGGAGGATCGAACTCGATGCTGTCGGTCCGTGACCAGTTTCCGGCGATTGTCGGTTGGCACTATCTCGACAGCGCCGCGACCGCGCAGAAGCCGCAGGCGGTGATCGACGCGATCACTCAGGCCTATTCGCGCGACTACGCGACCGTGCATCGCGGCGTGTACGAGCGCTCGGCGACGATGACCGCGAGCTACGAAGCCGCACGCGCCGCTGCGTCAAACCTCATAGGCGGGCAGCCCGGCGAGCTGGTCTTCACCCGCGGAGCAACCGAAGCCATCAACCTAATCGCGCGCACGCTTCCGAAGAACGGCCGCCACCGCGTTTTGCTCTCGCAACTCGAGCATCACAGCAACATCGTCCCCTGGCAGCTCGCCGGCTTCGAAATCGACGCCGCTCCCCTGACGCCCGACGGCCACATCGACCTCGACGCCGCCGAGCAGATGCTGACCGAAGAGCACCGCGTCGTCGCCTTCGCGCACGTCTCGAACGTGCTTGGCTCGGTCCTCAACGCGAAGCGGGCTGCCGACATCGCGCACAGCAAGGGCGCGCTGCTCCTGCTCGACGGCTGCCAGGCCGTCCCGCGCCTCCCCGTCAACGTCGAGCAAATCGGCGCCGATTTCTACGCCTTCTCGGCGCACAAGCTCTATGGCCCGACCGGAATCGGTTGCCTGTGGGGCCGCACCGAACTGCTGCAGCAATTGCCTCCGTGGCAGGGCGGCGGCTCGATGATCGAGAAGGTGACGTTCGAGGAGACGACCTATCTCGACGCGCCGATGCGCTTCGAAGCGGGCACGCCGCATATCGTCGGTGCAGTCGGACTCCACGCAGCCGTAAACTGGGTCGAGAAGCTGTCGCTCGACGCAATCCACGCGCACGAATGCGCGCTGGCCGCCGAAACGCGCGAGGCGCTTGGCAGCATTCCGGGTGTCACCCTTTACGGTCCCGAAGACAGCGCCGGCATCGTCAGCTTCAACGTCGACGGGGTTCACCCGCACGACACCGCCACCATATTGGACGACGTGGGCGTCGCCGTCCGCGCCGGCCATCATTGCGCGCAACCCTTGATGCGCTGGCTCGGAATCGAGGCGACCGCCCGCGCGAGCTTCGCGGCGCACAGCGACAGCTCGGACATCGAGGCGCTGGTGCGCGGGATTGAGCAAGTGAAGCGGGTCTTCGCATGAACGAGGAGCGCAAGATCGAGACGAATGAGGTGGAGTCGGTGCCGAGGCCGCCGCGCGCCCGCGTGACTCCCGAGTTCGAGCGCAAGCGCGATTATCTCGCGGGCTTTCTTGCGGGAGAGGCACCGCAGGAGCCGAAGGGCGGAGCGGGCAGCGACTTGCAGGCGTCCGTGGTCGACGTGCTCAAGTCGATCTACGATCCAGAAATACCCGTCGACATCTACGAGCTCGGCCTCATCTACGACGTCGACATCAGCGAGGATGGCGACGCCACGATCACCATGACGCTGACGACGCCGCACTGCCCCGTCGCGGAATCGCTGCCGCAGGAAGTCGAGCTTCGCGTCCTGTCGGTACCCGGCATCCGCGACGCGGTCGTGAATCTCGTGTGGGACCCGCCGTGGGATCCGTCGAAGATGAGTGACGAGGCGCGCCTCGAGTTGGGAATGCTATGAACAAGGAAACGAAACTGCGCTCGCGTCCGGCCGCGATCATCCTCACATCGGCCGCGGAAGCGCGCATTGCCGAGCTGATGAGCCGCGCCCCAGAAGGCGCGATCGGCGTGAAGCTTTCGACGCCGCGTCGTGGGTGTTCGGGCCTCGCCTACTCCGTCGATTATGTGACCGAGGAACAGCCGTTCGACGAGAAGATCGAAACGCCTACCGGCACCTTCTATGTCGATGGCGCCAGCGTGCTCTACCTGATCGGCTCGACCATGGACTGGCGCGAGGACGATTTCGCCGCCGGCTTCGTGTTCGACAATCCCAACGCCAAGGGCGCCTGCGGCTGCGGCGAGAGCTTCACCGTTTGATCATCCGCCGCGCCGGAGCGGCCGATCTCCCGATCTGGGCGCGAATGCTTGCCGCACTCCACGAGGATGCGAGCGTGGGCGAGTGCGCCGCGGAGCTCGAAACGCTGACTCGGCTCAGCGACCCCTACGTCGGCTTTCTCGCATTCACCGACGAAGGCGAGCCGGTCGGCATGATCGACGCGCGAGTCCGCAATTATGCGGAGGGCGCACCTCAGCTCCGTGCGCCTTACGTCGAAGACCTGTGGGTCGATCCTTCGTACCGGCGCTCTGGAGTCGCGAAGCGCCTGCTCGAGGCAGTCGAAGCATGGGCCGTCGAACGGGGCTTCGACTGGCTCGGCTCCGACGCCCGGATCGACAATGACCGGAGTCATCAATGGCATCGGTCGATGGGTTTCGAGGAGACCGAACGTCTCGTGGTCTTCGGCAAGCCGTTGGCGCCGATGGAGCGTACTTCAACGTCCGACTGAACGATGTTAAACAGCGCGTCCGAAAGGAGCTTCTCATGCGTCTCCTTCTCGTCGCCCTGATCGCGCTCATGCCGGCAAGCGCCGGGGCGGTCGCGCTCCAGAATGTTCCGCGCGCCAAAGACTCGGCTTCGTCGACACTGGGCAAATGCAAGCAGGTCGGTGCGCATTATTACGCCTATCGCGACGGCAAGAAGGTCAAGCCCCGGAAGCTGACGGAGCTTCCGCCGGCAAACGCCTACATCGCCATTGTGCGCAACGACGGCCTCTGCGAAGTGCCGGTGATCGTCAGATACAATCTAGGCGGCCGTTAGATATTTAACACCAGCCGAAGGGGGACATCGGCATGTCACGAGCAATAGCGTTGCTCTTCGCGATCGCCTGCTACGCGATCTTCTTTGCGACTTTTCTCTACCTGATCGTCTTCGTCGGCGATTTCACGTTCGCTGCTGTCACGGTGGATTCCGGGCCCGAAGCGGCTCCGGCGGTCGCCGCCGTCATCGATGTTGCGCTGATCGCGCTGTTCGGGCTCCAGCATAGCGTGATGGCGCGGCCAGGGTTCAAGGCATGGTGGACCAAGATCGTCCCGCCGCCGATCGAGCGCAGCGTGTTCGTGCTCTTTGCGAGCATCGCACTGATCATCCTGTTCCTGTGCTGGCGCCCGATTGATGCGATCGTCTGGAACGTAACGAGTCCAGTTCTCCGGGACGTGATCTGGGTATTGTTCTGGATCGGCTGGGCGACGGTCCTGGTCAGCACCTTCCTCATCAACCATTTCGAATTGTTCGGGCTGCAGCAGGCCTGGCTTCATGTCCGTGGTCGAGAGGCGGCCAAGCCGGAGCTGCGGCAGCCGGGCTTTTATCGCTGGATCGCGCATCCGCTCTACAGCGGCTTCTTCCTCGCCTTCTGGGCGACGCCCGAAATGACGGCGGGGCACCTGCTCCTCGCCGCCGGAGTATCGATCTACATGGTGATCGCGATCCGCTACGAAGAGCGCGACCTCACGGATCTCTTCGGCGACGATTATCGGCGCTACCGGTCCGGCGTCGGAATGCTGACCCCGAGGTTCGGCCGGCGGAGCTAGTCCGAGGCCCGACTTGCTCCGGCGAACGCACGGGGTCTAGGGGCAGCGCACGGCCATGGACCCCCGCTTCTCCCACATTCGCGACTGGATCTTCGATCTCGACAATTGCCTCTATCCGGCGAACAGCCGGCTGTTCGAGCTCATCGACCAGCGGATGACCGCCTACATCGAGCGCCTGCTCGGCGTCGACGCGATCGAGGCGCGGCGCGTGCAGAAGATGCACTTCCACGGGTCGGGGACGACGCTCGCCGGGCTGATGAAGCATCACGAGGTCGACCCGCATCATTTCATGGGCGACGTCCACGACATCCCGCTCGATCGCCTGGCGCGCGACGACCGGTTGGTCTCGGCCCTGACGCGCCTTCCCGGTCGCAAGTTCATCCATACCAACGGCAATGCCGACTATGCGTGGAAGGTGCTCGACCGTCTCGGGATCGCCGCGGAAGTCGATCACCTGCACGACATCTTCGCTGCCGACCTGACGCCCAAGCCGGAGATCCACGGCTATCGGAAATTGCTCGACCAGTTCGGCATCGAGCCGATGCAGGCGATCATGGTCGAGGACATGGTCCGTAACCTGGCGCCGGCGAAACAGCTCGGCATGACGACCGTCTGGGTGGACAACGGCTCCGAGCGTGGAAGTCACGGTTATGAGGAAGCGATCGTCGATCTGCGCGTGACCGATGTCGGCGAATGGCTCGAAAGCATCTTGGGGGACGAGAATGGCGGGTGACCTGCAGGCGGTGATCGAAAGCGCCTGGGACCAGCGCGAGGCGATCGGCGCCGCGACGAAAGGCGAGGTGCGCCACGCGGTCGACGCCGCGCTGGCCGCGCTCGACAGCGGTGAGGCGCGGATCGCCGAGAAGCAGGGTGATGAATGGGTCGTCCACCAGTGGCTCAAGAAGGCTGTGCTGCTCTCCTTCCGGCTCAATCCGATGGAAGCGATCTCGGGCGGACCCGGCGGGTCGCACTGGTGGGACAAGGTCCCGTCGAAGTTCGCCGGCTGGGGCGAGAAGGAGTTTGCCGCCGCGGGTTTCCGCGCCGTCCCCGGGGCGATCGTCCGGCGCGGCGCCTTCATCGCGCGGAACGCCGTCCTGATGCCGAGCTTCGTGAACATCGGCGCGCGCGTCGGCGAAGGGGCAATGGTCGATACCTGGGCGACGGTCGGCAGCTGCGCCCAGATCGGCAGGAACGTGCACATTTCCGGCGGCGCGGGCATCGGCGGCGTCCTCGAACCGCTTCAGGCCGGACCGGTGATCATCGAGGACGATTGCTTCATCGGCGCGCGCTCGGAAGTGGCCGAAGGCGTCATCGTCGAGCGAGGGTCGGTGCTGTCGATGGGGGTGTTCCTAGGCGCCTCGACCAAGATCGTGGATCGCGCGACCGGCGAGGTCCGCTACGGCCGGGTGCCGCCTTATTCGGTGGTCGTTCCCGGAACTTTGCCGGGGAAGGACGGCGGCCCCGGGCTCGCCTGCGCAGTGATCGTCAAGCAGGTCGACGAGCGCACGCGATCCAAGACCAGCATCAACGAGCTGCTCCGCGACTGATAAGCTGAGCTTATAATCCGGACTCGCGCATTTGTTGGCGCGGCGAACGGCCGTTCACTACCTGCGCGAAACCATGAAACCGGTCGATCGAGAAACGTTTGAGCGCAAGCTCGCGGACGGCGCGGAGGCCGCGGACGCTTACGTTGCGCCGGTGATCCGCACCGTCATGAACCGTAGCGACTGGCTAATCGTCGCAATGCTCGCCGTCATCTGGGGAGGGGCCTTTTTCTTCATCGGCGTTGCCGTCAAGCACGTCCCGCCGCTGACCTATGTCTGGCTGCGGTTGACGATCGCGGCGCTGGCCATGTGGACCTATCTCAAGGTGCGCGGAGAGAGCCTCGGATTGCCACGCCAGGTGTGGGGTGCGATCCTCCTGCTCTCGCTCCTCAATAATGCTCTGCCGTTCACTTTGTTCGGTTGGAGCCAGACCCATATCGCGAGCGGCCTCGCTTCCATCCTGAACGCGACAACGCCGATCTGGGGCGTCGTCGTCGCTCACTTCCTCACCCACGACGAACGCATGAGCCCGCGCAAGATCGCCGGCGTCCTCCTCGGCTTCGGCGGCGTCGCGACGATGATCGGTCCATCGCTTCTCTCGAGTCTCGGTAGCAATGCACTTGCGCAGCTCGCCTGCGTCGCGGCATCGCTGAGTTATGCGCTGGCAGCCGTCTGGGCGCGCCGTTTCCGCCGGATCGGCGTCTCGCCGCTGAGCGTCACCACCGGCCAGCTGACCGCGGGCGCAATTATGATGCTGCCGCTCTTCATGTTCGTCGATGAGCCCTGGACCCGCGCCCTGCCGCCGCTCAGCGCCTGGGCCGCGATCACTGCCCTAGCGCTGTTCTGCACGGCGTTCGGCTACGTGCTCTACTTCCGGCTGATCGACCGCGCGGGTGCCACCAATGCGCTGCTCGTGACCCTGCTCGTGCCGGCCGTTGCGATCGTTCTGGGAGCTCTGTTCCTCAGCGAAACGCTCGCGCCGCAGGACTTCCTCGGTCTTGCCCTCATTGCCCTAGGCCTTGCGGCGATCGACGGGCGGCTGCTCAGTTACCTTTCGCAGCGTTGGCTTCCGAAAGCAGCTTAGTCGCCTCCGCGCTCGTCCAGTCGAGGTCCCCGACGTAGCGCCAGACTTCCTTGTCCTGTGCATCGTACAGGATCGACGTGGGAAGCACTTCGGCGTTGAGCTTGCCCGACAGCGCCATCTTCGAATCCTGGTAAGGATCGAGGTCAGGCGCCTTGCCATCGAGGAATGCGACGACCGACGGATGAGGCCCGCTGTCCTGGCTGATCGCGACGACCTGGAGAGCGCTCCCGCGGGATTTGGCCAGACGATTGAGCGTCGGCAGCTCCTTCACGCAGGGCGCACACCAGGTCGCCCACAGGTTCACGAGCGTCGGCTTCCCGGAGACGGCCGCGAGACTTGTGTCGTCGCCATCGGCGTCGCTGAACGTCACATCCGGTGCAGCCTGGCCCTTGTGGCTCCGGTCGACGCCCTTCTGCGGGCCCGCCTGGGCAGCCGTTGGATCAGTCTCATTATCCGTTGGCTCTTGTGCCTTCTGGCAGGCGGCCAGCGCCAGAAGCGCGGCGGTCAGGATCAATGCACGCATGAACCGGGCCGCTAGCGGAAGCCCGGGCGAACGGCTAGTCGAGGCTGATGAAGTCTTCGCGCCTCGTCCTGCTCGCCGCCGTGCTCGGCGTTGGCAGCTGCGGGCGCGTGGCAGACCTCAAGCCGGCGGCCGGCAAGCCGCTTCCGGTGAAACCGCTGATGGCGCGCACGACGCCCACTCCGCAGGATCTGCTGACTGCGCCGCCTTATGCCCGGCCCGATCGCGTCGACGAGCTGGTCAAGCGCTCGCAGCCGCGCCCGTCCGACGCGTTCGACCTTCCGCCGCCGACCGGCGGAGCAGCGCCCGCCCATCCGGCCGGCACCGATCCGCAGCCGGTCACCAACGAAACCGGCCCTGTCACGCCAGGAGACTGAGTCCCGATGCCTCAACGTGTCCGCAAGGCGGTGTTCCCCGTCGCCGGTCTCGGCACCCGCCTGCTGCCGGCCACCAAGAGCATTCCCAAGGAGATGATCACGGTCGTCGACCGGCCGCTGATCCAGTACGCGATCGACGAGGCGCGCGAGGCCGGCATCGAGCAGATGATTTTCGTCACTGGCCGCGGGAAGGCGGCGCTCGACGACTATTTCGACATTGGCTTCGAGCTCGAGACGACCATGCGCGAGCGCGGCAAGAGCCTCGATGCGCTGGAACCGTCACGCTCGAATTTCGGCGAGATCGTCAGCGTCCGCCAGCAGCAGCCGCTCGGCCTTGGGCACGCGGTCTGGTGCGCCCGCGACATCGTCGGCGACGAGCCGTTCGCGGTGCTGCTCCCCGACGAGCTGATGGTCGGCAAGCCCAACTGCCTCGCGCAGATGGTCGAGGCCTATGACCAGGTCGGGGGCAATATCGTCGCTGCGCTGGAGGTGCCGGACAGCGAGACTCACAAATATGGAGTGATCGACCCAGGCGCGACGGAGGGTCGCCTGACCGAGATTCGGGGCATGGTCGAAAAGCCCGCGCCCGGAACTGCGCCGTCCAACCTGATGCTTCCGGGCCGCTACATCCTGCAGCCGGACGTGATGCGCGCACTCGACGCTCAGGAAACCGGGGCGGGCGGCGAGATCCAGCTGACCGACGCAATCGCCAAGCTCGTCGGCAAGCAGCCGCTCCACGCTTATCGGTTCGAGGGGGAACGCTACGATTGCGGAAGCGCGGCAGGGTTCGTGATTGCGAACCTGGCGATGGCGCTCGAACGCAGCGACGTCGCGCCCAACGTTCGCGAGTTTATCGCGACTCTTTAGCCTGCACCTGCGCGAGCTGATCGCGCAGCTCGCCGATCTGGATCGCTCGTTCGACCACCCGGGCGTCGAGCGCCGCATTGTCTTCCTGCAGGCGCTTGAACGACCGCGCCCGCTCGATGCGCCGCGCAATGCGCGCGAACAGCACCTCGAAATGGAAGGGTTTCAGAATGACGTCGTCCGCGCCCGCTTCATAGGCGCGGACCGCGCCCTTGGGCTCGGACTTGCCGGTGATCAGCATGATCGGAATGTCGCGCCAGATCACTTCGTCACGGATGAGGCGCGCAAGATCCGGGCCGCTCATTCGGGGCATATTGAGCTCGGCAAGCACGAGGTCGATGGGAACGCGATGCATCTCCGCAACCGCGTCCTGCCCGCACTCCGCGGCAGAGATGCGGTAGCCGACCTCGACGAGCCGGCGCCCGAGAACGCTCAGGTTCGACTTGTTGGAATCGACCACAAGAATGCGCGGCCGCTCCTCGATCGAAGGATGGGAAATGCGAACGTCCATGAGGGCGAGAGCTAAACGAAAATGGTTAATGCTGCGCTACGGCTCCAGCTCGACGTCCCAGTAGAGATAGTCGCGCCAGCTCTCGTGCAGGTAGTTCGGTGGGAAGGCGCGGCCGTGCTCCTGCAGCTGCCAGCTGGTCGGGCGGATCGGTTCGCGCATGATGTGCATGTGCGCTTCCCGCGGAGTGCGCCCGCCCTTGCGCAGGTTGCAGGGCGCGCACGCGGTCACGACATTCTCCCACATCGTGCGGCCGCCCTGGGCGCGCGGGACGACGTGGTCGAACGTCAGCTCCTTGCCGGACCCGCAATAGACGCAGCGGAATCTGTCGCGGAGGAACAGGTTGAACCGGGTGAATGCCGGATATTCGTTCGGCTTCACGAACTGCCTCAGCGCAATCACCGACGGCAGCTTCAGCGAACGGCTCGGGCTGTGCACTTCGCGTTCGTAATGGGCGACGATGTCGACGCGCTCGAGGAACATGGCCTTGATCGCGGTCTGCCACGGCCACAGCGAGAGCGGGTAATATGACAGCGGCGTGTAATCGGCGTTGAGCACGAGCGCCGGGCAGCTATCGGGATGACGGATCAGTTCGGGATGATACATGCGACGCTCAGCACAGCCTTTCGTTCGGTCGGTCCGAACTCCAGCTCTCCGGCCTCGTCGCACTCAAGGAGGAGAGGGCATCCCGGCCCGTCTTCCCTTGTTGCCCGCCGGATGCCAACCCGCCGTGACATGCATATGACAGCATTTTCAGTGACTCAGCGTCAAGAGTCCTTTGCGCAACAGGTGAAATGTTAATCGCCCGGTTCGCTCCGTCTCCGACCGGGCGGCTGCACCTCGGGCATGCTTACAGCGCGGTGCTTGGGCATGCTCGGGCACGGGAGAGCGGCGGCCGTTTCCTGTTACGGATCGAGGATCTCGACCAGACGCGAAGCCGGCCCGAGTTCGTCGAGGGAATTTACGAGGACCTGCGTTGGCTCGGAGTCGATTGGGACCAGCCGGTGTTCGTCCAGTCGCAGCGCACCGCGGCCTACGAGGAAGCGCTCGATGGACTGAGGACGAGCGGCCTCGTCTATCCCTGCTTCTGCACTCGCGCTGACATTGCGCAGTCGCTGACCGCACCGCACGGCGATGCGGCGACCTCTTACCCGGGCACATGCCGGGCGCTCCCCGATGATCCGGAACGGCGCGCGACGACGCCGCATTGTTGGCGGCTGGATTCCGCCAAGGCGCTTGCCGGCACCGGCACGCCCGGCTGGCTAGAAGTGGACGGGCGGACGTTTACCGGTGAGGAGCGGGACATCGGTGACGCCATTCTTGCGCGCAAGGATGCACCGGCGTCCTACCATCTCTCCTGCGTTGTCGACGATGCGGCGAGCGGCGTGAGCATCGTCCTGCGGGGAGCGGATCTGCGTCCATCGACTCCGATCCAGCGCCTGTTGCAAATGCTGCTGCGCCTGCCTGAACCCACTTATTTCCATCATGCGCTCGTCGTGCATGAGGATGGCCGCCGCCTCGCCAAGCGCGATCTCGCGCCGACGCTCGCCGCGATGCGCGAGTCAGGCGTCGACGGGCCCGATCTTGCGCGGAAGCTGCTCGAAAGGCGCCTCCCGTCTGGCTTTCGTTTCCAGGAAGCCTAAATAGGCCGCCATGCGACTCCCCCTGATGATCCTGCTCCTGCTCGCCATGGCCGCGACGGCTTACGTCCTCGTCCGCGGCGTCATCGCGATGGCGTCGGGCAAGGACCTCAGCGGCGAGCAGCAGCAGAACTACATGCGCAAGCGCGTGCTGTTCCAGGGCGTCGCGATCGTCATCGTGATCGCTCTGCTCTATTTCGCCGGCAACTCCGCGCACTGAGTGGTCAAGCTCAACAAGATCTACACTCGGACCGGCGACGGCGGCAGCGCCGGTCTCGTCGACGGCAGCCGGGTCAGCAAGGCCAGCCTGCTAATGGCCGCGATCGGCGAGGTCGACGAGGCGAACGCGGCGATCGGGGTGGCCATTGCCGCACTGGCGAGCGCAGAACCTTCGAAGCAGCTTCTGACTGTCCAGAACGATTTGTTCGACCTCGGCGCCGACGTCGCCACACCCGGCGAGATCGACGGCGCGCTGCGCATCGTCGCCAGCCAGGTCGAGCGCCTCGAACGCGAGATCGACGCCATGAATGCCGAGCTCGAACCCCTCACGAGCTTCATCCTTCCGAGCGGGTCCGCCGCCGTCTCGGCGCTCCATATCGCCCGTGCCGTCGTTCGCCGGGCCGAACGGGCAGCGGTCGCGCTGAACGAGGACGAACCCCTCAATTCGCAGCTTCTGGCCTATCTCAATCGTTTGTCGGACCATCTGTTCGTAGCGGCACGCTTCGTCTCCGCCCGGGAAGGGGGCGACGTCCTGTGGCAGCCCGGAGCGACCCGGACGTAGGGGCACAAACAGGTCGGATGGCCGTTATGCATCCATTCCGCTCTCGAAACGGAAGGTGATCCCGTGACGCTCGGCGCAATCGCCCTGAACTGCACGCTGAAGCGCAGCGGTTCCCAACCGTCGTCGACCGACAGGATGATCGCGCTGATCGCCGGCGAGCTTCAAAGGCGCGGGATCGAGCTGCGCGAGACGATCCGCGTCGCCGATTACGATATAAAGCCGGGAGTCACCTCGGACGAAGGACCTGGTGACGCCTGGCCCGACTTGCGAAAGCGGATCCTCGGCTGCGACATCCTGATCTTCGGAACGCCGATCTGGCTGGGGCAGATGTCGAGCATAGCAAAGCGCGTGATCGAGCGGATGGACGCCTTCCTGAGCGAAACCGACGATCGCGGGCGAATGCCGAGCTTCGGCAAGGTCGCCCTGGTCGGCGTGGTTGGAAACGAGGACGGAGCGCACCACATCACGGCGACCTTGTTCCAGGCGTTCAACGATGTCGGATGGACCCTTCCGGCCGGAGCGGCGGACTATTGGGTCGGAGAAGCGATGCAGAAGAGGAACTTCATCGACCTGCCGGAAATCCCCGAACCGGTGCGCAGGGGCGCCGAGATGCTCGCCGCCAATGCTGTTCACCTCGCAACTATGCTAAAGGGCCAGCCCTACCCGGGAATTCCGGAGGCCAAGTGAACGCCACATCGGCCATCGCCCGTCCATCATCGGACGTCAGCAAGCTGCAGTCGCGACTGTTCGCGACGCGCAAGCTGACGCTCGATCTCGCAGCGCCGCTCAGCGATGCCGACGCGACGATCCAGCCCTTTCCCGACGCTTCCCCGGCGAAGTGGCATCTTGCCCATTCGACCTGGTTCTTCGAGACGTTCGTTCTGCGCGATCACGTATCGGGCTACCGCCCGTTCGACGAACGCTGGGCCTTCCTGTTCAACAGCTATTACGAGGCGGAAGGGCCGCGCCACGCGCGTCCGCGCCGTGGCATGCTCAGTCGCCCGTCGCTCGATCAAGTGCGGGCTTATCGATCTTACGTCGATGAAGCGCTGGAGCGTGCGCTGGCTTCGCTCCCGCCAGGGGCGCTCGACCTCATCGAGCTCGGAATCAATCATGAGCAGCAGCATCAGGAGCTGTTCCTGACCGACATCCTCGCGACATTTGCCGAGAACCCGCTCGAACCCCGTTACGCCGAGTTGCCGCCGGTCGCCTGCTTTTCGGCCGAGCCGATGAGCTTTCAGGCGGGCCGAGAGGGAATCGTGGAGGTCGGCGCGGCGGATGAGGGCTTCGCATTCGACAGCGAGCGGCCTCGTCACCGCGTCCTCCTGTCGGGCCACCAGCTCGCCAGCCGACGCGCGACCAACAGGGAGTGGCGCGAGTTCATCGTCGACGGCGGCTATGCAAAGCCGACGCTGTGGCTCTCGGAAGGCTGGGACTGGGTTCAGCGCGAGAGCGTCTCCGCTCCGCTTTATTGGCGCGACGACGGGGCCGAGTTCACTCTCGGTGGACGCCGCGAGATCGATTGGGCCGCTCCGGTCGCCCACATCAGCTATTTCGAGGCCGACGCATTCGCCCGCTGGGCCGGCACGCGGCTGCCGATGGAAGCGGAATGGGAAAGCTTCGCCGCCTCGGCCGACCCGCACCTGGGCAACCAGCTCGACGAGGCGGGCGCCGTCGTGCCCCGTCCCGGAGGCGGGATGTTCGGCGACGCGTGGGAATGGACGCAGAGCGCGTTCGCCTCCTATCCGGGCTTCTCGCCCGCCTCGGGCGCGGTCGGCGAATACAATGGCAAGTTCATGTGCGGCCAGTTCGTGCTCAAGGGCGCGAGCTGCGCCACGCCGCGGGGCCACAGTCGCGCCTCTTACCGCAACTTCTTCCCGCCCGCCGCGCGCTGGCAATTCACGGGGGTTCGCCTTGCTCAAGACGCTTGATCCGCAGACGGTCGCCTTCCGCGACGACGTGCTCGCGGGCCTCTCCGCGCCGATCCCGGCAATTCCCGCGCGCTGGCTCTACGATCTGCGCGGGTCCGAGCTGTTCGACGACATCACGCGACTGCCGTCTTATTATCCGACGCGCACCGAGACGGCGATCTTCCACGACATCATGCCCGACGTGGCGAACCGCGTGCCGAAGGGGGCCGTCGTCGTCGAATTCGGCGCGGGGTCGCAGACCAAGACGCCGATCCTGCTCGAGGCGATTGCGCCTGCCGCTTATGTCCCGGTGGACATTTCCGGCGATTATCTGGAGCAGAGTGCCGCCGAGCTGCAGGAACGCTTTCCCTCGGTCGAGGTGATGCCGGTCGTCGCCGACTTCGCCCGGCCGTTCACGCTTCCGGGCGGAATCGATCATCTGCCGAAGCTCGGATTCTTTCCCGGTTCGACCATCGGCAACTTCGTGCCATGGAGCGCGACTGATCTGCTTCGGCAGTTCCGGGCGTTGCTCGGAGCGGGCGCTCAATTGCTCATCGGGATGGACCGCGTGAAGCCGGTCGAGCGCCTGATCGCCGCTTATGACGACCCCGAAGGCGTGACTGCCGAGTTCAACCTCAATCTGCTCACCCGCATCAACCGGGAGCTCGATGGCGACATTCCCGTCGATGCCTTCCGCCACGAAGCGCGCTGGAGCGACATCCTGTCTCGGATCGAGATGCATTTGGTCGCAACTCGCGACGTCGCATTCTCGATCTCGGGCAAGAGCTTCCGCTTCGCCCAGGGCTCGTCGATCCACACCGAGAACAGCCACAAGTACGGCGCTCGAGGGGGCCGCGTGCTGCTGCTCGCCGGCGGCTGGACCCCGGTGGACGAATGGTCCGATGCGGCCGGGGACTTCGCCGAGATCCTGGCAGTCGCCGAGCCGGAGAGGTTTGCGCCCTAACAAGTGCACGGCTAAGCGGCGGACATGCTCTTCGCCCTCGTCGACATCGCCAAGCTTCTGCTCACTATCCTGACCTGGATCATCATCGGCCAGGTGATCCTCAGCTGGCTGCTCGCGTTCAACGTCCTCAACGTGGGCTCGGGCGGAGTCCGCGCCTTCATCGTCGCGCTCGATCGCCTGACGGCGCCGCTCTACCGGCCCATCCGGCGGCTGCTTCCCGACTTCGGCGGCATCGACTTCTCTCCCCTGGTTGTGCTGATCCTGATCCAGGTGATCCAGAAGCTGCTCGATGGCGTCGTCATTCAATATTACGGCGGCGTATGACGGCGCGGCTGATCGACGGAAAGGCCGTCGCAGCCACCATTCGAGAGGCTGCCGCATCGCACGTCGCCGAATTCGAGCGGCGCATCGGACGCCCGCCCGGCCTCGCCACCGTACTCGTCGGCGAAGATCCGGCGAGCGCCGTCTATGTGCGCTCGAAGAACCGCGCGACGGCGGAAGCGGGAATGGCGAGCTTCGCGCACAATCTGGCCCACACGACTTTCGAAGGTGAGCTGCTGCAGCTCGTCAGCGACCTCAATGCCGACGAGCGGGTCGACGGAATCCTCGTCCAGCTTCCGCTTCCGGGGCACGCCCGCGCCGACCGGGTCATCGAGACGATCGATCCGTCCAAGGACGTCGATGGATTTCATCCGGTCAATGTGGGCCGGTTGGCCACGGGACTGCCCGCCCTGGTGCCGTGCACGCCTTATGGGTGCCTGTATCTCCTGAACCATGAGCTCGGGACGGTCGGAGGCCTCAACGCGGTGGTCATCGGCCGTTCGAACATCGTCGGAAAACCGATGGCTCAGCTGCTGCTGGCGGAAAGCGCCACCGTCACCGTCGCACACTCCAAGACGCGCGACCTGCCTGAAGTCGTCAGGGGCGCGGATGTCGTCGTAGCCGCCGTTGGCAGGCCCGAGATGGTGCGCGGAGACTGGATCAAGCCGGGCGCGACGGTGATCGACGTCGGCATCAACCGCCTGCCCACGCACGACGGCAAAAGCCGGCTGGTCGGCGACGTGGCGTTCGATGAGGTGGCTTCCGTCGCGGGCGCGATCACGCCGGTGCCCGGCGGCGTGGGACCGATGACCATCGCCTGCCTGCTTCGTAACACCGTGGTCGCCGCGTACCGCCGCGCCGGCCTTGCAGATCCGGAGGGCCTATGATCGCCGCACTCATCTTTGCCGCGTCGGTGACGACGGCTGTCGACGCCGAATTTGCGTTTGCCCGTGACGCACAGCGGATCGGCCAATGGACCGCGTTCCGCAAATGGGCGGACAAGGACGCGGTCGTGTTCAACCCGCAAGCCGTGTGGGCGCGGGATTTCCTGAGGAACCTGAAGGATCCGCCGAAGGCGATCACTTGGTTCCCCGCCCACAGCTTCGTGTCCTGCGACCGTCGAACGGCGGTGAACACGGGGCCGTGGTACCGTGCCGACGGCCGCCCCGGCGGCTATTTCACGACGGTCTGGCAACTCGAGAAGGAGAATTGGCGCTGGGCCTATGACGGAGGCGGCCCGCTTCCCGCCGGGACGGTCCCCCGGATCCGTCTCCCGGTCGTCCATCGCGGTTCCTGCCGAACTCCGGCTCCCGGCGCCCCGGTCAGCGCACCGCCGCCGCTCACTCCCGACCAGGCGCGCACCACGCCGAACGACAATGGACGCGGGCAGTCGGCCGACAAGACGCTCGGCTGGGACTGGAAGGTCGACGCCAAGGGTGGCCGCATCTTCCGCGTCTTTCTGTGGAACGGGCGCAGGTACGCGCAGGTGCTCTACAACGACGTCCCGCCGCCGAAAGCGCAATGATCGAGCTGTTCGGCTCGGCCCTGATCACTTTCCTGGTGATCATCGACCCTCCAGGCTGTGCGCCGATCTTCGCCAGCCTGACGAAGGGCACCACCCTTGCGCACCGCCGCGCGATGGCGATCCGCTCGTCGCTGATCGCCTGGGCGATCCTCATGTTCTTCGCCTTGCTCGGGCGGCCCTTGCTTCACTGGCTCGGGATCAGCCTCGCCAGCTTCCGCATCGCCGGCGGCATCATGCTCTTCTTCATCGCGATCGACATGGTCTTCGAGCGGCGAACCGAGCGCCGGGAAAAACGCGCCGAGGAGATCGAGGGAACCCCCGAGGCCGAGGACATCAGCGTCTTCCCGATGGCCATGCCGATGATCACCGGTCCCGGCTCCATCGCCAGCGCGATGCTCTGGGTCTCGCGCGCCGAGACGCCGGCCCACGTCGCCGTCGTTCTTGCCGCCATCACGGCCGTCATGCTGATCATGATGGCGACCTTGCTCGCGGCCGGTCCGATCATGCGGCTCATCGGCGACAAGGTCGAAGCGGTGATCACGCGCATCCTCGGAGTCATCCTCGCCGCGCTCGCCGCCCAGTTCGTGATCGACGGCCTCAAGCAGAGCTTCCCGAACGTCCTCGGCTGACCTAGCCGACCACTTTCCACATCCTGAACGGCGAGTCCTTGCCGAGGTCGACCCGCTGCAGCCAGTCCGGCACGCGCCCGGCCTCGAGCTGCCCGTAAAAGCCCTTGGGCGTTTCCGACATGAAGATGGTCGTCGTCGAGCTCTTGGGGCAGGTCAGCACATAGTTGGAATGATATTTGGCAATCAGCCGGTGCGCCTGGTCGGCATCGCCCCGGAACGCCTTCATCACATCCGCGATTTGCTCGCCGTTACGATGATAAGGGCCGATGATCGCGTCATGGTGCGTGACGGTGATCAGCCTCGGGCCCATATCGACGAAGGTGAAGACGACTCCCTTCGGCTGAAGCGCGACCGGCTTCATGCCCCACAGGGATCCGCAGAGTGAATTGGCCTTGCCGATCGCGACTTCATACTTGCTCGGCTTGGGCTGGGGGATGAAGCCGAGGACGAACGGAACGGCTGCACCCAGGCCGATGATCGTGAACACGACCGCCCCACCCACCCGCACCGGGCTCGACCTGGCGTTCCATGCCAGCGGGACCAGAATCCAGACCAGTGCCGCGCAGCCGACGAGCGTCAGCATCTGCGACGCGGGGCCCGTCCGAGTCTGCCACAGCAGAAGCATGGTCGCCGTTAGCCCGGGCGCCGCCGCTCCCAACACGCGGCGCAGCATCTCGCGATCGCCGCGCCGGATCCAGGCGAGGACGGCCCATCCGATGAGTCCCGTGATCGGCAGCGCAACGATAAGCGAGGCGATGCGCCAGCCGTGGCGATAGACCGGCCGCGCCTCCTTCACGTAGCTGAGCCACAACCGCGCAACTTCCGGCGACACACCTTCGAGCCGCTGAAGGCAGTGCGGCCAGGTGAGCGCATGGAAGGCGACGATCGCCGCTCCCGCAACCGCCGCGACGCCCAACCGCTTCCGCCAGTCGCCAGGCGAGAGAAGCGCAAGGCCGTACATCAATGCGCCGGCAAGCAGCGCGTCGGACAACCAGACCGGCGACAGTGCGTCGCACACCGGCCCCCGATTGTCGTAGGAGGCGAAGATCAGGAAGGAGAGGGCCGTACCTGCGGCCAATGACAGTGCATAAGCGCGCAGCCGCTCGCGTTCTCCAGCGTCGGCGACCCAGAACAATACCACGGCGGCGCCGAGGACCGCGAGATAGATGATCATCTCGAGTCCGATAGCGAGCGACAGGGCCGA
This sequence comes from Pseudomonadota bacterium, assembly GCA_046733935.1. Taxonomy (GTDB): domain Bacteria; phylum Pseudomonadota; class Alphaproteobacteria; order Sphingomonadales; family Sphingomonadaceae; genus Sphingomicrobium. Next base: position 29,611 of record JBKPQH010000017.1, read on the forward strand.
AGAGATGCCCAGCGTCAGCCCGCCGCGCACCCGCTCGGGATCGGCGATGGCTGCGACGCTTAGCGCGAGAAGGGCGAGCTGCCAGCCGTGATGGTCGATGCGCTCCGGCATGAACATCCCGTTGGTCGATCCGGCGAAGATCAGGGCCAGGAACGCGAGTGGATAGGCGCGGGCGTCGACCAGCCGGCGCGAGGTCATGGCAAGCGAAAAGAGCAGCAGCAGATAAGGCAAGAGCGGCGCAATGCCGACCGCCCACCGCTCCGCTGCAGGACCGCCAAGGAACGGCCGAAGCGCCAGGATCAGCCCTGCGATCGGCAGATCGACCAGCCGCGACCAGTGGATGTTGGCGCCGATCGGGGGATTGAGCCGATACTGCCTCAGGTCGTACCAGCCCTGTCCGTGAAGCAGTCCGCGGACCTGCATCATCCGCATATTGTCGTCGGTATCGCCGAGCCGGAAATAGCGGACCGCGTCGTAATTGTTCCACAGGTACCAGGCGCAGAATGCGAGCCACGCCACCACGACGATGAGCTTCCAATGGCGCTCGATCGCCTCGATCGCCTGCTCCTCGAACCTATGCTCCTTGCGCACCAGCATTTTTCGGGCTCTAGCCGGTGAACCCGAAACGGCAAGCGGCGAGGCATGGCGACCAGATTAAACGTGGGTAACGAAACCTTCGGTCAGCTCGTGCGCTTCGCGATCGTCGGCTTCTCGCTCGCGGCGCTCTACTCCGCGATCTACTGGTACCTCGCGACTTTCGTCATGGCGCCGGTGCTGGCCGTGGTAATCGCCTTTCTCGTCTCGGTGAGCATCGGTTTCGTACTTCACAGCCGCTGGAGCTTCCGCGGTCATGGACGCCGCGAGGACAACCGGCTGAAGGTGAAGTTCCTGCTCGTCCAGGCATCGGGCTTCGTGATGAACGAGGTCTTCACCTGGGTGCTGACGGGGCCCCTCGTCCATGGGCCCACCTGGTGGCCGCTGATCCCTGCGATCTTCGTGACTCCGCTCGCCACTTTCGCGCTCAACCGTCAGCTGGTATTCCGCTGATGGAGCGGCTCGTCTACGATCAGATGGCCGAGCTCGATGAGCGGCACTGGTGGTATCGCGCCCGGCGCGAGGTGCTCGAAGCGCTGATCCGGCGCGTCGTGAAGCCGCCAAAGGATGCGCAGATCCTAGAGATCGGCTGCGGCACGGGACACAATTTCGCGATGCTCGCGGGTTTCGGTTGCGTCGACGCTCTCGAGCTCGACGACGAAGTCCGGCGCTTTGCCGAGAGGCGCCTCGGCCGCGAGATCATGAGCGCCCCACTGCCGGAGCTCGCCGGAGTTGCCGACCAAAGCTACGACCTCATCGGCGGGTTCGACGTGATCGAGCATATCGACGACGATCGCGCCGCCCTGGCTTCCATCGCGACCAAGCTGAAGCCCGGCGGCAAGTTCATCATGACCGTTCCCGCGCACGCCTGGATGTGGTCCGCTCACGATGTCGTGAACCACCACAAAAGGCGCTATTCGAAACGCTCGCTCAAGGCGTTGATCGAAGCCTCGCCGATGCGGCTCGAAGCCTTGGGCTACTTCAACAGTCTGCTGTTCCCGGCAGCGGTCGCCGAACGTCTGGCTTCGAAAGCCCGCGGCAAGGAAGATGCCGATCTCAAGCTTCCCCCTGCGCCCCTCAACGCTGCGCTCGAGCGCACCTTCGCCGCCGAGCGGCACCTCGTCGGCCGCGTGCCGCTGCCGCCCGGCCTCTCGCTCTACGCGGTCGCCTCAGTGCAAGCGGTAGAGGACTGAGCCCGCGCCGCGCCACGCAACCGGCAGGTCGCGCACCAGTGCGGGATCGTACGGCGGCACGTCGATCAGCCATACGAAATCGAAGTCCCTGCGCGGCAATGCGGCCAGCGACTGGTCGATCTGGCGGTGCAGGAAATCACGGCAATTGTTCGGCCGAACGAGCTGCGAGGGATCGGCGGCGAAATAGCCCGCCGCGCGATATTTGAGGTCCAGCAGGTTGATGCCCTCGAGCAGCCACTGATCGTTCGAAAAGCCATCGCGGCGAACGATGACCATCGCGCCCAGATGGCTGTTGCGCAGCAGCGGCCAATATTCGTCGCAGGTCATGCCCGTCAGGGTGATCACCCGCGCTCCCTCAGGGACGACGTTCAGCGCCTCGAGCTTGGCGCTCTGGTCATCGGCCGCGATGCCGAGGCTGATCGTATTCGCGACGGTCCGCGTGGCGAAGAAGAGCAGGCCGACGGCGGCGAGAAGGTTTGCGGTCCTTCGATCTTCCGCTCCGCGAAAGCGTATCGCGAGAAGCCCCACCGCCATCAGGTACGGGACCAACCGCATGTCGGCATAGGCCGAACCGAACACGATTCTCGGAAGGATCACGAAGCAGACGGCTAGCACGATCGCGGAAAAGGCGAGGTTGCGGGACAAAGTCAGGGTGCGGCCGAAGAAGCGGTTGAGGACGGCGTAGGCGAAGACGAGCGCCGCGATCACCAAGGAGCCGATGTCGAACAGCTTCCAGCGATCGCGCAGCGCTCCGTAGATCCACCGCCACTTCAGCTTCCATTCGAACCATCCGAACGTCTGGCCGCCATGCGTTTCGCTGCGCCAGACGAGCATGATCAGGATCGGGAGCGCCATCACCGACGTCCGCAGCGCTGCCTCCAGGCCGGCATGCCACCAGGTGCGGTCGCGGTCGTGCAGCCGCACCGCCTCCGCCGAAAAACACATGAGCCCGAGCAGGCCCCAGCCGTAGGTGTGGGTGAAGAAGACGACCAGCGAGATCGGCACGAAGACCCATTCGCGCACGACCGTGCGGTCGAGCCGCCCAAGCCTCAGCCACAGGCCGAACGCGAGGAACGCGAATGCGACCGACAAAGTGAAGTTCACGAAGCCGAACAGGAACGGATATCCATAGATGAACGGAAGCGCGAGGAAAGCGGTCGGCGTGACCCGCCCGTGCACTTCGCGTGAAACCCACAGGAATCCGATCGCGGTGAGCGGCGGGATCAGCAGCACGATCAGCTTCACCGCCGGCTCGAGGCCGATGATCGGGCCGAGCAGCAGCACGAGGATGTCGACGCCGAGGTTGCCGATCGCCGCCCAGTGATAGTTGAAATATTGCTGCAGCCAGCGCGACTGGTCTAGGTCGAGCTCGACACGGTATCGCCCCATGTGGCCGAACAGGTCGACGAGCGGCGGGATCGGGGGATAGATCAACGGCAGCATCGTCGCCGCGACGATCAGCGCGAGGAACCAGCGCGATTCCCACCAGGGCCGCGTCCGCTGCTCCACTTCGATCGCCGACGCGCTCGTCACTCCAACCCCTTCGCTGCCCGGCGGCTCACTAGCGGCGCAGCGGCGTTTGTCCATGCAGGAGAGGGCGGATTACAGGCTGTTAACCATAGGCCTTTAAGCCTGCCGCCGATGGACGCGCTCGCTGAACGGCAAATTTCACCGGCGAAGATTCGAGCCGGCCTGCGTCTGACGCCGCTGCGCCTGGTCGCGGGGCTTACGTTCCTCGCGCTGGCCCTGCGGCTCATCAACCTCGGCGGCCGCAATCTCTGGCTGGACGAGGCGTTCAGCGCCTGGTTCTCGGAACAGAGCTTCCATTATCTCTGGACCGTTCTTCCGACCTACGAAGCGCATCCGCCCTTTTATTATTCGCTGCTGAAGATCTGGCGCTCGATGTTCGGCGACGGCGCGGCCGCGTTGCGTGCGCTTTCGGTGCTATTCGGTACGCTCACCGTCCCCGTTCTCATGGCCGCCGCATTCGAGCAGGAGCGCCAGGAGCCTTCAGATCATCGGATGCTGCGGGCAGGCCTCGTCGGCTTCCTTGGCGCCTGCTCGCCGATGCTCATGTTCATCGGGCAGGAGGCTCGGCCCTATGCGTTGCTTGGCTTCGCCTATGCCGTTGCGATCCTCGCGCTCCTGCGGCTCAACCGCCAGTTCAGGGCCGGGCAAGCGGGCCGCTGGCCGGACTGGCTCATGCTCGGTGGCGCAGCCGAGCTGACCGCCTGGTCGCACGGTCTCGGAATCCTCTATGCGGCATGTCTCGCGCTCGCCCTCTTGCCGGGATGGCTCGGGCGGCCGATTGGGCATGAGCGGGTCATCCGCGGAGCGACGACGGCTGCTCTGGTCGCGCTGCTTTACGTGCCCTGTCTGCTGATGATCGAAAGCCGGGCAGGCGACTGGGGCGCCAATTGGCTGGCGTGGCATCCGAGCATGCTCCTGCAGCTCGTCTCGCTCTATTCGGTCCCGTTCGAGATCCTGAACGTCGGGCTTGCGCTCGCCGCTTTCGGGATGATCCTGCTCCTGAAGCGAAGCCTCGACTCTGCAGTCGCCAGCAACGGCTGGAACGCCGACCGAACGCTCGCAATCCTGTGGCTGGGTCCGCCGCTGCTTGCGGCGCTCATCTCGTGGCTTGTGGTTCCCGTCTTCCTCGCGCGCACCTTGTCGGCCACCCTCATGCCGGCTTACCTCGCGATCGGCAGCGGCATCGTGCAAACGCAAAATGCGCGCGAGCGCCGAATGATCGCGATGGCGATCTGCTTTGTGCTGGCTCCTCTGGCGATCGTGCTCGCAGTCCGGCCGGCCGCCGAGCGTTGGGACCAGGCAGCGGCGTTTCTGTCGCGGCAGGTCGCGCCGCAGGACCAGGTCTGGCTCTATCCGAGCGACAGTGCGCTGCCGCTGTCTCACGTCATCCGGAGCCCTGGAACGGTGCGCGCCATTCCGGCCCCGTTTCCGACCCTCGGCATCAAGGGCCCGATCCGCGCCGGCTGGCCGGCGATGGTCTCCGTGACGCCGCGGCAGGCCGATCGGCTCGCCCGCGATCCGGCTTTGGATCAGGTGCCGGTGATCTGGCTGCTCACTCGCCAGAGCGGCATCTTCGATCCCGACAACGACATGCCGAATGCGCTTGCGAAGGTTCGCAGGCCGGGGCGGATCAAGAGCTGGGGCTACATCAGCGTGCAGCCTTACTATCGGCGCTGACGGCACCAGCCGTTCAAATCCCAGACAGCGTCCGTGTGTTAGCCGCCACTCAATACTGTTGAGGAGGCGAAATCCATGAAGAAGGTTCTGATCGGGGCGGCTGCCGCCCTTGTCGCCGGTACCGCAGCCGTCGCGCAGGTTGCGCCGCCGCCGGGCGTGTCGCAGGGCACGGTTCCCGTGACGATTCCACAACCCGCGCCGCGCGCGCCGCAGATGCGGATGCACACGCGCATGATGTCCGACAAGGTGATGACCCGCGACGAGGCGGTCGCTCACGTTCGCCGCATGTTCGAACATCTCGATGCCAATCGGGACGGCTTCGTCACGCGCGAGGAAATGGGCTCAATGCACCAGCGGATGATGAGCATGCACGAGGGTGCGGAGAAGAGAATGGCCGACCGGCGCATGAAGCCGCGCGACCGCGCAGCTGCGTTCGACCGGCTGGACACCAACCGCGACGGCATGATCAGCCGGCAGGAATTCCTCGCAGCCAAGCCGCGCATCGAGGAACGGCGAATGATGGTCATGCGCGATGGCTCGCCAGGGGGCGAAGGCTTGCGCATGCATCGCGCAGGTTTCGGTGGGCATTTGTTCGCCATGGCCGACGCCAACCGCGACGGCCGTGTGTCTCTGCAGGAAGCGACCACTGCCGCGCTTCAGCATTTCGATCGTGCAGACGTCAACCATGACGGCAAGCTGACGCCCGACGAGCGGCGGCAGGCGCACCAGTTGATGCGCGGGCAGCGGCGACCCGCTTGAGCGGCTGTCCGAGCGATGAAGGGCCGGTGCTTGCGCCGGCCCTTTTTTCATGGCTTGAGCACGGCTGTTCTCGAGTGGAGATTTCGATGCTTCTTCGCCGTCTAGCGGCAAGTACCGCGCTCATCGCCTTGCCCATTTCTGCCGCCCATGCCGACGAGGGCATGTGGACCTTCGACGCCTTTCCCGCGGCGAAGATGCGGGCGGCCTACGGCTGGGCGCCTGACCGGCCATGGCTCGAGAAGGTGCGCTCGGCGGCCGTGCGCCTCACCGGCGGCTGCTCGGCGAGCTTCGTGTCGAGCGATGGCCTCATCCTGACGAACCACCACTGCGTGGTTGATTGCCTGCAGAACCTTTCCACCGCCAGCAACGATCTCGTCGCCAACGGCTTCAACGCGGGCGCCCGCGAACGCGAGCGGCTCTGTCCCGGCCAGCAGGCGGAGGTCGTGACCGGGATCACCGACGTGACGCCGCAGGTGAGAGCCGCGATCGGCAAGCTCACCGGCGAAGCCGCGGTCAAGGCGCGCGACGCAAAGATTGCCGAGATCGAGAAGGCCGGCTGCACCGATACGGCGAAGATGCGCTGCCAGGTGGTCAAGCTCTTCGGCGGCGGCGAGTACAAACTCTACACCTACCGCAAGTATAGCGACGTCCGGGTCGTCTGGGCCCCCGAGTTCCAGGCCGCCTTCTTCGGCGGCGACCCCGACAACTTCAACTTCCCGCGCTACGCTCTGGATGTTGGATTTCTTCGCGCATACGAGAACGGCAAGCCCGTCTCGACGCCCGACCATCTGAAGTTCGATCCGAGGCCGCCGGTCGACGACGAGGCCACCTTCGTCGTCGGCAATCCCGGATCGACGCAGCGGCTCTACACTCTCGACCAGCTTGCGCTTCAGCGCGACCTGGCGCTTCCGATCACCGTGACGACCTATTCCGAGCTTCGCGGCCGGCTCCTGACTGCCATGCAAGCGAGCCCGGCGCGGCAGCGGGAAGGCGCCGATACGCTCTTCGGTCTCGAAAATTCGCTCAAGGTCTACATCGGCCGTCAGAAGGCGCTCAGCGATCCCGCGTTCATGAAGACGCTGGCGGACGCCGAAGGCGCATTGCGGGCGAAGGCCGCCGGCGATCGGTCGATCGGCGATCCGTGGAGCGAAGCTGCAAAAGCGACCGCCGCCTACCGCGACATCTACGTGCCTTATCGCTTCCTCGTCACCAATCCGCGCGGCGACCTCTACGATTATGCAGTGGAGCTGGTCCGCTCGGCCGAGGAGCGCTCCAAGCCGAACAACCAGCGGCTTCCGGATTATACCGAGAGCCGGCTGCCCTTGCTCGAGAAGGAGGTGCTCGACGCGAAGCCCATCTATCCGTGGCTCGAGCAGCTGCGGCTCGAATGGGGTCTCTCGAAGGCGCGCGAATATCTCGGCGCGGACGATCCCGACACCAAATTGATGCTCGGCAGGGAATCGCCCGAAGGACTGGCGGCTCGCCTCGTCAAGGGGACCAGGCTCGCCGATCCGGCGTACCGCAAGGTGCTATGGAACGGCGGCAAGGCGGCGATCGAAGCGTCGAACGACCCGATGATCGTCTATGCCCGCAAGCTCGACGCGCGCCAGCGCCAGCTGCAGCAGGCGTTCGACGACCGCTACGACGCACCGCTGACGGCCGCCCAGGCGAAGCTTAGCGAAGCGCGGTTCAAGGCCTACGGCAACTCGGTCTATCCCGACGCGACCTTCACGCTGCGCATCAGCTACGGCAAGGTGCAGAGCTGGATCGAGCGTGGCCAGCAGGTGCCGACGCGCACGAACATGGCCGGGGCATTCGACCGGGCAACCGGCTCGCAGCCGTTCAAGCTGGCCAATGCCTTTGTCGCCCACCAGGCGAAGATCGACAAACAGACCGTCTATGATTTCGTGACCACCAACGACATCATCGGCGGCAATTCGGGCTCGCCGGTGCTCGACCGCAACGGTACCGTCATCGGCGCGGCGTTCGACGGCAACATCCACTCACTCGGGGGCAATTACGGCTTCGATCCGGCGCTCAACCGCACGGTCGTGGTGTCGATGGCGGCGGTGCAGGAAGCGCTGACGCACATCTACCCGGCGCCGGCGCTCCTCGCGGAGCTCAAGCGTCCGTAGTCTCGAGCGTGCGCTTCCGGCTTGAGCCGCGCGGCTTCCTTTGGGCCGCCGGCTCAGTGCCGATCTTGCGATAGCGCTGCTCGGCCTCGAACATGTAATCGCGAGTGATTGGCAGCGCTCGTCGGTCGCGCACATATTGCACCTGGAAGTTGCACGCCGCGCCGCTCTCGAACATCACGATTCCGCCGGCCAGGTAGAATTCCCACATGCGGAAGAAGCGCTCGTCGTACATCTCGACGATCTTCGCTCGGGCCTTCGTGGCCCGCTCGAGCCAATGCCTGAGCGTGTAGGCATAGTGCAGCCGCAGCGTCTCGACGTCGCTGACGATCATCTTCACCTTTTCGCTCGACCCGCACATCTGCGACAGGCTCGGCAGATGATATCCGGGGAAGATCCATTTGTCGGTGAACGGGTCGGGCGTTCCTGCGCCGCCGAGCTTGCCGATCGTGTGCAGCAGCATGACTCCGTCGTCGGTCAGTAGCTCGCGGCACTTGGCGTAGAATTCATCGTAGTGCGCCGCCCCGACATGCTCGAACATGCCGACGGAAACGATTCGGTCGAACCTTCCATCGAGCAGCCGGTAATCGATCAGCTCGAACTTCACGTGGTCTGAAACGCCCGCGTCCTTGGCGCGCTGGCGGGCGATCTTCAGCTGCTCCTGCGAAAGAGTGATGCCGAGCACGTCGACGCCTGCGACCTTGTGCAGATAGAGCGCCATCCCGCCCCAGCCGCAGCCGATGTCGAGCACGCGCTGCCCGGGTTTCAGGTCGAGCTTGGCGGCGATATGCGCCTTCTTGTCGGCCTGCGCCTGCTCGAGGCTGTTCTTGGGGTCGGTGAAGTAAGCGCAGCTGTATTGAAGGTCGTCGTCGAGGAAGAGCGCGTAAAGCTCGTTCCCGATGTCATAATGGTGGGCCACGTTTTGCCGAGCCTTGCGCACCGGGTTCCGGCGGAACAGCGACGCGAGCTTGCCCGCCTTGCCCTTGCCTAGGGCCTTGCGGCGGCCCTCCTCCCAAGGCTTCGCACCGACGATCAGCTCGAGTAGGTCGAGGATCGTCCCGTCCTCGATCGTCAGCCGCCCATCCATGTACAGCTCGCCGAGGCGGAGGCGCGGATTGCGGAACAGGTCGAGCGCTGCGCGCTTGCCATGCAGCCGCACCGTTACATGCCTGCCGCCGCCCGGGCCGTGCGTCTCGCGCGTTCCGTCGGGCTTGATCAAAGTGATGCTGCCGACGGGCAGGATTTGATCGATGAACCGGCCGATCAGCGACATATGCCAAAGACTCCTGAACCGAGGCCCGCTTGCCACGCCCGGCGTGCGCCCGCAATCAATGGCTGGCGCGGTATCGTTCGCCCTCGAACGCCCAGCGCAGAGTTTGAGCGAGACTAAAGGTAGCACCGCGCACTATCGGCGGCAGGAAGGGCCGCGACAGGCCGTGCATTTCCCGCGCGAAATTCGGCATCAGATCCACGGCGGCGTTCGTAAGCAGCATCTGCACCGGCGCTTCGCCGATGGACGGCGCTGGCGCTTTCAGCACAAGATCGCGAAACGCATGGGTGCGCTCGTCCGCGCGCAACTCGGCACGAAAGTCGCCGATTAGCCGCTCGGCCTCTGCGCGAGTCTGCGGCACAGGGTCGGCGTGGAGCAGCCGCGCGATCTCGCCGCTTTCGACGAAATAGCGATCCTGATGCGCACGACTCATCCGCGGTTCGGCGTAACGCCGCCAGGCGTCGAGGAAGTTGATGGCGCCGGCGACGTGGACCCACGCGAGCACCCATGGGTCGGCAGCGCGATATTCGCCGCCGCCAGGGACCGTCCCGCGGACCTGCTCGTGAATCGCCTTCACGCGGGTGATCGCAGCGAGAGCCAAATCCCGATGTCCGAATGTCGTCACCGCGATGAAGCGCGCCGTGCGACGCAGGCGTCCCAGCATGTCGGCGTGGACATCGCTATGGTCCCAGACGCCGGCGAGCGCCTTCGGGTGCAGCATCTGCGTCAGAAGCGCCGCAATTCCGCCGACCATCATCGAAGTGACATCGCCGTGCACGCGTCGGATCACCGAGCCGCGCGGGAAAAGGGCCTCGTCCGAAGCTGGCACCGGCTTCTCATTCCTGGATCGGTCGTTGAAGGTCTTGCGGACTTGCCGGACCAAGGCTCGGCGAACCGGCGACAGCATGACTAGGCCGCCTCGCGGCTCCGGCGCTTGCGTTCGGCCGCGGTTTTCAATTGTCCGCAGGCGGCATCGATGTCGCGTCCGCGCGGGGTGCGCACCGGCGCGGAAATCCCGGCCTCGAATACGATGTTGCTGAACGCGCGGATCCGCTCGTCGTCGGAACATTCGTACGGCGCGCCCGGCCACGGGTTGAACGGGATCAAATTGACCTTCGCCGGCAAGCGGTACTTGCGGATCAGCCGCACCAGCTCGCGCGCATGCTCGTCGCTGTCATTCTTGCCCTTCAGCATCACATATTCGAACGTGATACGCCGCGCATTGTTCGCGCCGGGATAAGCTGCACAGGCTTCGAGCAGTTGCTCGATCCCGTACTTGCGATTGAGCGGCACGATCTCGTCGCGGATCTCCTTGGTCACTGCGTGCAGCGACACCGCGAGATTGACTCCGATCTCCTCTCCCGCGCGCGCCATCATCGGCACCACGCCGCTGGTCGAAAGCGTGATCCGCCGCCGCGACAGGCCGAGCCCGTCGCCGTCCATCACGATCTTCAGCGCATCGCGCACATTGTCGAAATTGTAGAGCGGCTCTCCCATGCCCATCATCACGATGTTGGTGAGCATCCGCCCCTCGGGCTGCGACGGCCATTCCCCCAGCGCATCGCGGGCGAGCATCACCTGGCCGACGATTTCGTTGGGCTCGAGGTTGCGCACCAGTTGCATCGTTCCGGTGGCGCAGAAGCGGCAGTTCAGAGTGCAGCCGACCTGGCTCGACACGCATAACGTCCCGCGGTCCGCATCGGGAATGAAGACCATCTCGAAATCGTGGCCGTCGTGGGTTTTCAGTAGCCATTTGCGGGTGCCGTCGGACGACACCTGCGCCTCTACGACTTCGGGCCGCGAGATCGCGAACCGCTCCGCGAACCACGGGCGCTGAGCCTTGGCCATGTCGCTCATCGCCGCGAAATCGGTGACTCCCCGATTGTAGATCCAGTGCCAGACCTGCTTCGCGCGGAGCTTGGCCTGCTTCGGCTCAAGTCCCGCGGCCTCGAATTGGGAACGGATCGCGTCCCTCGCCAGCCCGACAAGCTCGATCCTGCCGTCGGCGCGCGGCTTCGCAGCGCGCGGCACGGGCACAGGATCGACGGGCCCGGGAATGGGCATGATGGCGGTGTCGGCACTCATGGCAAGCCGCCTATCTAGGTGCGATCAGGGGATTTTGCCAGCGCCGCGAAGGGCGCATCGCGCCGCTGCCGAATCGATCGCGGTGGGTGCGCCACTGAGCACGTACGGATCCATGAACCGCACCCCAGACTGGTCGCGCGCCTCGACTTTCATCCAGCCGCCCGAGCGCGCTGCGTCGATGATCGCCTGCTCCTGCGCAGGGCCGCGGCTCCACGCCCAATCGGCACGGGCAAGGAGCAGGAACGGCTGGCCGCCAACGTGCAGGATCACGCTCGATCCAGGCCTGGACACGCGGCTGAGCCGGGCGTGGAACTCCCCCCACCGCTTGTGGTTCGGCGCAAAAGCAAAGCCTGCGCTCGCCTGCACCTTGCCTTTGGGCGCGATCTTCGCGGAATGCGAAAGCGCCTCGCAAACATCTCCGCGATCGATCGCCGCCCAGCCCCCGCCGGAGAACAATACCACCCCGCGCGCACCCGCAGCGCTCGTGACGAGCAGGCACAGGATCGAAAGAATGATTTTCACCCGCCTTGGCTAGCGCGGATCGGATGCTCAGACCACATGTCCCGGAACATCCATAACGGTTGATGAACCAACCGAACTTGTAGTTTCGTTACGGCTGTGCCATCCGACCCACGCTCGGTTTTTCAGTTGATTCGCGTCAGGGGAGCGCTTGATGGACCGACCGAGCTTTATCCAGACACTGTCGTCCATCCTATAGCCACCCAACAATAGGCGTGACCATTGTCGAGATTCTCGGCCGTTTGGCGGCTGAGCTGGCGCTATTCGCGGGCGTCGGCTTCCTTTTGTTTGGACTCAATGACCTTTTAGTCGACTTCATCTATTTCACACGCCGCATATGGCGCGCGTCGACCGTCTATCGCCGGCACCGGCGGAGCTACGCCTGTCATTATGTCTTCAACAAGGACCCGGGTTTCATCGCCCTTCTGATTCCCGCCTGGGACGAGGCTGCAGTCATCGCTTCGATGCTCAGGGCGACGCTCGATCGGCTCGATTACGACAATTACCGGATCTTCGTCGGGTACTACCGCAACGATCCCGCGACAGCGGCAGCGATCGCCGGAGTTGCGGACGAGCGAGTTCAGCCGGTGCCGGTCGAGCGGGACGGCCCCACGACCAAAGCCGACTGCCTCAATCATCTCTACGACGCATTGGTCGCCCATGAGCTGGAGTCCGGTCATTCCGCCAAGGCCGTCGTGCTGCACGACGCCGAGGACGTCGTTCACCGCTACGAACTCAGGATTTTCGACGGCCTGATCGGCCGGGCGGCCGTCATCCAGCTGCCGGTGCTGCCCCTCCCCGACCCGCATTCGCGGTGGATCAGCGGCCATTATTGCGACGAGTTCGCCGAAGCCCACATCAAGGAGCTGGTGGTGCGAGAGGCGGTCGGCGCCGCAATTCCCCTGGCCGGCGTCGGATGCGCGATCGCCCGCCGGCCGCTCGCTCAGCTTGCCGCGCTGCAGGACGGCAAGCCCTTTTCGGGCGCAAGCATGACCGAGGATTATGAGGTGGGCCTTCGCCTTGGAGCGCTGGGGCTCAAGACCATGTTCGTGCGAATTCCGGCACAGCCGGGCGAACGCGGAGTCGTCGCCAGCCGCGGCCATTTCCCGGCGACTCTGGGGGCGGCGGTACGGCAGAAGGCACGCTGGCTCGGCGGAATCGCGCTGACCGGCTGGGACCGCCTCGGCTGGAGCGGCGGGATCGGCGAGCGCTGGATGCGGATGCGAGACCGGCGCGGACCGCTGGCCGCTCTGCTCCTCCTTGCTGCTTATGCGGCGGCTCTTCTATGGTCGCAGCTCTGGCTTGCCGAAGCCCTTGGCGCCCCCGTCCAGGCGCGGATGGATACGCTTCTGACCGCCATTCTCACGATCAACTTCTGGCTACTCGCCTGGCGAGTGCTCATGCGGGCGTGCTTCACCTGCTCGGCCTACGGATGGCGCGAGGGCCTGGTGTCGATCCCGCGGCTCGTGGTCGGCAATGTCATCGCGATGCTCGCCGCGGGCCGCGCCGTGTCGCTGCATCTCGGCGGCGGGGCCCGCCGGTGGGACAAGACGCAGCATATCTTCCCGGTCGAGCTGCCGCAGTGAGGCCATCGCTCCGCTTCCTTGCGCTGGTGACGGTCGGATGGGCCGGACTGCGCGCCTACACGCTCGGCGCTCTTCCTTCCGGTTCGTTCAGGCTCATCGGGCGCAGCGAGGCGAAGCCGGCCCCGCCGCTCGTGCCCACCGAATTTCCATCGATCGCGCCGGTAGAGACCGCCGACCCGCCGCCGATGGCTGCATATCCCTATGCCGCCCAGCCAGTGCCGATGGCGTCCGCGCAGATGATGCCCACGCAGATGATGCCCATTCAGATCAGGCCGATCGCGGTTCCGGTCTATTACGGGCTGAATTCGGTCCGCGTTCCTCTGCCTGCGGCGAGGCCGACCGAGCCAGTCACGATCGCGCATCGGCCTCCTCCGGCATATGCGCAGCTGCCCAATCTCTACGCGCAATTGCCCGACCGCGAGGAATATCCGTTCTCGCGGCTTGCCTCCCTTGCGCTCGGACGGGGCCGCTCGTCCGCCGTCCCGATACAAAGCACTCCGGTAGTTGAGGCCCATCGAATCGACCGGTTGCAGGTCAGCGCCTGGGCGCTGTTGCGCAACCAGCAAACCGGCGGAATCGGACCAGGCTCGCTTGCGAGCAGCGGAAATCTCGGCGGCAGCCAGGCCGGCGCTCGCCTGACCTATGTGATCAACCGCCAGATCGCCGCCTCGGTCAGGACCAGCTCCGACATCGGGCGCCGCGGCTTCGAAGTAGCCGGCGGCGTTCGCGTCCAGCCGCTGAGGAGCATTCCGGTCTGGATCACGGCCGAGCGCCGCCAGCGCATCGGACAGTTCGCCGGCCGGAACGCGTTCGCCATTTTCGCCGAAACCGGGATCTACCAGCGGCCGTTGCCGTGGCTGTTCAGCCTCGACACCTACCTGCAAGGCGGCGCCGTGGGCCTCAAGAGCCGCGACCTGTTCGTCGACGGGGCGCTCGCGATCACGCGCCCCATCTACAAGAACTTCTCGGCCGGCTTCGGAATATGGGGAGGTGCGCAGCCTGGCCTCTATCGCGTGGATGCAGGCCCGCGCATTTCGATGCAGGTCCGCAAGAACGTTCGGGTTCATTTCGACTATCGCCAGCGGCTTTCCGGCAATGCGCTTCCAGGCTCGGGTCCGGCGATCACCCTGGCCACCGATTTCTAACGGCTCTCGGCTTGGCCACGGCCGCAGTTTGCGGCTAGTCCTTCGCCCGCCGATGGACATCTACCTCCCGATCGCCGGCCAGTCGGTCAACGCCTTGCTGATGATCGTGCTCGGCTTCCTCGTCGGCCTCCTCTCCGGCATGTTCGGAGTCGGCGGCGGCTTTCTGACGACCCCGCTCCTCATCTTCTACGGCATTCCTCCCACCGTCGCGGTCGCTTCGGCTACCACGCAGATCACCGGGGCGAGCGTGTCGGGGGTCATGGTCCACGCGCGCAGGGGCGGCGTCGACATGAAGATGGGCGGCGTGATGATCGTCGGCGGAGTGTTCGGCTCGATCTTCGGCGCAGCCTTGTTCCGGCTGCTCCAGTCGAGCGGCCAGATCGATGTCGTGATCGGATTGCTCTACGTGCTGATTCTGTTCTCGATCGGCGGCCTGATGCTCAGGGATTCGCTGGTCACGCTCGGCTACATCACGGTCAGCGCCCGGCCGCGGGCGCCGCGCCACAACCGCTGGGTCGCCTCGCTTCCGTGGCGCTGGCGCTTCTACAGCTCCGGCCTGTACATCTCGCCGGTCGCGCCGCTGGCGCTCGGGTTCGGCGCCGGCGTGCTGACCGTGTTCCTCGGCATCGGCGGCGGCTTCATCCTGGTACCGGCGATGATCTATTTGCTCGGGATGCCGGCGAGGATCGTGATCGGCACCAGCCTGACGATGGTCCTGGCGGTAAGCGCGGCGACGACGATGATTCATTCGCTGACGACGCGCGCGGTCGACATCGTGCTCGCCGGTCTGTTGCTGGTCGGGGGGGTCGTCGGCGCTCAATACGGTGCGCTCCTGACGACGCGGGTCAAGCCGGACTATCTGCGGCTCGCGCTCGCCCTGATCATCCTCCTCGTCGGGCTGCGCATGTTCCTCGGGCTGTTCTGGCGCCCGGACGAGATCTTCTCGATCGAATATCTGTGAAGTTCCGCCTCGCCTCGCTCCTGCTGCTCACCTTCGCGCCGCTGCTGGTTGCGGCGGACAAGCCGGTGCTGGTCCCGGACATTTCCGCGCGCAACGTGCAGATCCGCTACAGCTTCACCGGCGCGCAGCTGCTGCTGTTCGGTGCCGTCGTCTATCCGGGCGGCCGCGCTCCGGAGCATCCGGCGGACATCGCGGTCGTGCTGCGCGGACCGGTGCAGCCGATCCTGGTTCGCGAGAAGCAGAAGATCGCCGGAATCTGGATGAACGCGGACTCCAACCGCTTCCGCTCCGCGCCTTCCTTTTACGCCGTCGCCTCGTCCAGGCCGGTTCCGAACCTCGTCGATGAGCGCACGGCCGCGATTTACGAGCTCGGCCTGCACAACCTCCAGCTCTCGCCCGGCGGCGGCGCCCTTCCGGAGAAGGAGCGGCGCTTCGAAGCCGGTCTGCTCGACCTCAGGCGGCGTCACGGCCTCTATTCCGAAAATCCGCGCGGTGTGGAGATCAATGACGGCGTGCTCTACCGCGCCGTGATCACCATTCCGAGCCAGGTTCCGGTAGGCACCTACACCGCCGAGACCTTCCTGATCGACGACGGCCGGGTGCTTGCGGCGGCGACTCGCGACATCCAGATCGACAAGAGCGGCTTCGAACGCTTCGTCGCGGTGGCTGCGCGGCGTTACCGGCTTCTTTACGGCTTGACCGCCGTGGCTCTCTCGCTGGGCCTGGGCTGGGCCGCCGCCGCCGCATTCCGGCGCCGGTTCTAACAGGCGCAACTAAGCCAATTTTAACCGCTCTCGCGTATCGGGGAAGCATATCCCTTGTAGCGGAGTGCACCTGTCCATGGACGATCGGCCGAACCTGAGCGAATTCCTCAATGAAGTCAGCAGCTTCCAAGAGGAAACGGCGGCTTCGAAGCCCGCGTCGCCGGCGCAGGCGCTCAATCCGGTCGGGCAGGTCGTCGAAATCGCCGGCTCCGGCTCGCAGATCCGGATGGATGCGGCGGTCCTGAACTCGCTGCAGTCGCATTCGGACATGTCGGTGGCCATGTCCGGCCAGGTCGGCAGCCAGGTGAAGATGATCGTCGGCAACAACTGGCTGATCGCCAACGTCCGCACGATGAAGGCCGCCGAGGGTTCCGAGATCGTCGCCCACGTCGACTTCCTCGGCGAAGGCACCAAGGAAGCGAGCGGCAAGGTCGCGAACTTCCGCCGCGGCGTTACACGCTATCCGATTCCGGGCAGCCCGGTTTATCCGGTCACGACCGACGACCTTCGCGCCGTCTTCGCGGCCAGCGACGAGCCGCACATCGAGATCGGCACCGTCTATCCGACCGACGACATCCGCGGAGCGCTCTACATCGATCCGATGCTCGGTAAGCACTTCGCCGTGCTGGGATCGACCGGTACCGGCAAGTCGACCAGCGTCTCGCTCATCCTCCACCGAATCTCGGACGCGAGCCCCGAGGGTCATATCGTGATGATCGACCCACACGGGGAATATTCGGCCGCATTCAAAAGCTGCGGCGAAATCTTCAACGTCGACAACCTCCAGCTGCCTTACTGGCTGCTCAACTTCGAGGAGCATTGCGAAGTGCTCCTGACGACGCAGGGCCAGGACCGCCAGCGCGACGCCGACATTCTCGCCAAATGCCTCCTCGCGGCCCGCACCAAGGGCAAGGACGTCAGCCAGTACGGCAAGGTCACCGTCGACAGCCCGATCCCGTACCTGCTCGCCGACCTCAACACGATCATCGTCAACGAGATGGGCAAGCTCGAACGTGCCGGCGACACGCTGCCGTTCCAGCGCCTCAAGACCAAGCTCGACGAGCTTCGCGCCGACCCGCGCTACACTTTCATGTTCTCCGGCATGCTGGTTTCAGACTCGATGGGCAGCTTCATCGGCAAGCTGTTCCGCCTTCCGAGCCAGGGGCGTCCGATCTCGATCGTCGACGTGTCCGGAGTTCCGTCGGAAGTCACGTCCGTCGTGGTTTCGGTGCTCGCCCGTATGGTGTTTGACTATGCGATCTGGTCGCGCACCGAGGCGCAGCGCCCGCTGCTGCTCGTCTGCGAAGAGGCGCACCGCTATGTCCCGAAGGACGAGAGCTCCGGCGGCCAGGCCGTGCGCAAGATCCTCGAGCGTATCGCCAAGGAAGGCCGTAAATACGGCGTTTCGCTGGGCCTCATCACGCAGCGTCCGTCCGACTTGGCGGAAGGCGTGCTGTCACAGTGCGGCACGATCCTCTCGATGCGTTTGAACAATGACCGCGACCAGGCGTGCGTGCGCGCCGCGATGCCGGAAGGCGCGCGCGGATTCCTCGACGCGATCCCCGCGCTTCGCAACCGCGAATGCATCGTCTGCGGCGAGGGTGTCGCCATCCCGATCCGAGTCCGTTTCGACGACCTGGAGCCGGAGAAGCGCCCGGCGTCGTCCGATCCGAGCTTCGCCCGCCTGTGGCGCGAGACCGGCGACGAAGCCGGCATCATCCAGCGCACCATCAAGCGCTGGCGCGGACACGGCCGCTAAGCCGCCGAGCGCGCCCTCGGCCGCCTACTTCGGAGTAAAGATCTGGAACTCGCGCAGCTGTACGGTCGCGCGCTTCCCCTGACCGCTGGCGATTGCAATCGCCGCGCCGACGCTGGTGATCGGTTCGCCCTTGGTCGCCGTGAAGACCTGCAGGTCCAGCGGCCTGGAAACGATCACGTCGTTGCCGATGGTCAGCGTTGCCTTTCCTGTGCCGGTCACCCGATCGACCAACAGCTCGAGCGTGAACTTCTCGGGATCGGTCGTTCGCAACACGCGGTCCGAAGTCGCCGGCGGCAGGAGCGGTAGGCCGAGCGGGGTGACCCCCTGCGCATTCATTCTCGCGGCCTTTCCTTTGACCTGGAAGGTGACGCCCGTGCGCGCCAGCGATCCCAAATCAGGCGCTCCGCCCTTCCGGGCACCGACAGCCACGGCCCAGATGTCGGCCGCGTCGTGCGGCCCCGCCGGCCTAACGAACGTGGCGCGAAGAGCGAAGATCGAGCCTTTCGCGAAGTGCACCGGAGTGACCCAGACGCCAGCCGACACGATGTCGGTCTCGTCTTTCGGCTGTTTGATTCCGATCTCGAGACCCTCGGGAAGGTTTTTCCACGTGGGCTCGGAATGCGCGATCTTGCTGTCGCCCTTTTGAAGCGCTCCCAAGTGGAGCGTATCGACGCTTGGGACGAGCGATCCGTTGTGGAATGTCGCGAGGTAGACGACCTTGAGATCGACTGCGTGAGCCGCCGCCGGAAGCAGGCTCGCGAAGATGAAAGACACGCCGACGAAGAGCTTCGATGCGCTGCGGCGCGCACGTGGAGAGTAAGCTTGCGCCATCTCTTGGATCCTTTCCATCCAGAGACAAGCAGAGGCCCGCTTCCAAGGACATAGGAGTTAACCTGTGTCAATGTTCGCGAGCGGTTAAGCTGGAGCCGCAGTCGCGGCGCTAGGAAACTACAGGTCCTGCTCGCCGGGATCGCCAAGAGCAGCTTCGGCGTCGGAATCGCTGACCAGCCTCAACTTCGGCCGTGCCCGCTCCGGCTCGCTCGCTTGCGGAGTATCGGCCTCATAGTGCGAGCCCCGGTAGAACATTATCGCCCGCGCGACATGCTCGGTGATCGTGCGGATGGACTCGACTTCCTCTTTCGTGGGGCTTCGCGGCCTCTGGTGATAAACCGCGAACGTTCCGATCAGCCTGTCCTCGGAGTTCCTGATCGGCGTCGACCAGCAGGCGCGAAGCCCGTGGCGCAGGGCCAGCTCTTGATAATCCCTCCACAGCGGATCGTTGGCGATGTCGGATACGTAGATGGGATGGCCGTGAAACGCGGCCGTGCCGCACGACCCGGCGGTCGGTCCGATCGACAGTCCATTGATCGCATTGCGATAGGCACGGGGAAGCCTGGGACCCGCGCCGTCCCTGAGCGTGGCGCCGTCGAGCAGGAGGATCGACGTGATCGTATCGGATTCCGACGTCGATTCCACGACCATCAGATAGCGGTCCAGGACCGACTCGAGCGGCTCGCCCTTGGCGAACTCGTCGGGCATTAGACGCTCGCGGACCCGGAGCAACCCTCGGAGTGTGCGTGCAAACGGCATCTAAATCTCCGCTTCGGCTCAGCGGCTTTGTCGGCGGCGACAAATTACCACTTCCCCGGCGATTAGGCGATTCATCCATCCGCGCCCGAGGCAGCGAAGCGCAGTGTCCGCCGACGGAGAGCAGACGTTTAGCGAACGTTTAGGCCCGCTTCGCCCCGACGCTAAGCAGCGTCTTAAGCCGCGCCTTCACGGCATTGACCAGCCCCGCGTCGGCGACCTGCACGCTCGAGAAGCGCACCGCCAGCGGGTTCACCGGCGTTCCGTTCCTGCGCACCTCGTAATGGAGGTGCGGACCGGTCGAGAGGCCGCTCGAACCGACATAGCCGATCAGCTGCCCGGCATGGACGAAGCTTCCCTGCTCCGCGACGACCTGGCTCATGTGGCCGTAGACGGTCGAGATGCCGCCGCCATGGGCGATCTGGACCGCGCGGCCGTAGCCGCCGGTCCAGCCGGCGGTGACGACTCGTCCGTCCGCCGCGGCGATGATCGGGCTGCCCCAGCTCGCGCCGATGTCCAGGCCCGAATGGAATCTCGTGAAGTGCAGGATCGGGTGGTAGCGATAGCCGAAGTATGAGGTGACGTGGCCGTTAACCGGCCATGTCATTCCGCTCGAGACCTGCTGCGGCTGTCCGGCGCTGGCGGCGTCGATCCACTCGCTGCGGCCGTTCGCGTTCCACTTGACCAGCTGGAGCTCGCGCTCGCCGGCGCGGCTGAGGCCCGCGTAGAGCAGGTTCGCTCCGGGCGCGAGGACCATGTCGAAGCTGGCGTTGGGCGCCACTTCGCCGACGTCGATCTCGGTC
This sequence comes from Pseudomonadota bacterium, assembly GCA_046733935.1. Lineage (GTDB taxonomy): Bacteria > Pseudomonadota > Alphaproteobacteria > Sphingomonadales > Sphingomonadaceae > Sphingomicrobium. The sequence goes on from JBKPQH010000017.1 coordinate 49,975, forward strand.
GCCAGAGCGGCCAGATATTGCGCGGCAACCTGCGGCGAAGCTCCCGCTGCGCGGAGCGACCAGTAGAGCCCGTCGCCGACCCGCCCGCGGATGCGCAAGGGAGTGTTCGGCGCCGCAGGCTTCGGCGCGGCCGCCGCAATCGTCTCCGCAGGAACGGCGCGATGCTGGACGAACTCGACCGGCTGGACCGCCTCGGTTGCGGCCATTCGGATTCCAGTCCCGCCGCCGGGCGCGATCGCCAGCGCCTGCCACTGCCTTTGGTCCTCGCTCGGAGCCGCACCGATGCGCGGGAGCGAAGCCCAGGCGACGCCGCTGCACAGCAGCGCAAGCAAGCCCGCACTCTTCCAGCCCAAAGGCAAGGACACGCGCGACAATGCGAGCGGCATTGCGCGAGCGTTCCCCTTTCGGCCGAAGGTCTGCGCGTGATCGATCGGCATCAACACCCGTCCGGTGTCCCGAAATGAGGTTAAGACCCTCTTAAAATTGCGACGAAAGGAACCTTGCGCGCGTCCGAAACGCTGCCACATTCGTGACGATGGCGCGCCGTTCTGACGCACCGGTCCGGGCGATCCTGGGACCCACCAATACCGGCAAGACTTACTTGGCGATCGAACGGATGTGCGGGCATTCGTCCGGTGTCATCGGCTTTCCGCTCCGCCTGCTTGCCCGCGAAGTCTACGACCGGGTCGTCGCGATCAAGGGCGAGAAGCAGGTCGCGCTTTTGACCGGCGAGGAGCGCATCGTCCCGCGGCAGGCTCGCTATTTTCTCTGCACCGCCGAAAGCATGCCGGTGCCGGGCGGCGACGCGCATCACGACGACGATCTTCAGCGCGACTTCGCCTTCGCCGCCATCGACGAGGCACAGCTCGGAATCGACCCCGAGCGCGGTCACGTCTTTACCGATCGAATGCTCCGTGCGCGCGGCCGCGAGGAAACCTTGATCCTCGGATCCGACACTCTGCGGCCGATCATCCGCGAGCTTCTGCCCGAGGCCGAAATCGTCAGCCGTCCGCGCTTTTCGACTCTGCGCTATTCCGGCAGCGTCAAGCTCTCGCGCCTTCCGCCGAGGTCGGCTGTCGTCGCCTTTTCCGCCGAGCAGGTCTACGCGCTTGCCGAGATGCTCCGCCGGTTCAAGGGTGGCGCCGCAGTCGTCATGGGCGCCCTTTCGCCCGCCACGCGCAACGCTCAGGTCGCGATGTTCCAGCGCGGCGAGGTCGATTATCTCGTCGCCACCGACGCGATCGGCATGGGTCTCAACATGGACGTCACCCACGTCGCCTTCGCAGGCCTCGACAAGTTCGACGGTCGCCGCGATCGCCGCCTGAGCATCGCCGAAATGGCGCAGATCGCGGGGCGCGCGGGACGCCACCAGAAGGACGGCACGTTCGGAACGCTCGGCCTCACCGAAGAGACCGGTGGCTTCAGCGACGAAGAAGTCGCGGCGATCGAGGAGCATCGCTTCCGGCCGCTCGACAGCGTCTACTGGCGCAACGCCGATCTCGACTTCAGCGACGTCCGGACCCTCATCCGCAGCCTCGAAGCGAAGAGCGACGATCCGATCCTTCGCCCCGCTCCGGAAGCCATCGATCTGGCCGTCCTCAAGCTCCTCGCCGAGGATCCCGCTCTGGCCGTGCGGAGAGGCGCCCATGCCCGCCGCCTCTGGGCCGTCTGCGGCCTCCCCGACTTCCGCAAGGTCGGACCGATGCACCATGCGCGCATGGTCCGCCGCCTGTTCAGCTACATCGGCGAAGGCGGGCACATCCCGCACGAATGGTTCGCCGCGGAGGTCGCGCGGCTCGACAATATGAGCGGCGATATCGAGGCGCTTGCCGACCGTCTCGCCGGAATCCGCAGCTGGGCCTATATTGCGCACCGCGCCGACTGGCTGAAGGAGCCGGCGAAATGGGCGGAGCGCACGCGAGAGGTCGAGGCGCGGCTCAGCGACGCGCTCCACGAGCGCCTCACGCAGCGCTTCGTCGACCGCCGCACCGCCGTCCTCGTCCGCGACATCGGCGCTCGCGGCTCCGACGCTCTGCCCGTCACCGTCGCCGCAGATGGCGAGGTCAGCGTCGGCCCGGAGCCGATCGGCCATCTGACCGGCTTCGAATTCCGCGTCGATCCTTCGGCGAAGCTCGCAGACAAGCGCCTGCTGCTGGCCGCCGCCGAACGTCGCCTCGGCGACGAGCTCGAACGCCGCGCCAAGGAATTGGTCGAGGCTCCGGACCCGACTTTCGCGCTCGTGGTGGAAGAGAGCGGCGGCCTCGCCATCGCCTGGGGCGATCATGTGCTCGCCCGCCTCTCACCCGGCCGTTCCCTGCTTGAGCCGGCGGTCCGCACCGCGCGAGCCCTCGATCGCCTCTCCGCTCCCAGCCGTGCAGCGCTTCGCTCACGGCTCGAGCGCTGGCTGGAAACGCAGGTCGACCGGCACCTTCGTCCACTCAAGACTCTGGCGACCGCCGCCACCGATCCCGCCACTTCGCCCGCCGTTCGTGCTCTCGCAGCGATGCTCGCCGACGCGGGCGGGTTGCTCCCGCGCAAGGCGGTGCTGAGCGCCATCTCGCATCTCGAGCAGCCCGACCGCCAGTCGGTGCACAGGCTCCGTGTCCGCCTCGGCCCGCTCGACGTCTATGTCGACGCGCTGCTCAAGCCCGCCGCCCAGTTCTGGCGCGGGGCGCTCATCGCCGTCCGCACCGGCCAGCCGATGCCAAAGCTTCCTGCCGCCGGCGCGGCCACGCTCACGTCCGAAGCCGACCCGCGCGGCGCTGCGCTCGCCTACCGCCGCCTCGGCCGGGACTGGATCCGAATCGACCTTGCCGACCGGCTCGCAAGCCACGCTCGCAAGGTGCGCTCGGCCGGCGGCGACAATCCCGTAAACGTCGAGCTCGCTACATCGGTTGGCCTTTCGGAAGATGCCGTCGGCAGACTGATGAGCGAAGTCGGGTTCACGAGGGCGGGTGAAGCGTGGAAATGGCGCGGCCGCCATGCCCCGCGCGGCGAGCGCGGCTCGCCGCGCTCGCACGCCTTTGCCGAGCTGGAGAAGCTCCGCCGCAAGTGAGGATCGACCGCTTCCTCTTCTTCATCCGGCTGCTGAAGAGCCGCACGCTCGCGCAGGGCCTCATCGAAACCGGGCACATCCGCATCGACGGCAAGCGCGTCGAGAAATCCAGCGAGGAGGTGCGCGTCGGAAGCGTCATCGCGCTCCCGCTCCATGGCCAGGTCCGCGTCGTCCGAGTCCTCTCGCTCCCCCACCGGCGCGGGCCTGCGCCGGAGGCCCGCGGCTGCTACGAAGAGCTGGCAATTGACGAAAAAAGCTCGGCCTCCTAGCGAAGCGGGCCTTAAGGGAGCGAATTTCAATGACCTACGTCGTCACCGACGCCTGCATCAAATGCAAATATATGGACTGCGTCGAGGTCTGCCCCGTGGATTGCTTCTACGAGGGCGAGGTGATGCTGGTCATCAACCCCAACGAATGCATCGACTGCGGCGTGTGCGAGCCCGAATGTCCGGCCGAGGCGATCCTCCCCGATACCGAGAGCGGCCTCGAGAAGTGGCTCGAGCTCAACACGAATTTCTCTGCCCAATGGCCGAACGTGACGCGCAAGAACGACCAGACTCCCGCCGACGCCGACGAGCACAAGGGCGAAGAGGGCAAGTACGAGAAATATTTCTCGCCCGAGGGCGGCGCCGGCGACTGAGCGCCTTCCCGGTCCGCCTGCATTCAACGGGAACTTCCCGAAACTCTTGACCCCTGTCATAGTTATTCGTGAAAACAGGGGGGTTCAGCACATGCGCTATCTGACCTGCTTCGCGCTCGCGTTCAGTCTTGCGTCACCGGCATTCGCCCAGAATGAGCCCACGGCCGGCTCGCTGCCCACGCCCGAGGAAATCGCCAACAAGGATATCCTCACGGTCGCCGGCGGAGCCGCCATCGTGCCCGATTACGAGGGCTCGGACGACTATCGCATCATTCCAGCCGGAGCGATCCGCGGCAAGGTCCACGGAATCTCCTTCAATACCCGCGGAACCTACCTGTTCGTCGATGTGATATCCGGCAATTCGAAGGTCGATCTGGACCTCGGGCCGATCGCCGGCGTCCGCTTCAACAGCCGGCGCAACATCGACGACCCCATCGTCAAGCTGCTTTCAAAACGGAAGACGGCGATCGAGGTCGGCGGCTTTGCCGGCATCAGCTTCCACGGCGTGACCAACCCCTATGACACGCTCGGCGTTCGCGTCGACGTGCTTCACGACATCGGCAGTGCGCACAAGTCGACGACCTTCAGCCCGAACGTGGAATTCTCCACCCCGCTTTCGATGCGCACCTACGCCAGCGTGAACGTCGGGGCCGAGTTCGTGAGCAACAAGTTCGCCGATTACTATTACAGCCTCTCGGCTGCCGATTCCGCACGAACCGGCGGCGCGCTCCTGCCGTTCAACGCGGATGGCGGAATGAAGAACTGGAAGGCAGGCCTGCTGCTCAACCAGTCGTTGACCGGTAACCTGCTGCACGGCCTGTCGATCTTCGGCCTCGGCCAATATTCGCGGCTGGTCGGCGATTTCAAACGCTCGCCGATCGTGTCGCAGCGCGGCAGCGCCAACCAGTGGATCGGAGCGCTCGGCCTCGGTTACACCTGGTAGGCGTCACCGCCGCTTCAGAAGCTCCTCGACGATCCGCTCGGCGGCCTGCTCCGCGCTGAGCTCGGTCGTGTCGATGCGGATCTCGGGCGCCTCGGGCGGCTCGTACGGGCTGTCGATCCCGGTGAAGTTCTTGAGCTGCCCCGCGCGCGCCTTGGCGTAGAGGCCCTTGGTGTCGCGCTTCTCGGCTTCGGCCAGCGGCGTATCGACGAAGATCTCGAAGAACTCGCCCTCGGGGAGCATCCGCCGGACCATGTGGCGCTCGGCCCGGAACGGGGAGATGAAGGCGGTCAGCACGATCAGGCCGGCGTCGGCCATCAGCCGCGCGACCTCGCCCACCCGGCGGATGTTCTCGATGCGGTCAGCTTCCGTGAATCCGAGGTCGCGATTCAGGCCGTGGCGGACATTGTCACCGTCGAGCAGGAACGTGTGCCGCCCGCGCGCCGCGAGCTTCTTCTCGACGATATTGGCGATGGTCGACTTGCCGGCGCCCGACAGGCCGGTGAACCACAGCACCGCCGGCTTCTGCCCCTTCAATGTTGCGTGCGTGTCGCGGCTCACGTCGAGATGCTGGCGGTGGATGTTGAGCGATCGCCGAAGCGCGAAGTGCAGCATCCCGCAGCCGACCGTCGCATTGGTCAGCTTGTCGATCAGGATGAACCCGCCGAGCACGCGGTTCGGAGGCCCGCCGTCCGGCGCATAGGGCTCGAATACGATGTCGCGGTCGGTCGCGAGCTCGGCCACGCCGATCGAATTCAACGCGAGCGTCTTCGCTGCGAGGTGCTCGAGCGTGTTCACGTTGATCTCGTATTTCGGCTCATGGACCGTGGCGGTGACGGTCTGCGTGCCGATCTTCATCCAGTAGCCGCGGCCCGGCAGAAGCTCATGCTCGTCCATCCAGACGATCGTTGCCTCGAACTGGTCGGCGGCTTCCGGCGGGTCGCCGGCGGCGGCAATCACGTCACCACGGGAGCAGTCGACCTCGTCGGCAAAGGTCAGGGTCACGGACTGGCCTGCGCCGGCCTCGTCGAGGTCGCCGTCCTGCGTGACCAAGCGCTCGATGCGCGTGACGCGGCCCGAAGGAAGAATGCGCACCTCCGCGCCCGGTCCCACCGAACCTGACGCGATCTGTCCGCAGAAGCCGCGGAAGTGCTGGTCCGGCCGGTTGACCCACTGCACGGGCATCCGGAACGCCTGTGCGGCGTCGGCGTCGGCGTCGGCGGCGAGCTCGACCGTGTCCAAATGCTCGAGCAGGCTCGGGCCGTTGTACCAGGGCGTCGCCTCGCTGCGACCCGTCACATTGTCGCCCTTGAGGCCCGACACGGGGATCGCGAGCCATTCCCCGATCCCGATCTTCGCCGCGAAGTCGCGATAGTCGGTGCAGATGGCCTCGAACGCACCTTGGTCGTAATCGACCAGGTCCATCTTGTTCACCGCCAGTACGAAGCGCCGGATTTCGACCAGCTTCGCCAGGTATGAATGCCGCCGGGTCTGGGTCAGCACGCCCTTGCGCGCATCGACTAGCAGCACGGCCAGGTCCGCCGTCGACGCGCCGGTGACCATGTTGCGCGTATATTGCTCGTGCCCCGGCGTGTCGGCCACGATGAACTTGCGCCTGGCGCTCGCGAAATAGCGGTAGGCGACGTCGATCGTGATGCCCTGCTCGCGCTCCGCGGAAAGGCCATCGACCAGCAAGGCAAAGTCGATTTCGTCGCCCTGGGTGCCATGCCGCTTGCTGTCGGTTTCGAGCGCCGCGAGCTGGTCGTCGAACACCTGCTTGCTCTCGTAGAGCAGCCGCCCGATCAGCGTCGACTTGCCGTCGTCGACGCTGCCGCAAGTGATGAATCGCAGCAGCTCCTTGCGCTCCTGCTCGGCGAGCCATTCCCGGACGTCGACAGGAGCGTTCAAAAATACCCCTCCTGCTTCTTCTTCTCCATGCTCGCGCTCCCGGCATCGCGGTCGATCGCGCGGCCTTGCCGTTCGGAGCTGCGGCTCACCAGCATCTCGGCGACAATGTCCTCGACGCTCGCCGCGTCGCTCTCGATCGCGCCTGAGAGCGGATAGCAGCCGAGCGTCCGGAACCGCACCCGGCGCATCTCCGGCTGCTCGCCGTCCTCGAGCCGCATGCGTTCGTCGTCGACCATCAGGATGAGGCCGTCGCGTGTCACCGTCGGTCGCTCCGCCGAGAAGTACAGCGGCACGATCTCGATCCCCTCGCGGAGGATGTATTGCCAGACGTCGAGCTCGGTCCAGTTGGACAGAGGGAAGACGCGCATGCCCTCCCCTTTGTTCTTGCGCACATTGTAGAGCGACCACAGCTCCGGCCGCTGGCGTTTCGGATCCCAGCGGTGGTTGCGGTCGCGGAAGCTGAACACGCGCTCCTTCGCGCGGCTCTTCTCCTCGTCGCGCCGAGCGCCGCCGAACGCCGCGTCGAAGCCGTATTTGTCGAGCGCCTGCTTCAGGCCCTCGGTCTTCCACATGTCCGTATGCAGCGGGCCATGGTCGAACGGATTGATCCCGCGGCTTTCCGCTTCCGGATTCTTGTAGACGATCAGCTTCACGGCCGGATCGGCTGCGACCTTGTCGCGCAGGGCGTACATGTCGCGGAACTTCCAGGTCGTGTCGACGTGCAGCAGCGGGAAGGGCAGCGGTCCGGGAAAGAAGGCCTTCTTCGCCAGGTGCAGCATCACCGCGCTGTCCTTGCCGATCGAATAAAGCATCACCGGCTTGTCGGCCTCGGCAACCGTCTCGCGCAGGATGAAGATGCTCTCCGCCTCCAGGCGGTCGAGGTGCGTCAGCTGCGATACGGTTGCGCTCTTGTTCATGGTCCGCCGAGGCTTTGCCCGCTCGCGGCGCGCATGAAAAGCCGGGTCCACTATTCACTTGCGAGTCAGCCGCGCGTAACCAAAAGAGCCAGCAGTGAAATTTCGGGAGAAACACCGTGGTCAGAACCATCATCGTCGCGACGGCGACTGCCGCGATGGCGTTCGCCGGCGCCGCTGTCGCTCAGCAGCAGCAGACGCCCGGGCCCGTTACTCGAGCCACGGTCGTCTCCCAGCTCGACTCCACCTTCAAGGCGGTCGACACCAACCACGACGGCTTCATCAGCACGGCCGAGCTGGCGGCGCAGCAGAACAAGGAGCTGCAGGTGCTGCAGGCCCAGGCCCGTGCGAAGCTCCAGGCCGACTTCAAGCAGCTCGACACCAACAAGGACGGGCAGCTGAGCTTCTCCGAATTCGCCGCTGTCGCGACCGTGAAGCCGTCGCAAACCCCGGCCCAGATGATCCAGGGCTTCGACACCAACAAGGACGGCAAGGTCAGCCCTGGCGAGTTCCAGGCGCAGCGGCTCGCCTTGTTCGACAAGGTCGACGCCAATCACGACGGCACGGTTACCGCGGAGGAGATGCGTCGCGCCGGCGCGAAATAGCGGTCTAGCGCCTCCGTCCGGCGCGGCCTAAGGACGACTCTTCCCTGGGGAGCCGCTGATGCGCGGCTGAGATCGATGCTGGAGCATCGGGACCCATCGAACCTGATCCCGTTCGCACGGGCGTAGGAAGGAGAAGCATCATGGCCGATGTTCCGGCACGCACCGAGCTTAAAGTCACCACCGGTCCGATCCGCGGATCGCGCAAGATCCACGTCGGCGCCTTGGGCGTCGCGATGCGCGCTGTCGATCTCGAGCCCTCGTCGGGCGAGCCGCCCGTCGTCCTCTACGACACCAGCGGTCCCTACACGGAACCTGACGCGCGCATCGACATCATGGCCGGCCTGCCCGAGCTCCGCCGCGACTGGATCCGCGCCCGCGGCGACGTCGAGGAAGTCGCCCAGCGCGAGGTTCGCCCCGAGGATAACGGCCAGCTAGGCCCGGACCGCAGCGGCGGCGTCCAGCCATTCCCCAACGTCCGCAAGAAAGTCTTGCGCGCCCGCTCAGGCTGCAACGTCACGCAAATGCATTATGCCAGGCGCGGCATCGTCACGCCCGAGATGGAATATGTCGCCATCCGCGAAAACCTCGGCCGGGAAGCTGCGCTCAACGCCGCCCGCGACGGCGAAGACTTCGGCGCCGCCATCCCCGACTTCGTCACCCCCGAATTCGTCCGCGACGAGGTCGCCCGCGGCCGCGCGATCATCCCGTCAAACATCAACCACCCCGAAAGCGAGCCGATGGCGATCGGCCGCAACTTCCTGGTCAAGATCAACGCCAACATCGGCAACAGCGCCGTCGCTTCCGACGTCGCGGCCGAGGTCGACAAGATGGTGTGGGCGATCCGCTGGGGGGCCGACACGGTCATGGACCTGTCGACCGGCCGCAACATCCACGACACGCGCGAATGGATCGTCCGCAACTCGCCCGTGCCGATCGGCACCGTCCCCATCTACCAGGCGCTGGAGAAGGTCGGCGGCATTGCCGAGGATCTGACGTGGGAGATCTACCGCGACACGCTCATCGAGCAGGCCGAGCAGGGCGTCGACTATTTCACCATCCACGCCGGCGTCCGCCTGCCCTACGTCCCGCTGACCGCCAAGCGCGTCACCGGAATCGTCAGCCGCGGCGGCTCGATCATGGCCAAATGGTGCCTCGCCCACCACAAGGAGAGCTTCCTCTACGAGCGCTTCGACGAAATCTGCGAGATCATGAAGGCCTATGACATCGCCTTCAGCCTCGGCGACGGCCTCCGCCCCGGATCGACCGCCGACGCCAATGACGAGGCCCAGTTCGCGGAGCTCTACACGCTCGGCGAGCTCACCAAGAAAGCCTGGGCGCACGACTGCCAGGTGATGATCGAGGGCCCCGGCCACGTGCCGATGCACAAGATCAAGG
>JBKPQH010000018.1:0-65582 GCA_046733935.1 Pseudomonadota bacterium
TATCTCCACGCGCGAAAAGCTCCAGAAACGGAATGTGCCCCGATGCGAAAAACGGGCGTGAAAACGGGTTACACCCGCACGCCCCCATCGGTTGCGCGGCCCCTAGCAAGCGCTTGGCAGTGATGCAAGCGATGCGGGCACACTTCTACGGAGCGCGGCTGGCTTCCTGAGAGAGCCGCCGGATCGTGGCTTCCGATCTCGCCACCGTCATCCCGAATTTGCGTACTGTGAGGGTGCTCGAGCCCGAGCTTCCATCCCGGTTCGGAACGAGCCATTGCTCGGCCGCGAGGCCGCCGCGGAGATTGAATCGAAAGCGATATCCCTCGCCGACCTGCTCGATCGTGATCGGACCCGTGGCTTCCGACATGGTCCCGGCGAATTTGGTCGGGCCGACCTGGCGAATGCGCCACACTCGCTGATGCGGAGCTTCACCTTCATCGCGCACCTGCTGGACGAGCGTGAGCGCTCCGTCGGGACCAATGGTGCCGCGCCCGATACTTTCCACCCGATGCGTCCGCTTCATCATGGCCTTCATCGTGCCGACACTCTCGGTCCGGCCTTCGAAGAAGCGCAGCGGATGCTGCAATGGAACAGCCGAGGCGGAATTTCCGAGAAATAGTGACGCAGCGGCGCAGGCGAAAAGCCCCAAGGCTCGCATCGGCAGAGTCCCCTCCAGCCCGCTCATGACCGTGGTTTGATGCAAACCGGCGGGCAATCCCTCGGTAATCATCTTATACGTCTTATCGACGGGCGCAATTCCCCGCCCTTGGCCCGTTAGAAGCAGAGGCTCATTTCGAGCATGCGCTGAGGTCGGCCGTCACCGGAAGATGATCGGATATGACCCCACCGCTTCGTGTGTGCCCCGTAAGCACGGCATAGTGCGTCACTTCGATGGCCGGATCGACCAGCACGAAATCGATGCGAGATCGGGTGGGAACTGGATAGGGCGGGTTATAGGTGCCTTGCGGCCCTTGCGGCGGTGATTTCGTCACAAGGCGCGAATCGCGCAGGCCGAGAGTCGGCGATGTGAGCTCGCGAATTGGCTGCCCGTCGGCTCCTGAGTTCAAATCGCCGGTCAAGACGACAAGCTCTCCCGGCCCCCGGTTTGCGGCGATCCACCCTACGATCTGACGCGAACCTTCGAGCCTGGCTTGCCGTCCGCTGCTATCGAGATGCGTGTTCAAGGCAAGAAAGCGGCGTCCGTCGCTTCGGCGGACGAGATGGGCCCAGGTGGCGATCCGCGTAGACCCTGCGTCCCAGCCCCGGGACGGCTTGTCAGGCGTTGGCGAGAGCCAGAAGGTGCCGCTCGATTGGACATCGAAGACTGCCTTGTTGACGGCGATATTCGTCGACTCGCCGCCTGTGTGCCCATCCTCCCTCGCGACACCAAGGAATTCGTATCCGGGCAGTGCCTGCTCCAGGTCCGCTTTCTGGATCTGGGTGACTTCCTGCATGCCGAGAATGGCCGGCTGCGCGGACTGAATCTGCCGGATCATGTCTTCGCGGCGGCCGGACCATTTGGCCCAGTTTTCCGCAGGGACATCGTAGGATTCGAGGATGTTGTAGGTCATCGCCCGGAACGGCGCGCATGTCGCCGTGCGGGTGCTGCCCGATGGCTGCGTTGCCACCAGGGCGGCGACTGCCAAGGCCGACGCGATGGGAGATGCCATTCCGCCATTTTACGAACAGCTCTGGTTTGAGCGCAAGCTTGCGGACGCAAGCGGGGCGGCAAGGGCGTAAAGCAGCTCCCGAAAGGAGCAATTCGCATGTCGTATGTCGTTCGCGGCCTCGATCCCACCCCGTTCAAACCGCTCTTCGGAATGTCCGATGAGGAGCTTGCGGAGCGCGGGGTCGTTCGCATGATCGTGGACAGCCCGAGCTTTCCGTGCCGGGTCAGCCTCACCGACCGCGCGATCGGCGAGAAGGTTCTGCTGGTGAACCATGTCAGTCATGACGTCTCCAACCCTTACCGCGCGGCCCATGCGATCTTCGTCACCGAGACGGATGAGGAGCCGGCGGAATATGTCGACCGGATTCCCCCCGTCTTCGAGAAGCGGGTCCTCTCGCTCCGCGGCTTCGACAAGGACGGAATGATGGCCGAGGCGATCCTGACGCAGCCGGGCGAAGCCGAGGCTGGGATCAACAGGCTCCTGGAGAACCCCAGGATCGAGACGATCCACGCGCACAATGCGACCCGCGGATGTTTCTCCGCCAAGATCGAAAGGAACTGACCATGTCCGCGCTTGCACAGACCGTCGAACGGCATACATCCGCAGCTGTGAGCAACGTCGCGCGCCTTGACGCGGACACCGCCTGGGCCGCCTTCATGCGGCGCGACCGCGGCTGGGACGGGCGCGTGATCGGCGCGGTGAAGACCACTGGCATTTATTGCAAGCCAAGCTGCCCGGCGAAGCGCCCGAAGCGCGAGCATGTCGAATTCTTTGCGTCGGGCGAGCAAGCCCGGGCCGCGGGATATCGCGCGTGCCTGCGCTGCAAGCCGGACGAAGTCGGCCGCGACCGCGACGCGGTAGCGAAGGCCGTGAAGCTGATCGAGCGGGCGGAAGAGACGCCAAGCCTCGGCGAACTGGCGAACGCCGTCGGCTATGCGCCGCATCATTTTCAGCGCATCTTCAAGCGCGACCTTGGAGTTTCGCCGGCGGAATATGCGCGTGGGCTCCGGAACCGCCGCGCGGAGGCTGCTCTCAAACAGAACGGCCGCGTCACGGATGCTGTCTATGACGCCGGCTACTCGAGCCCGAGCGGCTTCTACAGCGACGCGAAGGAAAGGCTCGGAATGACGCCGTCCGCATGGCGCGATGGCGGGCGCGGCGAGACGATCCGCTGGACTCACTTCGATAGTCCCCTCGGTCAGATGCTGATCGCCGCGACGAGCAAGGGAATCTGCCGACTGACGTTCGACGACAGCGTGGAATCGCTTCGGCGCCGCTTTCCCAACGCGGATATCGTCGAGGACGCCGGCGGGCTTCGAGACCTCGTCGAAGGAGCGCTCGCGGCCATCGAGCAACCGCTCGCCGCGCGCGAGCTTCCGATCGATGTCGCCGGCACTGCCTTCCAGGAAGCCGTGTGGCGTGAGCTTCGCAAGATTCCCGCCGGCGAGACCCGCAGCTATGCGCAGATCGCCGCGGCGATCGGACAGCCGGGCGCGGTTCGTGCCGTTGGAACCGCAAACGGCGACAATCATGTCGCTGTGCTGATCCCGTGCCATCGGGTCATCCGCAGCGACGGGTCGCTTGGTGGCTACGCAGGTGGACTGGACCGCAAGCGCAAGCTGCTCGCGGCCGAAGGTCACACTTCGGTATCGCCCGAGCTGCCGCTGTAGATTCGTTCCTTGCTCAGCCGCTTCCTTCGGCTCAACATTCGAGCCGGAGGGGGCGGAATGAGTTCAGTCGATCCGGTGGACCGCGACCGTTCCGTCATTCAGCGTTTCGTCGACTTTCCGCTTGTAGCGATGGTCATCGCCTTCGCGGCAGTCATGATTCCTGCGGGTCTGCTGGCGGGCCTATTCGAGAAGACACTGCCGTCTTCGCCTCTCCTTGGCCAGCTGGTCGTCGCAGCCGTGATGCTGGCGAGCTACAAGCTGGTCGTCCCCCATCTTGGTGCGAGGCAGCACGACGATCTGTCGGGCCCTCGTGCTATCCTTCAGCTAAGCCTCGGATTGGCTGTCGGCGGAGTGGTGTTCGCGACGATCGTGGGGGTCGCCGCGCTAGCGGGTGTCTACCGTCTGGTGGGCATGGGCGACACCAGCAACCTGCTCGCTTCCGTCGTCCATGACGGCATCTTTCCCGCCATAGCGGAAGAGATGATCTTCCGGGCCATTCTCTTCCGCTGGATCGAAGAGTTCGCAGGCAGCTGGGCGGCGCTGGTCATTTCCTCGGCGTTGTTCGGTCTGTCGCACATCGAGAACCCGAACGCAGACCTGGTTTCCACGGTCGGCATCATGCTCGAAGGAGGCGTCCTGCTCGGCGCCGCCTACATGCTGACCCGGCGGTTGTGGTTTCCGATGGGCATCCACGCATCGTGGAATCTCACGCAGGGCGAACTCCTCGACGTTCCCGTATCCGGCAACGACGCTCATGGCTTGGTCGAGGCGAAGCTCCAGGGACCCGTCTTGCTGACGGGCGGCGGCTTTGGCCTCGAGGCATCGTTGATCAGCATCACGATCGGCACGGTAGCCGGCCTCACGATTGTCTGGTTGGCGGTAAAGCGCCGCCGGCTGATGCGGCCCTGGTGGACTCGCCCCTCGGTTCAATCCTCGTCGTAGAGTTTCTCGGCAGCCGCCCACGCGACGAGCGCCTGCTGCGTATCCTTTGCTTCCACGCGCTCGAGGATCTTTCGCACAGCATCGTGCGCCTTGCCGGTATGCGGGCTGTAAGCGAGGGGCACCAGGGTCTCTCGGGCGTCATCGAGGCGGCCCTCCTTCAGGAACTCGCCAATCGCTTCGAGCCTCAGCTTCGAATCCTGCGGCGCAAGCATGAGCGCATATTTGAGTCCATCCAGTGCATTTGCTGTGGGGCGAATTCCTTGAGCGCCGTAGCTTCTGAAGAACATGAGCAATGGCTCGGCGTCTTCGACGTCGAGGCGGTTTGCGGCTGAGAAATAGGAGCGGATCGCCGTCCAATCGACGCTGCCCGGGTGCTGCTTGCCGGCATTCATAAGCGCAGCCCCCTTGGCCAGCAGCGCTTTCTCCGCTTTCGGGTCGAGCTTGAGCGCGGCATCGGCATCCCGCGCGGCAGCGTCATATTCTTCCGCCGCATTCTCCATCTGCGCCAGCAAAGTGATGGCTCCAACGTCATTCGGGTAGCGCTTGACCACTGCGCGAGCGCGGCTCGCTAGGCCAGCCGAGGAAAAGCGTTTGCTTTCCCGGGCAAATTTGATGTGCTCCTCCATCAGCGCCGCCTGGGCCGGAGTGAGCGGTCGCACATCAATGGGCGGCAAATGAAGCTTGCTTGCCGGAATCGTCGCCACGGTGAACTTGTCGGTCTTGAAGTAATCGTAAAGCTCCCGGTCAAGCGCGGCGAGATCGCCGAAAGCCGTTTGCGCGGCCTGCAAGGGAGGCGTGCCTTTCGCGATTTCGTCCAAGTATCGAGTGAGCTGCCCGCGACGCTTGAGATCGAACGAAAGGAGGTGCGTGAGCAGCCAGCCTCGGCCGTAGAGCGATTCAAACTCCAGCGCAGTGAGGTAGGTGAAGTTGCCGGTGAGCATCTTGTTCAGCGGCAATCCGGCCATCGCCTGGTCGTAGAGCGCTTCCGCGCGATATTTCGGAGGAGCGCCGATCGTCACGCTGCCGTCTTCGTTGAAGATTGGGTTGGCGAAGAACTCGGCAAAGCCTTCGGTCAGCCATGTCGGAAGCGGCCGATCCGCATCCTGCAGCATCAGGTGGTGGGTATATTCGTGAAAGAAGACGGAATCGGAGTCGAGCTGGTATTCGCCCTTGTAGCTGCGTCTCGGGACGAAGGCGACGGAGCCTGTAGCGCGGGGCTCATAGAAGCCCGCGACGCCCGACGACCGGTCACCATATAATTCTGCGATGGCCCGGACATCGCGCAGCACGTAAACTGTCACCTGGGTCGACGCGCCGGCATCCACGTCGGGAGTCCCTCTTGCCTCCCGCACCGCAGCGTCGAATCGCTCGAGCTTGGTCGCGAAGGCTCGCAGATCCTGGGGGCTTTCGTCGGCGTAGACGTGGAAGTGCTTGCTGACCGCCTCATACCAGGCAGCCGAAGCTCCGCTTGCCTGAACTGTGACGAGCGCTGCTACAAACATCTTCAACACGGGATGCATCTCTTCCCCTCCGCCAATCCGGACCGGAAGCTAACATGCGAATTCCACCGCACAAGTGCTTCGCTTTCCAGCGATTTCTAGAGAAAGCTGTAGGGATCGACGTCGACGGCGACCCGCACCTTTGAGCTCCATTCGACCTTGGCGAGCCAGTCGCGGATGACGTCCTGGACGTCCAGGCTGCGGCGGGCATGGACGAGCAGGCGCTGGCGGTGGCGTCCTCGCAGCATCGAGAGTGGAGCGGGCGCAGGTCCGAAGACCGCCATGCCTTCGACCTTAGGCGCGGCGTGGCCGACCCGGCGCGCAACTTCCTCTGCTTCACCGGAATCTTCGGCGGAGACGACAATTGCGGCAAGGCGACCAAAGGGAGGCATGGCGGCCTCGCGACGAGCCTCGGTTTCTACAGCATAGAACCCGGCCGCATCCCCTGACACCAGGGCAGCGATCACCGGCGCGTGCGGGTCATGCGTCTGGACGAACACGCGCCCCGGCTTGTCGCCCCGGCCGGCGCGGCCCGCGACCTGCTGGATCTGCTGGAAGCTGCGCTCCGCCGCGCGCAAGTCGCCGCCCGCCAGACCCAGGTCGGCATCGACGACCCCGACCAGGGTCAGATTCGGGAAATGATAGCCCTTGGTGACAAGCTGGGTGCCGACAACGATGTCGATTTCGGCACGCTCCATTGCTTCGACAAACTCGGCGGCGCGCTGCGGCGACCAAATGGTGTCCGACGTGACGATCGCGGTTCGAGCTTTGGGGAACAGCTCGGCGACCTCGTCGGCAATCCGCTCGACGCCCGGCCCGCACGCGACGAGGCTGTCCTCCTCACCGCATTCCGGACAGGCTTTCGGCGGCGGCATCACGTGGCCACAATGGTGACAGGCAAGCCGCCGCATCAGCCGATGCTCGACCATCCACGCGGTGCAGTTCGGGCATTGGAAACGGTGGCCGCAATGGCGGCAGAGTGTGAGCGGCGCGAAGCCGCGGCGATTGAGGAAAAGCAGCGATTGTTCGCCGCGCTCGAGATTGGCTTCCAGCTCGCGGACGAGAGCGGGGGCGAGCCACCGGCCACGGGGCGGCGGATCCTGAGTGAGATCGATCGGCCGAATGTCCGGCATCGATGCGCCGGCGAAGCGATGCGGCAGGGCCACTTCCCGGTATCGACCGAGCTCGACCATGTGCCGGCTCTCGATCGGTGGCGTCGCCGTGGAGAGAATGACTGGCACCTCTTCGAACAACCCGCGCATCACGGCCGTATCGCGTGCATGATATTGCACGCCGTCCTCCTGCTTGAACGAAGGCTCGTGAGCCTCGTCGACGACGATGAGGCCGAGATCGGGATAAGGGAGGAACAGAGCCGAGCGGGCGCCGACAATGACCCTGGCTTCTCCGGTTGCGATGCCCCGCCAGGCGCGGCGCCGCTCCGAGGAGCGAAGCCCCGAGTGCCAGGCCACCGGCGCGCAGCCGAACCGCGCTTCGAAGCGTTTCAGGAAAGGCTCGGTGAGCGCGATCTCGGGAAGAAGGACGAGCCCCTGCTTCCCCTGGCGCAGGCATTCGGCGATCGCTTCGAAATAGACCTCGGTCTTGCCGGAGCCGGTAACACCATCGAGCAGAACCGGATCGAATCCCCTGCCAATGGAATCGGCCAGGCTCTTCGCCGCTGCCCGCTGGTCGTCATTGAGATCGGGCGGCGCGAACTCGGGGTCTGGGCAGGCGAGTGGGCGGTCTGAAGTCACCGCTACGGCTTCGAGCGCTCCCGCGTTGACGAGACCGCGCATGACGGCGTCGCTCACCTCGGCGTGATCTGCCAGCTCGCGGATCGTGCCTTGCCGGCCCTCCAGCGCCGCAAGGGCTTTCTCGCGCTGCGGCGTCAGGCGATCGGGAACGACACCCGTTGGGCGATATTCGGTCAGCTGCCGCGGACCATCGAGCGCAGCCGATGACGGCAAAACCATGCGCAACACCGAAGCCAGCGGCGACAGATAATAGTCCGCCGTCCATTCGCAGAGGCGCCGCAGCGGCGCGGCGATGGGCGCGACGTCGAGCACTCCGGCCAAAGGACGAAGTCGGCTGTCCGGAACTTCGTTGGTCTCGAGCCGGTCCGCGTCCCAGGTGACGCCGAGCAGCTGCCGCGGTCCCAATGGCGCGATCACGATCGAACCCGGCTCGACGGCCATGTCCTCGGGCACCCGATAGTCGAGCGGCCCGAGCGCGGCGTTCAGGGTGACGACACGGGCGCGCTTCATTGCTAGTGCAGATGCGGGCTGCGGGAACGTCAAGCAAGAGGACGTTCGAATGATCGCACGACGCTGGCACGGCCGGGTCCCCCCTTCCAAGGCCGAAGAATATCTGAAGCTTATGAGGGATGTCGGCCTCGCCGACTATCGGTCAACCGAAGGCAATCGCGGCGCATGGTGCCTGCATCGGCAGGACGGCGACCTGGTGCACGTCGAGATGTTCACGTTGTGGGACGATCTGGACGCGATCCGCCGCTTCGCCGGCGACGATCTCACCAAGGCCAAATATTATGACTTCGACCCGGACTTCCTGCTCGAGCTCGAGCCGGGGGTCACTCACTTCGAGGTGATCGAGCCCTAGCGGCCCCGCTTCTTGCGGTGCGTGTCGAAGTCCAGAACTGCGGACTCGTCTTCCGGCTGGAGTAACCCGAGCCGCCGTGCGACTTCCTGATAGGCTTCCTCGACTCCGCCGAGGTCCTGCCGGAAGCGGTCCTTGTCCAGCTTCTGGTTGGTCTTGATGTCCCACAGCCGGCAACCGTCAGGGCTGATCTCGTCGGCGAGGATGACTCGCGCATAATCGCCGTCCCACACTCGCCCGAACTCGAGCTTGAAGTCGATCAAACGGATGCCGATCGCCGCGAACATGCCGGAGAGGAAGTCGTTCACGCGGATCGCCATGTCGGCAATGTCGTTCATCTCGTCCTGCGTCGCCCAGCCGAAGCAGGCGATATGCTCGTCGGCGATCATCGGGTCGCCGAGGGCGTCGTCCTTGTAATAATATTCGATGATCGTCCGCGGGAGCTGCGTGCCTTCCTCGATCCCCAGGCGCTTCGACAGCGAGCCGGCGGCGACGTTCCGGACCACGACCTCGATCGGAATGATCTCGACCTGCCGGATCAGCTGCTCGCGCATGTTGAGCCGGCGGATGAAATGCGTCGGGACCCCGATCGCCGCGAGCGAAGTGAAGATATGCTCGGAGATGCGGTTGTTGATGACGCCCTTTCCGCTGATCGTCCCGCGCTTCTGCGCGTTGAAGGCGGTGGCATCGTCCTTGAAATATTGGATGAGCGTGCCCGGCTCGGGACCCTCGTAGAGGATCTTGGCTTTGCCCTCATAGATTTGGCGGCGACGGGCCACGGTCGTTCGTCACTCCAATGGGAGAAGGAGCCGCGGCTATAAGCGAGGAGCGCGGTGCGTGCTAGTCCGCGCTCCTCTCGGGAAGTCTAGTTGCAACGGGCGCGGGTCGGCTTTGCCGCCCAAGGCGCCTGATACTCAATCTTTACCAGGACTTCGAAGGCGTTGCCCACTGCCTGGCTGAGCCGCGCAAAGGCGTTGGACAGCGACTTGTTCAGCTCCTTGCGGCCCGCCTGGTAGTGACGGTCGAAAATCTCATCCACCATGGTGACCATTCCTTTCTTTCCTCTCGGTCCGCTTCGCTCAGAGCGCCAGCGGGAAGGCGTCGATGCGATCGTTGGCGACTCTGAGAGCCTGTTCGATCAGCTCGATGCGGTGGGCTTCGTCGAGGGCGCGCCATGAGCGGGCCGTCGTACGCAGTGAGTCCGCGCTGGCGACCTGCGCGAAGGGGCCGTCTTCGATGAACGCACGAGTGCTAAGGCCATAAGTCATGGCAAGTCGTCCTTCCTTTTTCGTTTGCCGCCGGCGAGGGGGGCTGTGAGGGGAGGGATTTTCCTTCGCCGGCGGCCAAATCCTATGTATGATTCTGCTACCCGTTTCGCCAATCAAACAGTTGGACGGGTCAATAAATGCACCTTATGAGGTGAGCTTATGAGGCGGCTTCCCCCACTTGCGGCAATCCGGGCCTTCGAGGCTGCCGCCCGGACCGAGAATTTCACGGCGGCTGCGGCCGAGCTCGGAATGACCCAGGCGGCGGTGTCTTATCAGGTGAAGAGCCTTGAAGAGCGGCTCGGCGCACCTTTGTTCATCCGCGAGAAGGGTCGCGCCCGCCTCACGCCTTTAGGGGCCCGGCTATTGCCGAGCCTCTCCAGCGCCTTCGACTCTATCGAGGCAGCGTTCGCCAGCCATCGCGAGGAAGACGAGTCGCTACTTACGGTCACCACGACCCACACGTTTGCGAACACCTGGCTCGCGTGGCGGCTGGGCGGCTTCCAGATGGAGCACACCGATCTCGCTGTGCGGATGACGACGAGTAACGAGCTCTGCGACTTGCGCGCCGGCGACGCCGACGTCGCGATCCGCGCTGGCGGCGGCGGCTGGGAAGGCATGGAGCATCATCGGCTGTTCGAGTCCGAGTTCACGCCCATGGCGAGCCCCGAGTGCATTGCCCTCGTCGAGCGCAAGCTCGCGCGAAGGCTCGAGCCGAACGATGTCCCCAACCAAAACTTGATCAATCCAAACGACGACTGGTGGCAGCAGTGGTTCTCCGACAATGGCGTGCCGGCTGACGAGTCGGTCCTGAAGCGCCCCGGCATCCGCCTCGAAAACCAGGCGAACGAAGGTCATGCCGCGATGGCGGGGCAGGGGTTCGCGCTGCTGACGCCTTTGCTGTGGAAGGGCGATGTTGCGGCGGGGCGGCTCCGGGTCCCGTTCCCCGACCGCATTTCCGCTCGAGGCTGGGCATATTGGCTGGTCTATCCCGCGGAGCGAAAGCTCACGCCGAAGATCAAGCGCTTCAAGGAATGGCTGATCGCCGAAATGGAGCGGTCCAAGGCAGACGTCTACGGCGGCTGGCCGCAGCCGGCGGCGCAAGCCGCCGAATAGGCTTTAGGGAAACTGCTGGAAGCGCATCGAGCGGCCCCTCGACGAGCTCGGGACAGGCTTGCTAGGCAGCCTTCATGCCTGCTTCCGACATTTCTTCCGTAATCGAAACTCCGTTCGATGCCGCTCTGTCCGAGCGCTATCTCGTCTATGCGCTTTCGACGATCACGGCGCGTTCTCTTCCCGACGTCCGTGACGGGCTGAAGCCGGTCCACCGACGGCTTCTCTGGGCGATGCGGCTTCTTCGGCTCGATCCCGCCGGCGCGTACAAGAAATCGGCGCGCGTCGTCGGCGACGTGATCGGCAAATATCACCCCCACGGCGACCAGTCCGTCTATGACGCGATGGTCCGCCTCGCGCAGGATTTCGCGCTCCGCTATCCGCTCGTCGACGGGCAGGGCAATTTCGGCAACATCGACGGCGATAACGCCGCCGCCTACCGCTACACCGAAGCGAAGCTGACCCCGGTCGCGATGCAGCTGATGGCCGGCCTGGACGAAGGCACGGTCGATTTTCGCCCGACTTACAATGGCGAGGAAGAGGAGCCGGAGGTCTTCCCTGGCCTGTTTCCCAATCTTCTCGCCAACGGCGCGAGCGGCATCGCCGTCGGTATGGCTACGTCCATTCCGCCCCACAATCTCGGCGAGCTGGTCGATGCCGCAACCAACCTGATCGACAATCCGAAGATGGAAGATCGCGCTCTCCTCCAATGGGTGAAGGGTCCCGACTTCCCGACGGGCGGGCTGCTCGTCGATGATGAGGACACGATCGCCCGCGCCTATGTGAGCGGCCGCGGCGCCTTCCGCCTGCGCGCGAAGGTCGAAGTCGAGCGCGAGAAGGGCGGCGGCTGGCACCTGCTGGTCACCGAGATTCCGTACGGCGTGCCAAAAGCGAAGCTGATCGAGCAGATCGCGCAGCTGATCGCGGACAAGAAGCTTCCGATCCTCGCCGACGTGCGCGACGAAAGCGACGAGCAGGTGCGGCTCATCCTGGAGCCAAGGGCCCGGACGGTCGACAGCGATCTATTGCTCGAGAGCCTTTACCGGCTGACCGATCTCGAGATCCGCTTTCCGCTCAACCTCAACGTGCTGGATGCGACGCGCACCCCGGGCGTGATGAGCCTCAAGGAAGCGCTGTCCGCGTGGCTGGCCTTCCAGTTCGAGGTGCTCGTCCGCCGAAGCCGGGTCCGGATCGGCAAGATCGACGAGCGCCTCGAACTGCTCGACGGCTTCCTGATCGCCTATCTCAACCTCGATCGGGTCATCGAGATCATTCGCACGGAAGACGAGCCCAAGCCCATAATGATGGCCGAATTCGCGCTCTCCGATCGGCAGGCCGAGGCGATCCTCAACATGCGGCTTCGGTCCTTGCGGCGGCTCGAAGAAATGGAGATCGGCCGCGAGCGCCAAGCCCTGGCGAAGGAACGCGACGATCTCGAAAAGCTGGTCGAGAGTCCCGCCCGGCAGCGGACTCGATTGAAGCGCGACCTTGCGAGCATCAAGGAGAAGTTCGGGGACAAGCGGCGCACCCGCATCGAGGCGGCGGCCGTTGCTCGCGAGATCGACTGGTCGGCGATGATCGAGAAAGAACCGATCACCGTCATCCTGTCACAGCGCGGGTGGATCCGTGCGATGAAGGGCCACGTCGCGCTCGAGGAGGTCCCAGACCTGAAGTGGCGTGAGGGGGATGGGCCCTTCATCCAATTCCACGCGCAGACTACGGACCGGCTGGCGCTCTTTGCATCGAACGGCCGCGTCTACACGCTCGCCGGTGACAAGCTCCCGGGTGCTCGGGGGTTCGGTGAACCTGTGCGCTTGTTCATCGACCTGGAAGCCGAAGTGGACATCATCCAGCTGTTCGTGGTCCGGCCTGAGCTAAAGCTGCTGGTCGCGTCCTCCGACGGAAGGGGCTTCGTGGCGGGCGGCGATGCGACGCTCGCGGAAACCCGCAAGGGCAAGCAACTGGTCAACCTGCGCGCGGGCGCCAAGGTCGCCGTCGTCCGACCTGTCCCCGAGGGTGCCGATGCCGTGGCGGTGGTGGGAGAAAATCGCAAAATGCTGATTTTCCCGCTTGCAGAGCTTCCCGAGCTGGCCCGAGGGCAAGGCGTCACCTTGCAGCGCTATCGCGATGGCGGACTTTCTGACGTCCTCGCCTTCCCTCTGGCGGAGGGTCTCAGTTGGGCCCTGGGCGGCGAGAGCGGTCGCGTTCGCACGGAAACGGACCTCACGTCGTGGCGAGCAGCACGCGGCGCGGCGGGGCGGATGCCTCCGATCGGCTTCCCGAGAAACAATAAGTTTACCTAAGTTAAAAAACTGCCGGAAACCCCGCGTTCTCTCTCCTGAGAGCAAGAGAGAATTAACTCCTCTCGTTCAAAGCCGCACCAATGCAGGCTGCAGCTAACCGGCTGCCGCGCGCCACCCGGCGCGTGCAGACGGACAAGTTGGGGGGAACAGCGCGCGCTGAGGCCGCGGATGGCATTGCCTTGCTCGATGCGCTCCCAATAGCGGCGGCGATCTTCACAATTCAGGACGACAAGTTGTGGGTCGAGGCGATGAACACGCGCTTCCTCGAGCTTGCCGGCTGTTACGGTGAGCCCGAGACCTTCGCCGGGACCTTCCGGCGCTACGCGACTGGCGAAGGCGGTGCGTTCACACGCGCATTCCTGCTTGAGCCTGCAACCGCACGCGACGAAATCGAGATTGCGGAAGGCGAGGGTGTCGGTCGCCGGTTCCTGAAGCTCAAACTGTCGCCCCTGGCGTCAAACCCCGACGGCGTTCCGCGCTGTCTGCTGAGCGTCGTGGACCGCACCGTCGAGGTGCAGGCCGAGAACAACCTGCGTGCCGAGATGCTGCGCGACAGCCTGACGGGACTGCCCAATCGGCTCGGATTTTCCGAAGCCATCGAGAAGGCAGGCGAACAGCCGTCGCGCAATGTCGATCACGCTGTCCTGGTCGTGGACATGCTTCGCTTCTCGAGAATCAATGAATCCATGGGAGGCCTTGCGGGCGACGAGCTGCTGATCACCTTCGCCCGGCGTCTCATCCTCGCTCTTCGGGCGGGTGACGTCCTTGCGCGCACCGGGGGCAACGAGTTCGGAATCCTGGTGTCGCTTCGCCGGGGCGTCGAGGACGCTCTGAAGGCGGCGGACCGGATCAACAAGGTCATGGCGGCGCCATTCAAGATTTCGGACCTCGAGATCCGGGTAGAATGCGCGATCGGCGTGGCCCTGATGCAGGCGGGGCAGGACCCGGAGGAACTGTTCCGGAACGCCCAGTTCGCCGTGAAGCAGGCCAAGATCAACGGCAGGCCGCAGGTCTACGAGCCCAAGCAGGCCACGGAGGCGCGCCGCCGTTTTTCGATCGAGACCGAGCTTCGCCGTGCGCTCGACAGGGATCAGCTGCAGCTCTTCTATCAGCCGTTGATCAATCTCAAGTCCGGTGAGGTCGCGGGCTTTGAGGCGCTTGCCCGGTGGACGCACGAGGATCGCGGCGAAATCAGTCCCACCGAGTTCATTCCGGTGGCTGAAGAAAGCGGCCTCATCCTTCAGCTCGGGCGCTGGGCGATGGACAAGGCTGCGCGCACTCTGGCCTCGTGGGACAAAGAGGCAGGCGAGAAACTGCCGCTCTATGTCGGCGTCAATCTGTCGGCGATCCAGGTCGCTCGCGACAATGTCGCGGAGATGGTCGAGGGATCGCTCAAGTCGAGCGGACTGACCGGGAACCGGCTCGCGCTGGAGCTGACGGAGAGCTCGATCGTGCAGGACCCGGCTCGCGCGATGCGCGTGTTCGACGCGCTGAAGGCGCTGGACGCGACCGTCGCCATGGACGATTTCGGTACCGGCTATTCGAGCCTTGCTTACCTGCAACGCCTGCCCATCGACGTGCTGAAGATCGACAAGAGCTTTGTCTCCGGGATGATGGTCGATCCCGACAGCGTGGCGATCGTGCGCGCAGTGCTCAGCCTCGCCGAAGCCCTGGGAATGTCGACGACCGCCGAAGGCATCGAAACGGTCGAGCTGGCAACCACGCTCGCGACGCTCGGTTGTGCATCGGGACAGGGCTTCTATTTCGCAAAGCCGCTCGAGGCGGATGCAGCGCTCGACTATTGGAAATCGCGTCGCCGCTGAACCACGGCGGGACACCCCCGACTCCTCTCTGGAACTACCGACGCCTTCGTTTAGTTTGAGTGCCGTAACAGGGGAGAGGTCGGCGAATGGAGTCCTGGCTCCTGATTGCGGCCGCCTTGCAGGCCGCGTCGGCACCGAATTCAGGCGAGATGAAAGGGCTTTCGCCCGTAGATATCGGGCATCTCGCGACCGCCCACATCCTCGACTTCCGACTGAAGCAGGAGAGTCCGGCTGCCGGTCCGGTCCCACTGGTTCGCGGCATGATCGTGCAGCACGAGCTCGCTCCAAACGCCGCGGTGGGTTTGGGACTCTCCAGTCTTTACGAAAAGCGAAAGGCCGGTTTCGACAGTGGCGCCGGCGCTCGCCCCAAGCATTCACGCAAGCCGGCGGTGACCTTCGTCCTGAAATTCTGATCGGGAACTGGCCCCAACCAGATGCGAGTAGGCTGCCGCGACGCGTGTGCGCCTACCGATCTGCAGTGTCTTCTCGATGCTTTGGACGAGCGCCGGATGCCGGACATCCGGCGGGTGCACGCCTACTCGCAATGCGCTCATCGGCGCCCGGCGCAAGGCGGAAGCTGCGGCCAGCGAGGAGGCCAGGCGTGTGCGCGAACGGCTTGCCCAGGTAATCACCGGTCCGAGCGCCAGCAGCTCGCCGGTCGCGGGTGACCAAACCCGCATGTGATCTTCGGCAATCGGTATTCGAGCTTCGCTGAGCGCCTGGAGCGTTCCCGGACCATAAAGCCAGGCCGGCGCGACGAAGCCGGCGGCGGCTCTGCCGATGAGATCTTCCAGCAGGCTTTTCCCGTCGGCGAGCCGCTCGCTGGCCTCTTCTTTGGACAGCCCGAGAAACTCTCCTTCGGCCGCAGTCATCAGCCGCGCCCGCAGCCGATCCGAAGCGCGCTCGTGGCGGCTGTCGTCCCGATGATAGAAGCCGTGCAGGAACATTTCGAAACCTGCATCAGCCCAGGACCGAAGGCGGGCGGCGAATGGCGATCCGTGAACAATGGGCGCGTCGCCCCAGTGGTTCGGCACGACGAGCATCGCGATGCGATTTCCGACATACCTGCTCAACATATCGACCAGCGCATCCACCTCACTTTCGAAGCGCGGAGAAACGTCGTGGATCGACGCAAGAAGCATCCGGCGACCGGTCATTCGCGTCCTGTGCTCCCGATGCTGCGGATGCGCCAGCGGTACCCGCGTCCATTAACAAAGCTTCACTTGAGCTTCATGCGCTTCGCGGGTCTCTCCGCCCGCATGCGGATCGTCGATGTTTGCGCCTTTTACGCGCCGACCGGAGGGGGAGTCCGCGTTTATGTCGATGCAAAGCTGAATGCCGCCGCGCGCTCCGGCCACGAAGTGATCGTCATCGCGCCCGGCGAGCAATATGCGACGTTCCGCCGCGGGCCGGGCGCGGTCCTCGTCACTTTGCCTTCGCCGAAGCTGCCGGTCGATCGACGCTATCGCTACTTCAACGACGAACGCGCACTTCACGCCGAGCTCGACGCGTGGCGGCCGGATCACGTGGAGGCGTCCTCACCATGGTCGAGCGCAGCCATGGTGGGCCGATGGCGGGGAGCTGCGACCCGGTCGCTCGTCATGCACTCGGATCCGCTCGCCGCTTATGCCTACCGGTGGCTGGGCGGAATGGCTTCGAGGAAGAAGATCGATCGCTGCTTCAGCTGGTTCTGGAGGCACCTGCGTGCGCTAGGCAGCATGTACGACCTGGTGGTCTGCGCGAATTCGCAGCTTGCACATCGGCTCCGCGCGGGCGGTCTCCCCAACAGTGAAACCCTCCCGATGGGAGTTGAATCAGGGCTCTTCTCCCCGGCGCTTCGCTCGTCTGAACTGCGCGAAGCGGTGCTGAACAGCCTGGGGTTAGATCAGTCCGGAGTCCTCCTCCTCGGCATCGGACGCTTCTCGAGCGAGAAGCGCTGGGACATCGTCATGCGCGCTGTGGGCGAACGCTCCCGTCGACGGCCCATCGGCTTGCTGCTCGTCGGTGACGGAAGGAAGCGCCAGGCGCTCGAGCTGCTGGCCGAACGAATGCCTACGGTCGCGGTCGTGCCCAGGATCACCGACCGGCACGAGCTCGCACGGCTGATGGCAAGCGCTGACGCTCTGGTCCACGGCTGCGAAGCCGAGACATTCTGCATGGTCGCAGCGGAAGCGCGCGCCAGCGGTATTCCGCTGATCGTCCCCGATGAGGGCGCGGCCGTTGATCATCTCGTGAAGGGTGCGGGCGCTATCTATCGCTCGGCCAACGAGCGCTCGCTGGAGCGCGCCATTGAAAGGTTTGTCGATCGCGGCCCTGAGTTGCAGCGCGCGGCCGCGGTTCGCGCCAGCCGCGTCCGCACGACGGATGAGCATTTCGCGGAGCTATTCGCGCGCTATGCGCAGATCTCCTGCACTCCGGCGCATCAGCCGGCGGCAGCAGTCTCGTCGGGCACGGTGCCCGAAGTCGCCCTCGCCTGCTCGGCAGCGCGCAGCTCCTGACGGCCGCTCGAGGTTGCTGCAAGTTTGCGGCTGATCGGTCCGGCGCGCGCATTGGGACTCGGGCAAGACATGTCCTGCTTCTCAAGCGAAGCTGGCTTTCGCCCGTCCAACGGCGCCTCCGACGATGCGCTCGAAGGCTTCGCCCGTCGGAAAGCCGGCTGTGACCCACTGATCTTCAATCTGCCGCAGCGTTTTTGCGACAATCGGTCCTTCAGGCAGACCTCTTGCGATCAAGGCGCCGCCCCCGATCGGAAGCCGGGGCGCTTTCCACGCAAGAATTTGCTTCGCATCCTCTGCGCGCCCGTCGAGCAGCAGCCGGTCGACCGCGAAGTCGGTTCCCAGGCGATAAGCGAGGGCCTGGGATGAATCGTATGTGTCGCGGGCGGCGTCTGAGGCGAGCCGCTTCCGGGCCTTGTTGGAAAGCCGGAGCCGAGCACCGACCGCGTCGGCGATGTCCGGATCACGCGGCAGAAGGGCGGCCAGTCGGCGCAGGGGATTGGCTTCCACCCCCGCCTCATTCTCCCTGGCGATGAGCGCCTGTAGGTCGGACAGCCGTACCGCCTCGATTTCGGGCAGGATCGGCTTCAGGATGTCGTGTTGCAGCATGATCCCGACAGTGGTCGAGGGGTCAGCCACTGCGAGCAGCTTGAGCAGCTCGTCGGCGATGCGCTCGCGCGAGAGCGCCATCAGGTCATTCGCGCGCTCAGTGCAGGCCTTGAGCGCCGCTGCATCGGGCTTGCCCGCGCCGAAGCGCGCGTGAAAGCGAAAGAATCGCAGGATCCGGAGATGGTCCTCGGCAATGCGCTGGAGCGGGTCGCCGATGAATCGGATGTGGCGATTCTGGAGGTCGTCGAGTCCCTCGAAATAGTCGAAGATTTCGCCGGTGCGAGGATCCGCCGACAGCGCGTTGATCGTGAAATCCCGCCGGGCGGCGTCCTCTTTCCAGTCGTCGGTGAACGCGACGGTGGCTCTCCGGCCGTCGGTGGAGACGTCGCGGCGCAGGGTCGTGATCTCGAACGGGTGTCCGTCGCTAACAGCCGTCACGGTGCCGTGATCGATGCCCGTCGGAACCGCCTTGATCTTTGCCTTCTCAAGGCGCCGGACCACCTCGTCGGGCGGCAACCTCGTCGCAAGATCGACGTCGCTGATGGGGAGCTGCAGCAGGTCGTCACGAACGGCTCCGCCGACATAGCGCGTCAGCCCCTCTTCGGCGGCAAGCGCGCGTAGCAGCCGGCTCATGCCGCGGCGCTTGCGCCACTTGGCGGCGTCGAGCTTCAGCTCCATTGCAGCCTTCGCGAAAGATTGACGATCATCGCCGCAGTCGCCCCCCAGATCCTGCGTTCGTTCCAGAGTATCTCGTAATAGTGGCGTGTCTGGCCCTGGAATAGTGCGCTCCGGCGATGCTGCTGGGCAGGGTCGAGAAGAAAGGTCAGGGGCGCCTCAAACCAGTCGGCAACTTCATGCTCATGCGGAGTGAGTGGAAGGTCGGGGGGAATGACTGCCACGACGGGTGTAACGACGTACCCGGTGACCGTGCAGTAAGGATCGATCGCGCCGATCAGTTCGACCGCGGTCGGGTCGAGCAGGAGCTCCTCGTGGGCCTCGCGCAAGGCGGCCTGCGACGGATCCTCGCCGGCGTCGATCCGTCCTCCGGGAAAAGCGACCTGTCCGGCATGGGTGCGCATATGCTCCCTGCGAACGGTGAGGATCACTCCAGGCTCGCTGCGGTCCGTGATGGCGACCAAGACCGCAGCAGGCACGTCGGCTTTCGAGCGAAGCTCCGGCAAGTCGCCGACAAGCGGGGGCAGGCGCGCCCGCGACGACAGCGCTGCGCGAAGCCGCTCGGCCAAACTCACGCGTCTCGCCCCAGCGGGAAGAACTCGCCATTGCTCCACACCCCGGGCGGTTCATCTCCTTCGGCCAGCGCGATTTCGGCCAGCTCGTAATAGATCGGGCGGGAAAGCTCCGCTTCGAGCCCGCGCCGCACAAGCAGTCTCGGAACCGGTCCATGCTGCCCGTCCAGCAGCGCCAGTGGATGCTGAGGTCCGAGAATGACCGCGTCGCCGCTATCCAGCCCGAACGCGATCCGCCTGTCGCGGCCACTCCCTTCGGTTTTCATTTCAATTACGTGGAAAGCTGTCCCCTCGACCTCAATGTCGAGCTTCTCGACGGGCGTGACCAACACGTGCCGGCCGTCTGCTTCGCGCCGCAATATGGTGGAGAACAAGCGAATCATCGCCGGCCGCAGGATCGGGCGGCCCTCGTGATACCAACTGCCGTCGCGCGCGATCCGCATGCCGGAATGGCCGCACCGCTCCGGGTTCCATTTGTCTACCGGCGGCAGGCGACGCTCGTCGATCATCTTCTGGAGATCGGCGAGGGTGAGGCCTTGCAGCTCGATCGGAGGGCGGCTTTCGGGCATTGACGCTGCACTAGTCGTGACGTGGAGAGCGAAGCAATCCAGCCTTGCGTCGATTGGATTGCATCGTCACTTCACTTCCTCGAAATGACCGGAGAGAGAACCGCGATCGTGACCGGAGCCGGCAAGCGTGTCGGCGCCGAAATTGCCCGCGGCCTCGTCAAAGACGGCTGGAAGGTCGTGGCCCACGTTCATCACGACCAGGACAGGGTTCCCGATGGGGCGTTTAAGACGGTCGCGGATTTGACCGATCCGACATGCGCGGAAGCGATTTTCGCGGCCGCCGCGGAGCTCCCGCCTGTACGGTTGCTCGTGAATAATGCCGCGCGGTTCGCCTGGGACTCCGCGGCCGAGTTCAGGCCGAGCGAACTCGCGGCGCACATGGCCGTCAATGTCCAGGCGTCAGCGCTGCTGACCCAGCGTTTTGCGCGCGAGCACGCGCGCGGACAAGACGCGCTGATCGTGAACCTCCTTGATTCGAAGCTCGCCGCGCCCAATCCGGACTATCTCAGCTACACTTTGTCGAAAAATGCCCTGGCGGCCTTTACCGATCTCGCTGCGCGCGCTCTCGCGTCGCAAGGTATCCGCGTAAATGCGATTGCGCCGGGACTGATGCTCCGGTCGAGCGGCCAGACCGAAGAAAATTTCCGTGCGATGCACAGCAATAATCCGCTTCACCGCGGCGTCGAACCCGAAGACGTCCTCGATGCGATCCGGTATCTGGCGAGGGCGCGCTGTGTCACGGGTCAGACGCTCGTCATAGACTCCGGGCAGCGCTTCATGGCGCTCGAGCGCGATGTGCAATTTCTGGGGGAAGAGTGAGCGAAATCAAACTGTCGGGCCTTGTGCCGCACCAGTTGAAGGTCCGCTCCGCGCGGATCCTGCTCGAATCGCTCGAGGTGAAGGCCGACATCGGCTTTCACGAGTTCGAGGTGGGAGCGCCCCAGCGGCTCATGGTCAGCGTTGAAATCTGGCTCGAGGACGCCTCGCTCCCGAAGGAAGACGATCCGTCTCGTGCGTGGAACTATGATTTCCTTCGAACCGAGGTCGAGGAGATCGCAGGCGCCCGCCGATATAATCTCCAGGAGACATTGGCCCACGCGATCTTCGAGCGAATCGCCGCATTCCGCGGCGTCAGAGCGCTGCGAGTCCGTACTTCAAAGCCGGATGTCTATCCTGACGCGCATGGCGTCGGCGTGGAAATCGCTTCGTTTTCGGGACTCTGGCCCGACGGCTGAACAGGGATATCGTGCGGAATGGTTTCACGCCTTCCGGATGTGGAACAAAATCCGTTGCACGGCCTTTGAGGCGGATGTAGGGAAGCGCGCCTGTGCCGATGATATGTTGATACATCGGTAGTTCCATTAGGGGCAGGGCGTGCGTTCCAACCGCCCGGTCTGGCCGTGGCATTCCCCACGGCGTGTCGAGGAGATTTGCGGGTTAATGTCATACGCGCAACGCAAAGAGATCAGCGGCAACAGGACGCTGGCTATTATCTTCGTCCTGATCATCCAGTTCGGTCTCGGCTATGCGATCGTGACCGGCCTGGCCTACAACGTCATCAAGAAGGCCGCGCAGGACCTCAAGACATTCGACGTTGAGGAGCAGCCGCCGCCACCGGAGCCGCCGCCACCGCCGCCCAAGGATATGCCGCAGGTTCCGCCGCCGCCGATGACTCCGCCGCCCCTGGTGCGCGTGAACACGGCTCCGCCGCCGATCCAGGTGATCGAATCCCCCGTGATTCCGCCGCCGCCGCCCGTGATCCATCCGCCGGCGCCTCCTGCGCCGCCGCCTCCTCCGCGGCAGTCGCAGGCGAGGAGCCTTTCGGGCAGTCTGCAGAATCTGATCTCCGGCGATGATTATCCGCCATCCGCGATGGATAATAATGAGACGGGTTCGGTGACCGTTATGCTGACCGTCGGTCCTAGCGGCCGAGTTACCGGGTGCAGCATCACTTCGTCGACGGCGTCGAAGACTCTCGAGAACGCCACGTGCCGGCTGTTGACAGCCCGCGCCCGATTTAGCCCCGCGCAGGACTCGAATGGCAATCCCATCTCGTCGTCCTTCGGCCCGACCAGGATCACCTGGCAGCTTACGGGCTGAGCAAGACCATAACTTTGAAATAGGATTCAGAAGGAAAGCACAGCAATGCAAGCAGCACCCGCCGCAGAAAGCAATCCGTACGGCCTGATCCCCGCACTCCAGCAGGGCGGCATCATCGCCATCTCGGTGTTCACCATCCTTGTCCTGATGTCGATCTTCTCGTTCTACATCCTCTTCACGAAGTTGATGCAGCAGCAGAAGATCATCAGCCAGGGCCGCAAGGTCCGCGCCAGCTTCTGGAATTCGCCGAACCTGCGTGATGCAGCCACGAAGCTCGAAGCGAAGAGCGCCTACCGCGCGATCGTCGACGATGCGCTTCTCGCGCAGGACCAGCATGGCAAGCTCACGGACCCGATCGACCAGCATGACTGGATGGCGAACAGCCTCGCGCGCAGCCAGGGCGCAATCAGCGCGCGCCTCGGCGAAGGCCTCGCCTTCCTCGCGACCGTTGGTTCGACGGCTCCGTTCATCGGTCTGTTCGGAACCGTCGTCGGCATCTATCGCGCGCTGATCAAGATCGGTGCTGCCGGCCAGGCGTCGATCGACGCGGTCGCCGGTCCAGTCGGCGAAGCGCTGATCATGACTGCGCTCGGCCTGGTCGTCGCGGTCCCGGCGGTGCTCGCCTACAACTGGCTGATCCGCCGCAACAAGTCGATCATGGAGGACCTCGCGGCCTTCACGAACGACATTCACGGCTACATGATGTCGGGCGGCGCAGTGAAGCCGCGCATGGCCGGCTCCACGGGTCCGGCCGTGCGGGGAAGCGCCACGACGAAGACCGCCGCGGCTCCGACGCAGCCCGGCAGCGAGCCTTTGCGCACCGGCCAAACGTCAACGGGCGCCCAGGCGACACCGACGACCGCGAAGTAAGACGAAAAGGGGCTTGGCTCGACGTTTTGGGCCAGGCCTTGTTGAAGCGATTTAGAAGAAAGAAGCCAGCCTTATGGCAGGAACAGTAATCCAAGAAGGCGAAGAAGACGTCCCGATGTCCGACATCAACGTCGTGCCTTTCACGGACGTGATGCTTGTGCTCGTGATCATCTTCCTGATCGCGGTTCCCGTCGTGGTCCAGTCAGTCCCGATCGCGCTGCCGAAGGTGCGTTACGAAGCCACGACGACCAAGCCCGACAACGTCTCCCTCACCGTGCGCAACGGTCCGGGCGGAACCTGCGAGGTTTATTGGCTCCTGAAGAAGGTCGATCAGAAGCAGCTGCTCGACATGGCCGTCAAGAAGCTGGAGGACCAGATCAAGAAGGTCGGCGGCGTCCAGAACATCACCGAAGAGAATATGCCCGAGGCGCACATCCGCGGTGACGTCAATACTCAGTACAAATGCATCGGGGCCGCGATCATCACCATGCAGCAGGCAGGCTTCCAGCGGGTCGGGTTCATTTCCGAGCCGCCGCCGCTTGCAGGCGTCCGGGTCGAATAGGAGTCAGCCGCAATGGCAATGCAGACCACGAGCGATAATGCAACGGCTGAGCCGATGATGGAGATCAACACGACGCCGTTGATCGACGTCATGCTGGTGCTCCTGATCATGCTTATCATCACCATTCCGATCCAGACCCACGCGGTGAAGCTGGACCTGCCGGTCAACCAGCCGAACAATCCGCCACCTGTGATCGAGCCCGTGAAGAACAAGGTGGTTGTGACAGGACAGGGGCAGGTGCTGTGGAACGGCTCGCCCGTTTCGATGCAGCAGCTTCGCGCCTACCTGGACACGACGCAGCAGATGAACCCGGTTCCCGAGCTTCACCTGCAGCCGGAGGCCAGCGCTCGATACGAGCTCGTCGACGAAGTGCTCGCCGTGACCAAGCGGGCGCACGTCCAGAAAATGGGCTTTGTCGGCAACGAATATTATATGAACATCTTCTAGAGCGATGCTCTCATGAACTCTGAAGGGCGGTTCCGCTTGGAGCCGCCCTTTTCGTTTGTGCCGCTACTGGCGCTCGCCCAAGCGCCATGCCATTGCTCGCCGCAATGATCGACCAGCGCCGCTTCGCCGTCGTGATCCTCGCTGCAGGGCAAGGCACGCGCATGCGCTCCGACACGCACAAGGTGCTGCATCCGATCGCAAGCCGGCCGTTGCTGCTGCATCTCCTCGACACCGTCGACGGGCTCGGCGCAGACAAACGCGTCGTCGTCGTTGGGAAGGGTCGCGAACAGGTCGAGTCCGCGATCCAGGGCCGGGACGCCGCGATCGCGGTCCAAAGCGAGCAGAAAGGCACTGGACACGCCGTTCAGCAGGCGGCTTCGGCGCTCGAAGGCTATGACGGACCGGTCATCGTCCTCTACGGCGACACGCCGTTCGTGGAGGCGGATACTCTGCGCCGGATGCTCGATCGCCTCGATGGGGATGGCGGTCCCGGCGTCGTGGTTCTCGCCTCCTCTCCGGCGGATCCTCTCAAGTACGGACGCATCATCCTGGGGAAGGGCGATCACATCGCGAAAATGGTCGAATACAAGGACGCAACCGAGGAGGAGCGGGCCGTCCGCTTGTGCAACTCGGGCATGATGGCCGTCCGCAGCCGCGACCTCTTCCGGTGGCTCGGCCAGGTCGGAAACGACAATGCGGCGGGCGAATATTACCTTCCGGACATCGTGAATATCGCGGCGGCAGAAGGCCGTGACGCTGTCGTCATCGAGGGCGACCCCTATGAAACCGCCGGGGTGAACAGCCGCGCCGAACTGGCTCATCTCGAACTGGAATGGCAGCGCCGGCGTCGCGAGCAGGCGCTGGACGAGGGCGCGACTTTGATCGATCCGGAGAGCGTCTGGTTTGCCTATGACACGAAGCTCGGCCGCGACGTCACGGTCGAGCCGCACGTCGTCTTCGGTCCCGGTGTGCAGATCGCCGACGGTGCGACGATTCACGCCTTCAGCCACATCGAGGGCGCGATTGTGGGTTCCAAAGCGAGCATCGGCCCGTTCGCACGCATCCGCCCCGGCACGCGCCTCGCCGAACGGACCAAGGTCGGCAATTTCGTGGAGCTCAAGAAGGCCGACGTGGCGCAAGGCGCGAAGATCAACCACCTGTCCTACGTCGGCGATGCGGAAGTCGGCAGCAGCGCCAACGTCGGCGCCGGCACCATTACGTGCAACTACGACGGGTTCGGCAAGTATCGGACAGTGATCGGCGATGGCGCCTTCATTGGCTCGAACACGGCTCTTGTCGCACCGGTGACCATCGGCGGGGGCGCGATCGTCGGCGCAGGCTCGGTCATCACCCGCGACGTCGAGGCCGACAGTCTCGCTGTGGAGCGGAACGAGCAGAAGGGCATCGCAGGCTGGGCGCGGCGCTTCCGCGAGCGGATGACGCGAAAAGCTGCTGAATAGCTGCGCTTATTTGAACTTGCGCAGGAACGCCGTCAGCTTCTCGAAATAGGCCGGCTGGTCGTCGTACATGGCCATGTGGCCGCCGTTGGTCGCAGCGAGTTCCCCGTGCGGCAGCTGCTTCGCCATGGCGGCCATATAGGCCGGGTCCATCGTGTCGTACTTGCCCGAGATCACCAGCGTCGGGACGGTGATGCGCTTGAGGTCCGCAAAGCGATCCCAATTCGCCAACCGCCCGCTAGCGCCCATCTCGCTCGGTCCCTGCATCAGGACGTAGATGTGGCGGTTGAGGTGGCCGAAGCCGCGATTGACGGGATCAGGCCATTGATCGGCAGGACGGCGCAGGATGTGCTGCTGATACCAATTGGGCATGAGCAGCCCCATATACGCCGGTTGCTCGGTCTTTCCGGACGCTTCCATGTCGAGGATCTGCTTGAGCACGTTTTGATCCATCTGCGGCTCAAGGACCTTGCGGGCATATTCATTGTATGCCGGGATCGACGCCATCATGTTGGAGATTATCAAGCATTTGATGTGGTCCTGATGGGCGACGGCATATTCCATCGCCAAGATTGCGCCCCAGCTGTGCCCGAGCAGGCAGAAATTGTCCTTATTGCCGCCGATCGCCTGCCGAACCTGATCGACCTCCTCGACGAAGCGCGGAATCGTCCACAGCTCGTCGTCGTTTGGCCGGTCGCTGAAACCCGATCCTAGTTGATCGTAATAATAATATTCGATGCCCTCCTTCGGCAGAAAGCTGTCGAATGCCTCGAAATACTCGTGGGTCGCACCAGGGCCCCCATGGAGCAGCAGGAGCTTGAGGTGCGGGTTATTGCCGACTCTTTTCACCCAGACGTGGAAATTGCCTTTCGGGGTCGCGATTGGGATCTGCCGTGCACCGCCGCTCCAGGCGTCCGCGAGGCCGCTCGTGTCGTAATAGGAAGCAGCGGGGCTTTCGTTCGTGCTCACGGCTTCGGAGCGCTCGCAGGCGGACGCAAACAGCATGGCGGCGCTTGCGGCCAGCAGGAATGTGCGCGACATGCCACCCCCTCTGATTGCTATGCCCGTGCATAGCGCTGCGCTGGCGCGCTTCAAAGGAGTTACGGTGGCGTAATGTGCGGGATCGTCGGAATCGTCGGCAAGACGGATGTGGCGCAGCGGCTGTTCGACGGGCTCAAGCGCCTCGAGTATCGCGGCTATGATTCCGCCGGCATTTGCACGATCGACGGCGGCGAGCTCGTCCGTCGCCGGGCCGAAGGCAAGCTCGACAATCTTGCGCATGAACTCGAGGCTGAGCCGCTCCACGGCTCGGTCGGCATCGCGCACACGCGGTGGGCGACCCATGGAGCACCGACCGTCGGGAATGCGCACCCGCATATCGTCGGGCCCGTCGCGCTCGTCCACAATGGGATCATCGAGAATTTCAAACCGCTCCGGGACGAGCTCATCGCCTCCGGCCGCAGGTTCGAAAGCGAGACGGATACCGAGGTCGTCGGACATCTTGTCGCGCGGGAGATCGAGCGCGGGGCGTCTCCGCAGGATGCGGTTGCTGCCGTTCTGCCACGGCTCGTCGGCGCTTTCGCCATAGCATTCCTTTTTCGCGACGATCCTGACCTTTTGATAGCCGCGCGCATGGGGGCGCCCCTGACCGTGGGCTATGGCGAGGGCGAGAATTACCTCGGGTCCGACGCCATCGCGGTGGCGCCTTGGACGCAGCGGATCGCCTATCTGGACGAAGGCGATTGGGCCGTGGTGCGCCGCGAGGGCATCCGGATCTTCGATCGCGACAACCGGCCGGTCGAACGGGAGATCGTCGAATCCGGCGCAACGGCCGCGCCCGTCGAGAAGGGCAATTACGGCCATTACATGCAGAAGGAGATCTTCGAGCAGCCGATCGTGGTTGCGCAGACTCTCCAGACCTACGTCCGTCCGTTCTCCGGCGAGGTGGCTCTCCCGGTTGCGGACGCGGACCTTCAGTCGGTGAACCGCCTCACCATCGTTGCCTGCGGAACGAGCTTCTATGCCGGCCTGGTCGCCAAATACTGGATCGAACAGTTCGCGCGCGTTCCCGTCGATATCGATGTCGCGAGCGAGTTTAGATACCGTGAGCCGGTGCTCGAGCCAGGCGGGCTCGCGCTGTTCATCAGCCAGTCGGGCGAGACGGCCGATACGCTCGCAGCGCTACGACACGCACGCTCGCAGGAGCAGCGGATCGCCGTGGTCGTGAACGTGCCCACGAGCTCGATGGCTCGCGAAGCAGATCTGCTGCTTCCGACGCACGCCGGGCCGGAGATCGGTGTTGCTTCGACCAAGGCATTTACCTGCCAGCTCGCCGTGCTCGCGGCCCTCGCTGCAAACCTCGCCCGAGCCAAGGGGCGGCTGTCGCGTGAGGAAGAACAGGAGATTGTGGCGCATCTTCAGGAGGCGCCTGCTGCACTCAACTCGGCGCTGAACCATGACGACGACATCGCCGCCGTGGCGCACCTCATCGCGCCGGCGCGTGACGTCCTCTATCTCGGCCGCGGGCCGGATTATCCGATGGCGCTCGAAGGCGCGCTGAAGCTCAAGGAAATCAGCTACATCCATGCAGAGGGCTATGCGGCCGGCGAGATGAAGCACGGCCCGATCGCGCTCATCGACGACAATGTTCCGGTGATCGTGATCGCGCCCTCGGGACCGCTCTTCGAGAAGACCGTCAGCAACATGCAGGAGGTTCGCGCGCGCGGCGGCAAGATCGTGCTGATCAGCGACGGCCGCGGCATTGCCGAAGCGGGCGAGGGCTCCATCGCCACGATCGAGATGCCCGAGGTGCACCCGCTGATCGCGCCGCTCGTCTATGCCGTCCCCGTGCAACTGCTCGCCTACCACACGGCAGTGCTGAAGGGCACGGACGTCGACCAGCCGCGCAATCTCGCAAAGAGCGTCACGGTCGAATAGCGCCGAATCTTCACCAGGGCGAATTCATGGAAATTTCAAACAGTTGATGTATCCTCCCTGTCGGGTGGGAGAGAGATCATGCGTTCTTCGCAAGTATTGCGGAGCCATGAGCGGGCGGACGGATATGCCAATCTCGCGCAATATTGGCGCGAGGGATACGCCGTCGTCCGCGGCTTCTTCGATTCATCGGAAATCCGTGAAATTGCCGCTGCCCTGGATCAGCTTCATGCCGAGGGTGTCTCGCACGGCCGGTGCTTCCGCCATGGCAACCTCTTCTACAATGTCGCCCGGGACAGCGAAGGCGGCGAGCCCCTGCTTCGAATGGTGCAGTGGCCGTCGTACCACCAGCCGGTGCTCGATCGCGTTCGCCTCGACGCGAGATTCGCTCGGTTGCTCCAGCCGTTGATCGGCGACAGCCTGAAGCAGATCATCAACCAGGTGCACTGGAAGGCCCCCGGTTCGCTCGGCGATTTCGCCTGGCATCAGGACAGCCGCTTCCGCCGGCCGGCGTCGGCTTACCGGAACCTCGCGACGGCTTACGTTCAGACCGGCCTGGCGATCGATCCGCACACGTTGGAGTCCGGCTGCATGCGATTCATGCCGCGCAGTCACATGGGCGGCGATCTAGGAATGGACAGCTCGAAGCTGGCAATGGGAACGGCGATGAGCGACGAGGCTCTGAAGCAGGTTGGCCTGATCGAGGCGGACGCCATCGACGTGCTGCTGGAGCCGGGCGATCTTGCACTGTGGAGCCCGTATCTGGTTCATGGTTCGGGCACGAACGTGTCGGACCATAAGCGGCGGCTATACATCAACGGCTACGTGCGGGCCGACGACTGCGACCGCGGTGAATGGGCATTCCGCGAGGGTGTGCCGGTGCCGCTGGGGCCGACACCCGCGCTTATCCATTACGAAGAGCTGCACGAGCGCCCGGGACCGCAATACGTCGACCGCTAGGCTGCGGCCCGCTTCGTCTCCAGCTGGCGAACGTGACGGCTGAGCCGCTCGTAAAGGAAGTCGATGACCGTGCGGACGCGGGGCGTGTGCCGGCACCGTTCGTGAGTGAACAGCCACAAGATGCGCTCATGGTCGCTGCGTGGCGGGAGGCAGCGTACCAGGTCGGGCTCGGCATCGGCGATGATGCACGGCAGGACCGCGATGCCGAACCCGGAACGGATTCCCGAGAGCAGGCCTCCGGAGGTCGCATGATGCATCGCAACCTGCTGCTCGAGCCCAAGTAATTTCAGCCAACCCTGATAGTGTATCCAAAGGTTTCCGCCGCCGCCGCCGATGAACGAATGGTCTCTCAGCTGGGCAACGCTCGTCGGCACACCGTGGCGTGCCGCATAGTCCCGGCTGCAATATAGCGCCCAGTCGTCGATGCAGAGCTGGCGCCCGACCAGCCCTGCGGGTTGCTGCTGGCCCTTGGTGCTTCGGAGCGAAATGTCCGCTTCACCGGCTCCCAGGTCGCGGACTTGCTGGCTCGTGTCGAGCTCGATCAAGATCTCCGGGTGACGTTCATGGAGCTCACGCAGGATCGGAGCGAGCAAAGTGATGGCATAGACCTCTTCCGTCGTGATCCTGACCGTTCCGTTGAGGTCGCGGGCTTCGGCCGACGCGGCTTCTGCGAAGCCGCTGACAGTGGTTTCGACCTGTTCGGCCCGCGCGAGCAGCTCAGCGCCGGCGGGCGTCAACGCATAGCCGGCCTGGCGTTTCTCGAAGAGCGGCAGAGCGAGCGCGGCTTCGAGAGCGGCGATGCGGCGCGCGACCGTCGTCTGGCTGGTACGCAGCCTTCGGGCCGCAGCGAGCGTGCTGCCTTCGCGAGCGACCGCGATGAAGTAGCGCAGGTCATTCCAGTCGAACATTCGTTTCCAACCTAGCCCAATGGCATCAACGCGCGTTCTGCAATTTTGCAGAATGATAGCACGACATCGTTGCTCACGTAAGTTGCGAAAGAGAACTAAATAAGGGGTCGCATTCGAACAGGAGGCGACCGTGAAAAAGCCATTTCTCATCATCCTCGGCTCGGCACTCGCAACTGGCGCGATCATCAAGGCGGCGCCGGCCCTTGCCGAACCCACCCAGGCCGTCAGCGTCGTGCGGACTGCCGATCTCGACCTGTCCACCAACGCCGGGCGCCAGGCCCTGGACCACCGGCTCGTTCTCGCGGCCTACGAGGTCTGCGGAGCAGCTTCGGACGTCGATCTCGCCGGCAAGAACGCCGTGCGGCAGTGCCGGACCGACGTTCTCGCCAAGGCGCGGGCGCGCGGCGAGCAACTGGCCAGCCGCGGCGAAGGAATCGTCGTCGCTAGCCGCTAAATTCGAACCAAGAGCTGAAGGCCGCCTGGCTCCCCCGGGCGGCCTTCTTCTTGCCTGCCGTATCGCGAATACCTAGGCAGCGCCCGATGAAGGTCCGTGGCGGGTGTCATTGTGGAGCGGTGCGGTTCGAGGCGGAGATGACCGACCCGCCGGTGCCGGCGCTCAGTTGCAATTGCTCGGTCTGCACGATGACCGGATTCCTTCACGTGATGGTTCCTCATGAACAGTTCGAGCTGATCACCGGTCGCGACGACCTAAGCAGTTATCGGTTCGGAACCGGCGGCGCGGAGCATCTGTTCTGCCGCCGCTGCGGGGTGAAGAGCTTCTATCAACCGCGCTCGCATCCGGGCGCGTGGAGCATCAATGCCAATTGCCTGGATGAGCCGATCGAACTGGCAATCGAGCAGTTCGACGGACGCAACTGGGAAGACGCCAAGGCCGATCTCGACGCGCATCAATAGCGCCGTTACGGCGGCGCGATGCACCACCCGCTGCGTCTGACCGTCGAGCGCTCCAGCATTCAATCCAATTGGCAGTGGCTTCAGAATCGTGCGGGCGTCGTGGCCGGAGCGGCGGTGAAAGCCGACGGCTATGGCTTGGGCGCGCGCGAAACGGTCGAGGCGCTTTTGGAAGCGGGCTGCCGCGATTTCTTCGTTTCGACCTGGGCCGAGGCGGAAGCGCTGGGCAATTTGCCGCAGGACGCCCGCCTGGTGGTGCTGCATGGAGTCGGCGCGAACGATGTGGAGGCAGCCCTTCGACTGGCGGCCCGGCCGTGCCTCAACACCGCCCGACAGGTCGCCCGCTGGAAGGAGATCGCGCCAGGACGACCGTGCGATGTGATGATCGACACCGGCATGAATCGCCTGGGATTACGGACGACAGAGATTGGACTTCTGGATGGACTCGCCATCGACACTCTCCACAGCCATCTCGCCTGCGCCGACGAGGACGATCCGCTTAACAGGATGCAGCTGGAGCGCTTCCGGGCCGTGAGTTCGGCGATTTCGGCCGAGAGGTACAGCATGGCGAATTCCGCCGGCATCGGCCTCGGCCAAGATTACAGCTTCGACCTGGTGCGCCCCGGCATCTCGATTTACGGCGGCATTCAGCGTCCGGAGTTCGAAGGGCATATCAGCCAAGCCGCTCGCGTCGAGGCGCAGATTGTCCAGCGCCGAACGATCCCTGAAGGCGAGAGCTGCGGGTACGGCGCCACCTTCGTGGCAAGGGAGGACACCGAGGCCGCGATCGTGAACATCGGCTATGCAGACGGATATTTGCGCGGCTTTTCGTCGCATGGCTCGGCCTTCGCGGGAGAGTTCGCGCTGCCGGTCCTCGGTCGAGTCTCGATGGATCTGGTCGCCGTGGGATGCGACGCGGCACCGGACCTCAAGGAAGGGGACTGGGTCGAGATCGACTACGATTTACCTTCGGCGTCGAAGCAGTCCGGACTTTCGCAATACGAGTTGCTAACTTGCCTCGGCGAGCGGTTCGAGCGGCGCTGGATTTAAGTCGCTCCTCGGGCGGGGGCGTCTTCGGCTTGTAGCGGCAAAGGTCGACCACAGGGCAGCGCCAGCATTCCGGCAGCCGCGCCTTGCAGGTGTAGCGGCCGTGTAGGATCAGCCAGTGGTGCGCGTCGCGCCGGAAGGGCTGCGGAACGATCTTCTCGAGCTTGCCTTCCACCTCGTCGACTGATTTTCCGGGCGCGAGGCCGGTGCGGTTGCAGACGCGGAAAACGTGCGTGTCGACCGCGAAAGTCTCTTCGCCGAACGCGGTGTTCAGCACCACGTTTGCAGTCTTGCGGCCCACGCCAGGCAAGGCCTGCAGTTCCTCGCGTGTGCGCGGAACCTTCCCGTTGTGCCGGTCGACGAGCGCTTCGCTCAATGCGATGACGTTCTTGG
Source organism: Pseudomonadota bacterium (assembly GCA_046733935.1). GTDB lineage: Bacteria > Pseudomonadota > Alphaproteobacteria > Sphingomonadales > Sphingomonadaceae > Sphingomicrobium. The sequence continues at coordinate 32,406 of JBKPQH010000018.1, forward strand.
CCTTGGTGTTGAACAAGCCGATGGTCTTGATCGCCTCGCGCAGCGCCGCTTCGCCGAAGGCCACCATCTGCCGGGGCGTTTGGATGTGCTGGAACAAGGGCCGCGTCGCGATATTCACGCTGGCGTCCGTCGCCTGCGCCGAGAGAACGACGGCTACGAGCAACTGGTAAGGGTTTTCAGACTCAAGCTCGGTCGTGGGCGAGGGGTTCGCCTCCGCCAGGCGGCGGAAGAATTCGAAGACCTGCTCGCGCTTCACAGCGAGCCGATGACATCCCGCATCGAATAGAGGCCCGCCGGCTTCCCGACCAGGAATCGTGCGGCAGCCAGTGCGCCCCGAGCGAAGATCTCGCGGCTGTCCGCGCGATGGCCGAGTTCCACACGCTCTCCTTCCGTTGCCAGGATCACGAGATGTTCCCCCGCGACCGATCCGCCCCGCAGCGAGGCGTAGCCGATCGTGCCCGGCTCACGCGCGTGCGGGTGCTCGCCGATCCGGTCGAACCGGCTGAGCTCCTGGAGCGTCGATCCGCGGCCCTTTGCCGCCGATTGCGCGAGCATCAGCGCGGTGCCCGATGGCGCGTCGACCTTGTGCCGGTGATGCATCTCAAGGATCTCGATGTCCCAGTCTGGGCCCAGGCGAGCCGTCGCCTGCTCGACGAGATCCTTGAGCAGGTTGATTCCTAGAGACGTATTCGGCGCATAGATGACGGCGATCCTGCTGCTCGCCTCTTCGATCATCGCGTGCTGCTCAGGCTTCAGGCCCGTCGTTCCGACAAGGATCGGGATATTCGCGGAGATCGCTCGGTCCAGGCTTTGCCGGAGGCCGTCCGGCGCAGAGAAGTCCACGAGTATGTCGCCGTGCTCTTCGTCGAGCGCGAAGGCCGGATCGTCGGCGACCGCGTTCGCGATCGCTTTTCCCATCCGTCCGTTCGGCGCGAACAGGGAAATGCGGATCGGCTGGTCGGCAGTGCGCATCGGCCGTGATTAGCGAAGCCGTTCCTGCAGGGCTAGCGCGGCTGCCGGTGCGCGGACCTTCGCTCCGTTGATCATGAAGATGTAGGCGTCGTGTCCGTGCTTGACCCACCCACGCGCCTGCTTGGCGAAGTCGTCGAGCGCCGCGCCATCATAGCCGGTTACGACTTCCTCGTTCATCCGCTGGAGGCGGGCATAGCGGAAATCCGCCGTATCGGCTTCGATGACTGGATATTCCTCGGAATCCTCCAGCACCACCGCGACGTTCTGATCGCGGCAGAGGCCGAAGAACTTGTCGTCGCGAAAGCTTTCGTGGCGTGGCTCGATCGCGTGGCGCAGGCGAATGCCCTCCAGCTCGCGAGGCAGGAGGTCGAGAAAGGCCGCGATGTCCTCGCGGTCGAACTTCCGGCGCGGTTGAAACTGCCAAAGAATTGGGCCCAGCTTCGGCCCGAGCGCCGCGAAACCCTGGGCGAAGAAACCGGCAAGGCCGTCGCCGGCCTCTGCGAGCTTCGACCGCATCACGCAGAAACGTGAGCCCTTCACCGCGAACTGAAAGCCGTTCGGAACGACCTTCTCCCACGCTGCCCAGCTTTTCGGGCTCTGTCGGCCGTAGAAGGTCGCATTGATCTCGATCGCGCCGAGCTGGCTGGACGCATATTGAAGCTCCTGCTTCTGCGGCAGCTTCCCCGGATAGAAGACGCCGCGCCAGGCCGGGTAGGTCCAGCCGCCGATGCCGATGCGGATTTTGCCTTCGCTCATCGCACTGCCGCTCTATGCTCGACCGATGGACGTTCGCAATATCGTGATCCTCACGGGTGCTGGAGTCTCCGCCGAAAGCGGCCTCGCCACCTTCCGCGGTCCTGATGGGCTTTGGGAAGGGCATCGGGTCGAGGACGTCTGTACTCCCGAGGCCTTCCGCCGGGATCCGGCGCTGGTTCATGCCTTCTACGACGCACGGCGGGAGAAGCTCGGCACGGTCGAGCCGAATGCTGCCCACAAGGCGCTGGCGCGGCTCGACGCGGAGTGGGCGGGCGAACTACTGCTGATCACCCAGAACGTCGACGATTTGCACGAGCGTGCGGGCTCGAAGCGGCTGCTCCACATGCACGGCGAGCTGAGCAAGGGATGGTGCCTTGCCTGCGGCGAGCGTTTCGGCTGGTCCGGTCCGATGGGTGAGGGCGCGACTTGCCTTTCGTGCGATGCCCAGGGGACGGTTCGCCCCGACATCGTCTGGTTCGGCGAGATGCCGTACGAGATGGACCGGATCGATGAAGCGCTGCGCGAATGCGACCTGTTCGTGTCGATCGGGACTTCAGGCGCCGTGTACCCTGCGGCAGGTTTCGTACAGACCGCGCGCTACTGCGGAGCCCAAACGCTGGAGATGAATCTCGAGCCCAGCCTCGGCAGCTACATGTTCAACGAGAGCCGGGTCGGGAAAGCCGGCGAACTGGTGCCGCAGTGGGTGGATGAAATATTGGCCGAAACCTAGTCGGCCCACTCCAGCCCGATCTCGCGATACAGACCCCGGTCCTCGTCCCAGCGAGGATTGACCTTCACGTGAAGGAAAAGATGCACTGGCCGGCCGAGATGCTCGGTAATCTCCGCACGCGCCGCGGCGCCGATCGCCTTGAGGCGTCGGCCGCCCTTGCCGATCACGATCGCCTTTTGGCTGTCGCGCTCGACCAGGATTTGCTGGCGGATCGTGGTCGAGCCGTCCGGGCGGTCTTCCCAGGTCTCGGTCTCGACGGCGGTGGCGTACGGAAGCTCCTGGTGAAGCTGATTCACGATCTGCTCGCGCGTTAGCTCGGCGGCGACCATGCGGTCAGTAGCGTCGGAGACTTCGTCTTCGGGGTAGAGCCATGGTCCCTCCGGCATGGCGTCTGTGAGCGCATGCTTCAGGTCAGCGACGCCGTCGCCTTGAGCGGCACTGATCATGAAGACTTTCTCCGGATTGAGCCGCTCGGTCAGCTCTGCGGAGAGGGCGAGCAGGTCGCCTTTCTTCACGAGATCGATCTTGTTGAGCGCGAGAAAGAGCGGCCGCTGACGCTCGCTTAGCGATGCAATGATCCGCTCGACCTCGCCTTTCACGCCTGCCGCCGCGTCGGTCACAAGGAGCATCAGATCGGCATCCTGCGCGCCGGTCCATGCTGCCGCCACCATCGCGCGGTCGAGACGACGACGCGGCTCGAAGATTCCGGGTGTGTCGACCAGCAGGATTTGGGCCGGACCATCGATGGCGATCCCCATCAGCCGTGCGCGTGTGGTCTGGGCCTTGGGACTCACGATGGCGACTTTCTGTCCGACGAGCGCATTCACCAGCGTCGACTTGCCCGCATTCGGCGCGCCGATCACCGCGACGAAGCCGGCTCGCGTTTCACCTTCACTCATTGCAATTGCGACAACAAAGCCGTGGCCGCTGCCGTTTCCGCTTCCTGCTTGCTCGATCCCTCCGCCATCGCTTCGCCCAGCTTGGCGACGGAGACACGGATCGTGAATTTTGGAGCGTGATGCGCGCCCGTCCGTCCGACCACCTCATATTCGGGCGGCTTGCAGCCCTTCGCCGCGGCAAGCTCCTGAAGCACGGACTTGGGGTGTTGGGGCGCGCGGCGCTGGCTGGCGAGGTCGGGCTCCCACAGCTTGAGAATGAACCGTTCGGCCGCGTCGATGCCGCCGTCGATGAACAAGGCACCGATCAGCGCCTCCACGACGTCCCCAACTACATTTTCGCTACGGTTGGCGCCGTCCTCGCGCGCCTGCTTGCCCAACTTGATCAACGCGGGGACACCGATTTCCCGGCCATTCTCGGCACAGGTCTCGCGATCGACCAGGCCGTTGTAGCGCCGCGATAAATTTCCTTCCGGCTCGCTCGGGTAGCGGCGATAGAGCGCGTTGGCGATCACCATTCCAAGTACACGGTCGCCGAGAAACTCGAGGCGTTCGTAGCTGTCGCGGCTGACGCTGGAATGGGTGAAGGCGAGCTCGAACAGGGACGAGTCCCCGGGCTCATGGCCGAGTTTGTCTCGAACGAAATCGTCAATCTCGCCGGTCACTCGGCAGCTCCGGTGTAGCCGTTGCCGATGCGGCTGCCGCGGAGCGCGGAAAACCAGGTCCATGGCTTCCACCAAGACGCGCTGCCGTCCGTGGACCAGAAGGTGACAGTCGCGCGGCCAATCAGGTTCTCGGTAGGAACCATGGCAATTCCACCTTCGGCAGACGAGTAGCGGCTGTCGAGGCTGTCATCACGATTGTCGCCCATCAGGAAAACGTGACGGGCAGGTACCTTAACCGGCGAAAAGTCGTCCGCGGGCGTGACCGCCTGGTCGAGCACGGTGTAGCTCGGACCGCCGGGCAATGTCTCGAGATAGGCGGGAAAGACGCAATAGGGTTGGCCGGCAGTTTCCACTACGGCCGGCGCCGCCGGAGGAACCACCTTGCAGGGCGTGTTGGCGCTGATGGGCAGCTTGTAGGGTGCGAGCGGCTGACGCCGGACCGGGCGGCCGTTCAAGATCAACACGCCCTCGCGGACTTCGATGGTATCGCCCGGAAGCCCGATGACGCGCTTGATAAGGTCGGAATTCTCGCTCGGATGCCGAAAGACGACGACATCGCCGCGCTTTGGGAGCTGTCCGAATATCCGGCCGTCAATGGCTGGGACGGCGAAGGGAAAGCTGTAGCGCGAATAGCCGTACGGCCATTTGGCGACGACCAGATAATCGCCAATGTACAGTGCCGGGAGCATCGATCCCGAAGGGATGTAGAATGGCTGCGCAATGAAGCTTCGGAATGCCCAAGCGATGACCGCCAGGGAGAGCAGGAAGCGCGCCAGGCTCCACGCGCTTTCGCGCTCGCGCTCGCGAGCGGAGCGGCGCCTGCCGGTCGGGCGGACGGTGGAGATCGGCCATTGCATGGATGCTGCTTGTTTCCGCCTGCCGCCCATCGGTCAAGCGGGGTGGCATTTGCCGGGGCGGTCATTATGTGCGTCCCCGCATGCCGAGCCGACAGGAGCACCCCCCGACGCCCTCGCTTGAAGATTTGTTCAAGGTCGAACCGGACCGTTTGAGCCGGTTCGGTTTCGAGGCTGCTGGTCTCTACTTCGATTGGTCCAAGACGCACCTCGACGAGCGCCGCGTGGCGGGCTTCATCGACCGAGCGGAGCAGATGGGGTTCGCTGCCGCACGCGATGCGCTGTTCGCGGGCGAGGTCGTCAATCCGAGCGAAGGCCGTCCCGCAACGCATGTCTCGGAACGCGGCAGTGGCGCTCCTGGAGACGTCGATCTCGCGACTGCGCGGCGCCAGCGAATGCGCGCGCTCGTCGACGCTATCGAGGCTGGTGCGTTCGGCGACGTGACCGGAGTCCTCCATATTGGCATCGGCGGATCGGTTCTCGGGCCCGCGCTGCTGGTCGACGCCCTGGCGCGTCGCGGCTCGCTGACGGTCCGCTTTTTGTCGAATATCGACGGCGCCGCGTTCGACGACGCCGTCAAGCCGCTCGACCCCGCGACGACGCTTGTCGTGGTGGCGTCGAAGACGTTCACTACGCTGGAGACGCTCGCGAACTTCGAAGCTGCTCGCGAATGGCTCCAGGCCGGCGGCGTCGACGATCCCGACGGACGCGTGATCGCTCTCACCGCGCAGCCCGAAGCTGCGATCGACGCGGGCATCGACGAGACTCGCATCCTGCAGTTCGGCGAAGGAGTCGGCGGCCGTTATTCGCTGTGGAGCTCGGTCGGGCTGACGGCGGCGCTCGCGCTTGGCTGGGAGATGTTCGAGGAGTTGCTCGAGGGCGCGGCCGAGATGGATCGTCATTTCCGCTTCACCGAACCGAATCGAAACATTCCACTCATCGCCGCTTTCTCGGACCGGCTCTATGTCGAGGAATTCGCCTGCCAGAGCCGCGGCATATTCGCTTATGACGAACGGCTGCGCCTTCTGCCCTTCTACCTCCAGCAGCTCGAGATGGAATCGAACGGCAAGTCCGCCACGAAAGATGGCGAGCCTGTGAGCGAGCCCACGGCGCCGGTCACTTGGGGCGGCACGGGCACGGATGCCCAGCACGCGGTTTTTCAGCTGCTCCACCAAGGCACGGTGCTCGTCCCCGTCGAGTTCGTGGCGGTATGCGAGGCAGGCGACGACCAGGACCCCGAGCATCATCGGCTGCTTTTGCTCAACGCCTTCGCTCAGGGCGCTGCGCTGATGCGGGGCAAATCCAGCGACGATCCGCAGCGCAGCTATGCGGGCAACCGGCCGAGCTCAACTATCTTGATCAATCGACTCGATGCCCGCTCGCTCGGTGCGCTGATCGCCTTCTATGAGCACCGGACCTTCGCGAATGCCGTTCTCCTCGCCATCAACCCGTTTGATCAATTCGGCGTCGAGCTCGGGAAGCAGATGGCGCGGCAACTCGCCGAGGGCGAGGGCGAGGAAAGCCTCGATCCCTCGACGCGTGCATTGATCGAAAGAGCGGGTGTTTGAATGGCCGACTTTGACCTGTTGGTGATTGGCGCCGGATCCGGCGGCGTGCGCGCGGCCCGCGTCGCCGCTGCGTATGGGGCCCGCGTCGCGATCGCCGAGGAATATAAGGTCGGCGGCACGTGCGTCATCCGCGGCTGCGTTCCGAAGAAGCTGCTCGTTTACGGGGCCCATTTCGCGGAGGACCTGGACGATGCGGCGATGTTTGGGTGGGACGTGCCCCAGAAACGGTTCGACTGGGCCGTCCTGCGCGACAATGTCCTCGCCGAGGTAGGCCGGCTCGAAGGCGCGTACACAGAAACTCTGACGAGCCACGATGTTACCATCTTTCATGAACGGGCGACAGTCGCCGGTACGAACGCAGTGAAGCTGGAGGGCGGTAAGGAACTCACCGCCGGAAAGATCCTGATCGCGACCGGCGCTCGTCCAGTCATGCCGGACCTCCCCGGCATCGAGCATGCGATCAGCTCGAACGAAGTCTTCAACCTCGACAAGCTGCCGAAGCGGATCGTGATTGCCGGCGGTGGCTACATCGCTAACGAATTTGCAGGGATCTTCCACCAGTTCGGCACGCACGTGACGCTGGTCAACCGAAGCGACGTGATCCTCCGGGGCTACGACCAGCAGATCGTCGACCGATTGCTCCAGATCTCGCTTCGCAAGGGAATCGATTTCCGGTTCAACTCGACCATCGAACGCATCGACCCGAAAGAAAACGGGATGCTGCACATCAGCATGACCGGCTGCGACGATCTGGAGGCCGATCAGATGCTGTTCGCCCTCGGCCGCCGGCCGAACACGCAAGGCTTGGGACTAGCCGAAGCGGGCGTCCACCTGGGCGAGAAATGTGAGATCAAGGTCGATGCCGACAACCGCTCGTCGGTGCCGTCGATCTTCGGAGTCGGCGATGTGACCGACCGGGTGCAGCTTACACCGGTCGCGATCCGGGAAGGGCATGCCTTTGCCGACACGTTCTTCGGCAAAAAACCGCATCACGTCGACTACGACTGCATACCCTCCGCCGTGTTCAGCCATCCGCCGCTGGCAGGGGTCGGAATGACCGAGGGGCAGGCGCGGAACCGGCTCGGCAGCGTCAAGACCTTCACGTCCGACTTCCGCCCGATGAAAAACGTCCTGGCCGGCCGCAACGAGCGATCGCTGTACAAGCTCGTGATGGATGGCGAGACCGACCAGGTGGTTGGCGTTCACATGATCGGCCCGGACGCTCCTGAGCTGCTTCAGGTTGCGGCGGTCGCGGTGAAGGCGAAGCTCAAGAAGGCGGACTTCGATGCCACTGTCGCGCTCCATCCGACCATGGCCGAAGAGCTCGTGCTGATGCGCTAGGCTGGACGCGGTACGGAGGCCTCACTAGGCGGATCGCTCAGCACTCGCGGGGACTTGATGGAACTTGATGCGGTCGTGATTGGAGCCGGCCACAATGGCCTGACGTGCTCTTATTATCTGGCGAAGAAGGGACTGAAGGTCGCGGTCCTCGAAGCTTCGGGGAACGTCGGCGGGGCTGCGGTGACGGACGAGTTCCTTCCGGGCTTCCGCAACTCCGCCGCGAGTTACACGGTCAGCCTGCTGCAGCCGAAGGTCATCCGCGACATGGAGCTGGAGCGGCACGGCCTGAAGGTCGTCTTGCGAAAGACTGACAACTTCCTGCCGGGTGACGGCGATTATCTGCTCGCTGGCCGCGGTGGCCTCACCCGCAAGGAGATTGGGCGGCACGTAAAAGCGGACGCGCAGGCTTACGACCGCTACATCGCCGAGCTCGAAACGGTGGTGCGGCTTCTCAAGAAATGGCTCCTCCGGGCGCCGCCGAACGTCGGGCGGAAGGTCAGCTCGATCCCCAAGCTGCTCAGCCTCGGCCGCGACATGGCCGGGCTGTCGCTCGCTCAGACGCGGATCGTCCACGATTTTGCCGTTCGCAGCGCGAGCGACATCCTCGACCGGCATTTCCAGGGAGAGCTCGCCAAAGCCCTGTTCGGCTTCGACGGCGTCGTCGGGAATTTCGCGTCGCCGCAGTCGCCTGGCACCGCTTACGTCCTGCTGCATCACCTGTTCGGGGAAGCGGCGGGCGTTCCCGGCGCCTGGGGGCATGCGATTGGCGGAATGGGGTCGATCACGCAGGCAATGGCTCGCGCGTGCCGCGAGGCCGGGGTCGACATCGTCCTGAATACGCCGGTCGAAGAGATTATCGTCGCGAACGGCCGGGCCGCGGGTGTTGTTGCCGGGGGCAAGGCATGGCGCTCCAAGGGAGTGATCTCCGGCGTCAATCCCAAGTTGCTGTTCGATCGTCTCGTTCCGCACGGAGCCGTCGATGAGGACGTGGCGAGCCGCATGCACGGTTGGAAATGCGAGAGCGCGACTTTCCGAATGAACGTTGCGCTGTCGGAGCTGCCCACGTTCTCCGTGCTGCCCAAGAAAGGCAATCACCTGACAGCGGGGATCATCATGGCGCCCAGCCTCGATTACATGCATCGCGCCTGGCTGGATGCGTCGGTGAACGGCTGGGCGAGGCAGCCGATCATCGAGATGCTGATCCCTTCGACCCTGGACTCGACGCTGGCGCCCAAGGGCAAGCACGTCGCGTCGCTCTTCTGCCAGCATTTCCGTTACGACCTCGGGCCCGGCCGCAGCTGGGATCAGGAGCGCGAAAAGGCGGCCGATGCGATCATCGCGACGGTGGACGGTCACGCCCCCGGCTTCGCCAAGTCGGTGCTCGGCAGGCAAATCCACTCGCCGCTGGATCTCGAGCGTCGCTTCGGGTTGGTCGGCGGCGACATTTTTCATGGCAAGATGGGGCTCGACCAGCTCTTCAGCGCGCGGCCGATGATCGGTGCAGCGGACTACCGCATGCCGCTCAAAGGCCTGTATCTGTGCGGATCGGGCGCACATCCGGGCGGCGGCGTCACCGGCGCACCAGGACACAATGCAGCGCATGCCTTCCTGTCCGACCGGCGAATCTGGAGCCGCCGGCATTGAGGCCGCTCGAAGGTATCAAGGTCCTCGACCTCAGCCGCGTTCTGGCAGGGCCATGGTGCACCCAGTTGCTCGCCGACCTTGGCGCCGAGGTCGTCAAGATCGAGCGCCCCGGCAGCGGCGACGATACGCGCCACTGGGGTCCGCCCTGGCACGGCGAAGGCGAGGAGCGCGTCGCGGCCTATTTCCTGAGCGCCAATCGCGGCAAGAAGTCTGCGGCGATTGATTTTTCCCAACCGGAAGGCGCGCGCCTCGTGCGCGAGCTGGCGCTCGGGGCCGATATCGTCGTCGAGAACTTCAAGGTTGCTGGGCTTGCGAAATTCGGTCTCGACGCAGGCTCGCTGCGAGGAGCCAACCCGCGGCTGATCTACGCCTCAATCACAGGCTTCGGGCAAGACGGTCCCTACGCCGACCGTGCCGGCTATGATTACATCATTCAGGGCATGGGCGGGCTGATGAGCATCACCGGCCTGCCGGACGGAGAGCCGGGTGGAGGACCGATGCGGGTTGGCGTCGCCGTCGTCGACCTCTTCACCGGGCTCTACACCTGCGTCGCGATCTTGGCCGCGCTTTTCCGTCGGGAGAAGACCGGCGAGGGCGCTCGTATCGACATGGCCCTATTCGACACTCAGCTGGCAATGCTCGCCAATCAGGCGTCGAATGCGCTGATTTCCGGTAACGACCCACCGCGCCAGGGCAATACCCATCCCAATATTGTGCCTTATCAACCGTTCGATGCCGCCGACCAGCCGATCATCATTGCCGTGGGCAACGATCGGCAATTCGCGCGCTTGGCGGAGATGTGCGGGCACCCCGAATGGGCGAGCGATGAGCGTTTCAGAAATAATGGAGCGCGCGTCGCGCACCGAGGCGAGATCGTCGAGCTGATCGGCGACTGCATCCGGGAAAAACAGGCGGCGGAGTGGTTGGGGCAACTTGAGAATGCGGGCATTCCCGCTGGCCCTATCAATAGCATCACGCAGGCGCTGTCCGACGTCCAGGCACAGCACCGCCGCGTCGTGCAGACGATCGCCGGAATGCCGCTCGTCGGCTCGCCTGTGCGGTTGGAGGGTGAGCGCGCAGGCTCAGATCTGCCGCCGCCGGCCCTCGGAGCGCATACGGACGAGATCCTGGACAGCCTGGGGGTAGAGCCGCACGAGATCGAGCGGCTCAGGTCTACGGGCGTCGCCGGCTAGCTTTGTTACTTGCTCGCGCTCTGCACGAGCAGGTCCAGCTGATGCTGGCAGCCCTTTTCGATCAGCACCTGGGCGGCGCCGACGATGTCGGCGGGCGCGTTCGGCACCGTCACGAAGGTCACGCTGCTCTTGTCGCCCGTTTCAGGCCATTCGATCTGATATTCCGCGCCGGACGAGATCGGCAGCGCGGCCGGCCACATCATCGACGCCTTGCCCGCGGCCCAATCCACGTCCTGCGACTTCCCGTCGGACGACCGGATATTGATCTTCACGGCCGCATCGCTCTCCGGGCGCCACAGCTGGAGCTTGCTGGCGTTGGTCACGCACATCTTGCCGCTCTGGGTGACGTCGACGTCCCAGATGCTCGGGTTCTTGACGATGTCGGAAGCGCGCAGTGCGCCGAACCGGCCGCGCTTGGATTCGGCTGAAGCGAGCGTCATTTGCCCAGCTGCGAAATTGCCGGGGCCACGAAGCGTCTGCGCCGCGGCCGGGCCGAGGACCGTCACCACATCGCCGCCCTGCAGTGTGATCTTGGCCGTCTCGGGAAGGGTCTTGCCAGGCGGATAAGCCTTGGCGGACGGTCCCAATGATTTCACGACGACGACGCTCGCAACCGCCGCTGACGAACCCATGAAGGCCGCCATGACGGCTCCCGCAAGCAATAGCTTCCCACGCATGTTCAAGCTCCTCGGTTCACTCGCCCCAATCGAATTCGCCGCGTCAGCCAAGGCCGACCGGCGAGTCGGAATTTCCGTGTCGCTTTGCGCGCAAATTATGCTTGGATTTGAACGGGGTCAATTAAACAGAAGAAAACGGGCCGGTCAGGCGCGCTGCGAAGACGGCACGATGCTCAGTGAGGACTCGGTAAGACGCGCCTCCAAGTCGTTGAGTCGGCGTGAGTTCGACTCGATCATGGATTCAATTCGGCGCTCATAGGCAACGCGTTTGACGACGTTCTTGACCGCACGGGCAATCGGCTCTGCGACTTCCCTGAGAGCTTTCTGTTCATCCCTGCTCGGCACGGAGCCGTCCGGGCGAGGGCCGATGAGAAGGTAGCCCAAAGGATCTTCGCCCTCTCCTGGCCTCAGCATCGCCCGGATCGGGAACAGCTTGTCGTGGGTATGGCAAACCTCTTCAACGGTTGCGTCCCATCCCGGCGTCTGATCGCGCCACTCTTCGACCTTCTCCTTGGATATGCCGCGCGTGCGGAACACGCCCTGGTCGATGACGCAGGCCACGTGCGTCGTCACGATGCCTTTCATCAAACGCGAGAGGACGTCTTCGATGAGTTCTCCCAGATTTCCGGTTTCACGAAGGTCGCGAACGCTGTCCGGAAGCTCGTCCCTCAGGATGACGAGATTGCGCTGGAATTTGTTTTGCGACCAGCGCGTGATCCTGTCCTGGATCGGATTGACGAGGATGGTCGAGAGAGCGGCCGCAAAGATCACGGGCCCCTCGCTGTCGTTGTTGCCGTAGTAATTGTAGACGAGCTGCTTCAGCGCATCCGCGGTCGCGGCAAAAACGGCAGCGACGCCGAGGGTGATCAGCGCAACATTCGCCGACCGGCTGATGACCACTTCCGCGTCGTAGAGCCGGAAGCGCAGAAGCGCGATGAGCAGCCCCAGCTGAAGGCACAAAAATGCCAGACCGAAGGTCAGCCCCGCAAGAACCTCCAGCGTGAGCTGCGCACCGAAAGAGCCCACGGTCAGCTTGCTCATGTCGCAGGTGAGCGCGATCGATAGGAACAGAGAATAGCCGGAGAAGCCGAACAGCGCCCATTTGATCTGCTGCCTTGCCGCGCTCGGCGGTGTTCGTCTGAGCCGGACCAGCATCGTCATGACGCCCGCGATCATGAAGATGACGAAAGTCACCCGGTACACGTTTCCGTGCAGGAAGAAGAGCAGCGGCAGCAGGCAGAGGAAGGGAACCACGACGCGTGGCCGAAGCTGCCCGAACGGGAAGAGGAAGATGCCCGCGAGCAGGCATATGTTGCCGAGATCGTAAATGTGGCGGTGCCACGACACTGGGATCTGCGCGACGTAACCGAGGAACGTGGCCGACGGCTGCTCCGCGCCGACGGTCAGGAGCACGGCCAGCGATAGAATCGAGCTGATCAGGTCCTCTCGCTTGCGGCGGTGCAGGAGCCAGGCGGCGAACAGCAGGAACGGGTAGGTGAGGACGTGGAACAGGTCGACCACCTTGAGGAATGCGGGGCTCAGTCCCCTCGAGCGGGCCGCCTGCTCGATATGTTGTTCGCCCGTCGTCACTCGATATTGCCGGATCTCGCCGGCGGCTGAGCGCAGCGTCAGGCCAAGCTCCATGGGTTCGCTGCCCTGCAGGATCGGCGAGAACAGCGCGTAGTCCGTGTCCGTCGCATGACCTGGCCCGGTCGCCCGGGTCGGGTCAAAAGGGACGACCTTCGAAACCGGCAGCCCTTCGATAGCGATAATCTTGTCGCCGGGCTGGATTCCGGCAGCCTCCGCGGCAGATCCAACGGGGAAGCGGACACGTGTGACATCGTCCTGCGCCAGCACCAAGCCAACCCGGCTGCCGAGCATGAGCGCGCTATTCTCGGCCGGCGCATGGAAGCGATACCAGATGCCGCTGATCGGCCCCGCTAGCGCGAGAGCGAAACAAGCGAACCAGAAGAGTTCGAACAGCTGCAGCCATGGCCGCTTGAGGTCCGGAATGCGTTCGGGGAGCCGCGGCGCGGACACCGCGGGCCACTGCAACGTCCCCCAAAAACGCGTCGCCATAAGGCCGGCCCCCTTGACGATGGCCCCAAATAACAGCGCAGGGTGCATAGCACGCCGAGCAAAATCAATCAGCTACCGACGATTTCTCCGCTGCCGTCCTTCTCCGGGACGGTGGGCGCAATGCCTGTTCGAGGGTCCTCGCCGCCGTAGCGGGACTGGATGAACCGCCCCTGCGTCTCCAGCGCGAGCATGTCTGCGCGAGCGAGCCTTTCACCAATGTCGGATAGCGCAGCCCGGCCCGCTGCGAGGCCTTCCACGAGCCGTTCGTCCACCGTCTTGTCCTCGCCGTCGCGCTCCCTGCGGTAGGCCGTCGGAACGTGCATGTAGCGGTCGATGAGACCGGGCAGGTGGATAGACATGAGCCGCCGCGCGTCCTGCGCGTTCGGATCGAGCGTTTCGACACGCTCGAGGGTCTGCCGCAAAGCCGGCAGCAGGGAACTGATGCCGTCAATCTCCGCTTGCGCGGTGGAGGGTAGCGCTCGGCGGGCCCGGTAAAGATAGGAATCGAACCGCTGGACCATCTCTCCGTTCGAGAGATCGGTGGTCGGGGCAGCGATGCTGCGCGTTTCCGACGGAGTGAAGGCGAGAAGCGCGGCAACGCCGATCGCGAGGCCGACTGCAGCCAGGAAGCCGAACATGCCGATCGGGATGAACAGGCCGACGACAATCGTCAGGATGCTGATGACGAGCACCGCGGAAGCCACGCGCTTGGCGCGGCCGGTCAGATCGGCGTTGAGCCGCTGCCGTTCTCTTCTAGCAGCTTCCCGTACCGGTCCATCGCGCTCGTCCAGCTGGCGAGTGACGCGGTCAAAGCGGGCAATGGCCCGTTCGACTTTGTCTGTGACCTCGGTCACCGCGCCTCCAGCGGTGTGAGCGGCGAGGCGGAGGTTTCAAGCCGGTTCTGCTGAACGCCCTCCGCGCGCGCGATGTAGCCCTTCGATTTCTCGACTTCCTTGCCCAGCGTTTCGACGGTCTGCTTCATATTGCCGAGCGCCTGGAGCTTGAACTGGTCGATCTGGTCCATCGTGTCGTAGATGTTCTGGAATGCGCGCTGCAGCGTCTCCAGCGGAATGGTCGAGCTCGCTGCCTGCTCGTGGATTGCGCCGGTCTGCGTGCGCAGCATCTCGCCGGTGGAATCGATCATGCCGGCGGTGGTCGTGTTCAGGGCGCCGATCTGCTCGAGCACCAGTTTTTGGTTGGTCATCGCCTGCGCGACAGTCACTGCGGTGCGCAGCGCGGCGACCGTCGTGGTCGACGCGCGGTCGACGCCCTTCACCAGCTCGACATTGTTTTTCTTGACGAGGTCGAGGGCGAGGTAGCCCTGAACCGTCACCGCCATCTGTGTCAGCAGGTCGGTCGTGCGCTGGCGCGTGTAGAAGAGGGCGGTCTCGCGGATCGCCTTCGCCTTGGCCGGATCGGTCGCATCAAGCTCGTTTGCCTTGTCCTCGAGCCGCTGGTCCAAGGTCTTGGAGATGTGCACCATCTGCTCGAGCTTGTGCATCGTCTTCCACAAGTTCGCGCGTTCGGTATCGATCGCCGCATTGTCCATCAGCAGCTCGTCCTTGCCGTTGCCCAGGCTGCTGAGGATCTTGGAGATGTGCGTCTGTGAGCTGCGATACTTGTCGAAGTAGCGGTCGACCCGATTGCCGAAAGGAATGATGCCCAGGAGCTTGCGCGTCTTGGTCGCTTCCTTTGGATCGAGTGCCTCGACCGTACGGCGAAGCTCCGTAAGATCGGCGCCGATGCCCGTATCCTTGTCGATCGCCTTTACGGGACGGTCGAGGAAACGGTTCGAAGCGCCGGCGGCTTCGGCGATCTCCTTGCGGCCCATCGCGGTCAGTTGATCGACCTTCTTTCCGAAATCTGGGCTGTTCGCATCCAGGGCTGCCAGCTCGTCGACGAATTGCCCGACCCGCTTGTCGAGCTCCGTCGTCTCTTCGCTCTTGAGCGGGACAAGGCCAGCTGCCTCTGCGACGGGCACTGGCTGCAGCGCCTCCGGCGGATCCAGCTTGAGCTTCGTGGCGGTCTTGGTCTCCGGTGCTTCCGTGGCCATTCGATCATTCCTTTCCGTGCTTCCGCGCGGCAAGCGCAACCGTGAACGGCTAGCAGCAGCCGCGCAAGAAGCTTCCACTGTATTATAGGTGCAACACAGACCCTTGCAAGACGCGCGTCGTGCTTAAGATTTCTTAACCAATCCCCTCAACAGTTCACATACCGTGAGGGAGGTACAGCGGATGAGACGCATTCAGATTGGCTGGGGTCCGATCAATGATCTCTTTTGTCCGCAAGCTTTGGCACAACAAGCGTGGTAACGCGATCGTGATCGCCGCCGCGTCGTTGCCGATGATCGTAGGGGCCGCCGGCCTCGCCAGCGACACGATCCAGTGGACGCTGTGGAAGCGACAGCTGCAACGCGCCGCTGACTCCGGTGCAATCGCGGGGGTCTACACCCGCCTGAAGACGAATACGCAGACCGCCGTCACGGCAGCAGTCAACCAGGACAAGACGTTGAATTTGCATACCTGGATGGCGCTCAAGGCTGCGCCGACGGTCACGTTGCTTGCCGACACTGGTCAGATGCGTAACCAGGTGAAAGTGGAATACCAGATTCAACAGAGCCTGCCGTTCAGCTCGATGTTCATGACTGCGGCCCCCACGATCAAGGCGACCGCAACAGCTGCGAGCGTCCCTGGCGGCGGCGAATATTGCGTCATTGGTCTGGATCCGAGCGCCAAGGCAACCGGCGTAAACATCTCTGGCGGAACGTACCTCGACTTGGGTGACTGCTCGCTGATCGCGAACTCGACCAACCCGACGACCGCTGCAAACAACGGTACGAACAGTTCAAGCGGTGGTAGCGCGTCCACGGTCAAGGCGGCGTCGCTCGCAGCCGCGGGCGGCGTCAACTATTCGTCCAACTGGCAGGTGCAAAACTATAATCCGTACAGCAGCCCGGTGGATGATCCCTTCGCAAGCTTGGTGAACAATATCCCGAGCAGCACCAGCGCCTGCACCAAGACGGGCGTTTCGATTAGCGGCAATGGTACAATAAACCGGGCGAGTGGCGCGAGCGCCGATAGCGCCAGCGACACTGTCTGCTTGAGCGGTAGCCAAACAGTCAAAGGCAATGTGACGCTTGGTCCGGCCACCTACATTATCAATGCAGGCAACCTCACTATGAACACAACCGGCGCGAGCCTTACCTGCGACGGTTGCACCATTATCCTGACGAACACGTCGAACCCGGCGAACACCGGGAGCGTGAACATGACGGGCGGATCCTTGAGCCTGAAGCCACCGCGTCCGGTCCTCGACTCGAACGGAAACGTTACGAGCACGATCGGCAACCAGACCTGGAAGGGCGTCGTCCTATACCAGGACCCGCGCGCGACTGACGACGGTAAGCTCACTTCGCCGGAGAACAAGATCAACGGCAACAGCTCCACGTCTCTACAGGGAGTGGTTTACTTCGGTAATCAGTCCCTGGAATACGTGGGCGGCGGCAACAATATCGCCGCCTGCCTGCAGGTCGTCGCTAAGCGAGTCACATTCAGCGGCAATTCGCTGATCAAGGCGGCGAGCCAGTGCGGCAGCTACGGCCTGACCGCCGTAGGCGGCGGTCGCCGCGTGAGGCTGGTGGGTTGAGGACTGTGATGACGTCCGAGAACATTTGGCGCGATGATTGCGCGCGGAGGGCAGGGGCTGCCATGAAAAGAGCCATGCACAAGCTTCTCGACAACGAGCGCGGTGCCGCGATCATTGAGCTCGCGATCGTCGCCCCGATCTTTGCGTTGATGACGATTGGCATCGTCGACATGAGCAACGCCTACAGCCGCAAGCTCGCCCTTGAGCAGGGCGCACAGCGCGCAATCGAAAAGATCATGCAGACGACGCAGGACGACACGGTTGCCGGCACGCTTCAGACCGAGGCGGTTTGCCAGGTCAACGGTACGAACTCCAGCGGAGTGTGCAACAGCGGCCCGATCACCGCCGCCGACGTCACGGTAACCGATCGGCTTGAGTGCGTTAATCCGGACGGGTCTATCGTGGTGATGGCGGACCCCACCGACGACTGCGCCGCTAATCAGACCGAAACGCGGTACATCCAGGTGACCGTCAACGATAAGTACACACCCATGTTTCCGATTCACTTCTCCGGGCTGAATACGAGCGATGGCACCTACCACATCTCGGCGACCGCCGGCATGAGGACGCAGTGAAGAGCCGTCGGCGCATTTCTCGCGATGAGGAAGGTGTCGCCGCCATCGAGATGGCGTTCGCGCTGCCGATCCTGATCGTCATGATCTGGATGTTCGTTCAGCTCGCGCAAGTTTATCGGGCGGTCGCCGGCATTCAGCAGGGCCTCGGCGAAGGAGCGCGTTACGCGACTTTGTGTTTGAACCCGACGGCCAGCGGCTGCACCATTCCGACGCCTACGGCCATCACCGACAAGATCAATGCGAGCGTCTACGGTATCGGGCCGGGAGTGTTCAGCGTGACCTCCCCGACCCTTCAGACGGACGCCGTCAACGGCGGTAAATATTACGATCTTACGGTGGCTTACACGCAGCACACGAGTCTGCTTCTGTTTCCCGGACCGGATATCTCCGTCAGCCGCTCGAAGCGCGTCTGGGTCGCGACCTCTTAACTGAAATTCGGCTTCCGTTTCTCGAAGAAAGCCGTGAACGCCTCCTTCGCTTCGGCGGAGCCCAGCCGCTCGGCGAAAATCTCGCTCTCGAGCTTCATGCGCTCGAGAATCTCCTCACTGGAGCCGGCTCGTAGGAGCCGCTGAGTTGCGGCGAGAGCGGCCGGAGGCTTGGCAAGCAGCTGAGCCACCACACCCTTCAACGTCGCATCGAGCTGGCCGGCGGCAACGATGTGGCTGACAAGCCCGATGGCAGCAGCTTCGTCCGCACCGAATGGCTCGCCGAGGAGTAGGTAGCGGGCAGCCCGGCGCCGGCCCGCAAGGCGAGGCAGGAGCAATGTGCTCGCCGCCTCAGGCACCAGCGCAAGGTCCACGAACGGCAGCGAAAAGCGGGCGCTCTCGTCCGCAATCACCAAGTCGCAATGAAGCAAGATGGTGGTGCCGATCCCGACGCAATTGCCGTGGACGGCGGCGACGAGCGGAGTCTCGGACGTCGCCAATGCCCGGAGCAATCGCCACACGGGGATCTCGCTCGTGTCCCGGGGAAGCGCTGTCAGGAAATCGCCAAGGTCGTTGCCTGCCGCGAAGTCCTGGCCCTCGCCGCGGATTGTGATCAGGCGAATTGCGTCGTCCTTCGCCGCAGTTTCGATCGCATCGGCGAGCGCCGCATACATGGCTACCGTGATGGCATTGCGGCGCTCCGGGCGGCTGAGGGAGATCGAAAGGATCCCTTCGTTGCGCTCGACCCTCACATGTTCGCTCAACGTCGTCACTCCGCCGGATGGTTCGCGGTCGACCCGCGTTTTGGTTCCCATTGGCCGAACAGGCGTCTCGCGCAAGACCAAGCCCACCAACGGCGGCGGCTTGGTCTCCGGAGATTCAACCGGCGGTTGAACTGTTCACTGGACAACCGAGACTTGAAAAGAATTTCATATCAGTGACTTGCGTGAGTACGATTAACATTTGCGCAACCCTCGCGCGTAACTCTTTCCTAACTGGTGACCCTCTACGTTCAGCCCATCCTGCGAAGTGGACTGCAGGTGGCAACGGCAGTGCCGTTGCACTTGGAACCAAGGAGCGAAGACCATGAGCAAGTTTCTGAAGCTGTTCAAGAACGAAGAGGGCGCGACCGCCATCGAGTACGGTCTGATTGCCGCCCTCATCGCTGTTGCCGCCATCGGTGCGATGACCTCGATCGGCAACAGCCTGAACAACACGTTCAACAACGTGTCGAACCACCTCGGCTAAGTCTGACTTAGCTTGAAGTAGTCGGGCGGCGGTGCCGGAAGGCGCCGCCGCCTTTCGTTTGCGCTTCGCAAAGCTTCTGGCGAAGCAAACTGTTGTTGTAGGAAATTAACCGCTGCGGGCGTATTCTTCGCCGCAATGGCGACGGTGATCCCATTCGAGGAAAGGGCGGTTGCCCAGCTGCGCGAGCGCCTGGGCGCTGCGGAGGAGGCCAATCAGGACCTGATCGCTTTTGCTCGAGGTCATTCGGGCGCGGTCGCTTCCATCCATGCCGCCGTGCTGGCGGCGATCGACGCAGACGGGATTGACGGTCTCTTTCATGTCGTCACCCAGGAATGGCCCCTGATCCTTGGCATCGACTCCGTCGCCTTGTCGCTCATCATCGGGGAGCGCGGCTTCCGTGCTGACGGTTCGGGGGTGCAGGTTGTTGATCCGACGATTCTTCGCCGTGCGATAGGCCAAGTCGATGGCGTCGAGATGCGGACGGTCGAGCGCGGTCATCCGCTGTTCGGGCCAGCCTGTGAGCTCATCCGGGCGGAGGCTCTTATCCGGATCGATTGCGAGCCGCCTCTGCCAATCGGATTGCTTGCGCTGGGTCAGCGCCAGGCGCTCAGCCTCGATGCCCGTCACGGGTCCGAATTGCTGATGTTCCTCGGACGCAGCCTTGCGGCTATGATCCGCAAGTGGCTGACCAACCCGCAGGACCTGTGACGACACACCCGGCGACCGCCGTCGCGGCGAGTTGGGCCGGGCATCTTCAGCATGACCGCCGCCGTTCACCGCACACCGTGCGCGCCTATGTCGCAACGGCCCATCGCCTGATCCACTTTTTGGGCCGACATCGCGGCAGCGAGATCGAGCAGCGCGATCTGTTGGACTTGCCCGCCGCAGACATGCGCGCGTTCCTCGCCAGCAGGCGGGGAGAGGGGCTCGGCGCGGCATCGGCGGCACGCGAGCTTTCGGGCGTGCGCGCTTTCCTCAAATATGCGGCAGCGCAGTCCGGCACTCACGCGAGCCTCCCGCGAACCCGAGCGCCCAAGCGACCGCGGACCCTACCTCGGCCAGCTGCACCAGACGAGGTGCTGGAGCTCGCGGTCGATGCGGCGGAGGCCGCGCATCAACCCTGGATCGCCGCGCGCGATCTGGCGATCCTGCTGCTTCTGTATGGATCGGGATTGCGCGTGGCAGAAGCTCTTTCGCTGACTGCCCGCGCGCTTCCCGTGGGCCCGACTCTTCGGGTGACCGGAAAGCGGTCCAAGACACGGGTCGTGCCCGTTCTGCCAGCTGTGCGCGAAGCAATAGAAGCCTATGTCCGGCAATGTCCCTATCCGCTGAGCGGAGATGCGCCTTTGTTCGTCGGTGCGCGTGGCGGTCCGCTCAACCCCGATCTCGTCCGCCGTTCGGTCGCTGCGGCGAGGCGCCGGTTGGGGCTTCCGGAGACCCTCACGCCGCACGCGCTCAGGCACAGTTTCGCCACGCACCTGCTCGCCCGCGGCGCCGACCTGCGCGCCCTTCAGGAGCTTCTCGGCCACGCGAGCCTCTCGTCGACGCAGATTTATACGGCGGTGGACGCGGCGCATCTCTTGGACGTGTACCGCCACGCCCACCCCCGCGCCTGAGCAGAGGCGTCAAGCTGTTCGTGAACATGTCGCCGCGGGGCACCGGTTAGTGGGGGAACCAGCCACCGCCGCGGCAATCTCGCGTTAGAAGTCCGCCGGTAAATCAGTCACTAAACATCCATAATGAATGCGCTAGTGGATCGCTGAGGCACTAGAAATCCGGCTCAATTTTCTACCGAAGTGGAGAAGGTTCAGTGCTGGTCGGAGCCCTGATGCGTTGCGAGACGCCAAAGGTAAATCGCGACGAGCACGGCGATCACGACATTTGACACAGGCCCGACAACATGGCCGACCTGGTCGAAATTTTCCTGCAGCTTGAACCCTGCTCCAGCGAGCAGCGCCGTCCACAGCCCCGTTCCGATGGTCGACGCGATGACGAAGTTGCGGAACCGCATGTCGAGCAGCCCTGCAGGAATCGACACGATCGAACGGACAGTCGGCACAAGGCGTCCGACGAAGACCAACGCCATCCCGTGCACGTCGAACCAGCGATGCGCGCGCTCGACGTCCTTCCAGCTGACCGTCAGCCATTTGCCATGACGGCGAATGACTGGCCTGAGCCGGTCGTGGCCGAGCGCCCGCGCCGCAAGGTACCAGACGATGTTGCCGAGCATCGCGCCGGCGGTTCCTGAAGCTACGGTCATGAGAAAGCTCATCCGGCCTTTGGCGGCGGCAACGCCGGCGACCGGCATGATCACCTCGGAGGGTATCGGAGGGAAAAGCGTTTCGAGGAACATGAGGAATGCGACGCCGAGATACGACGACTCCTCGATCAAACGCACAACCCAGTCGCTCATGGGCCGATCAGTTAGCCGAGCGTTCGTTAAGGCGGCGTTCGATGGCCTTCCAGATCAGCCCGGGCGTGTCGGTCCCGTTGAACTTGTCGATCGCGACGATGCCCGTCGGCGATGTCACGTTGATTTCCGTCAGCCAGCGACCGCCAATCACGTCGATGCCGACGAACAGGAGGTCGCGCTTTCTGCATTCGGGACCGAGGATCGCACAGATTTCCTCTTCGCCTGCCGTCAACTCGGTCTTCGCGGCCTGGCCTCCGACGGCTAGATTGGAGCGAATCTCGCCTTCGCCGGGTAAGCGGTTGACCGCGCCGGCGACCTCGCCGTCGACCAGCACGATGCGTTTGTCGCCATCGGCAATCTCGGGGAGGAATTTCTGAATGACGTGCGGCTCGCCATAGGTCCGGTTGAACAGCTCCATCAGCGAAGCGAGATTCCGGCTGTCCTGGCCGATCCGGAATACGGAGCCCCCGGCGAAGCCATGCAGCGGCTTGATGACGATGTCGCCATGATCGGCCAGGAACTTTCGCGTCAGGCCCAGCGAGCGCGTGAGAGCCGTCGGCGGCATGAACTGCGCGAAGTCCAGCACCCACAGCTTCTCGGGGGCATTGCGGACACTCGCCGGATCGTTGACGACCAAGGTCTCGCCCCGAATCCGCTCGAGGAGATGGGTCGCGGTGATGTATCCCAGATCGAACGGCGGGTCCTGCCGCATGAGCACCACATCCACGTGGCGGCCGAGGTCCAAGATTCGGGGTTCGTCGAACCGATAGTGATCGCCTTCGACCCACTGCACGCTGACCGGATAGCCCATCGTCCACAGGCGACCTTCGGCCCAGCTGAGATCCTCCGGCGCATAATGGTAGAGGGTGTGGCCGAGCGCCTGCGCCTTGAGCATGATCGCAAAAGTCGAATCCCCCGAGATGTTGATCTTCTCGAGCGGGTCCATCTGCACTGCGACACGGAGCGGCATGGGCGCAGCGCTAGGGTGTCGTCAGGGCTTTGTCACCCTTGCCACACGTTGGTCAGGTGGCGGGGCAGGCGCCGCGGGACGACGAATAGCGCGTCGATCCGCACGTCGTCTCCATCATGCATGTAACGCGGCGCGAGACGCTGGGCGGCGACTGCAACGCGACGGAGTCGATATTGGTCGAGCGAGAATGCGGCGGCATCGTGGTTGGCGCGAGCCTTCACCTCGACGAATGCCACCATTCGGCCGCGTCGCGCGACGATGTCGACCTCTCCGCCCGGCACGCGCGCCCGCCGAGCAAGGATCCTCCAGCCCTTCAGACGGAGGTACCAGCAGGCAAGCGTCTCGGCTCCGCGACCGCGTTTCTCCGCTTTTTGGCGGCTCACCTGGATCGCTCGAGGGCCCGGGCGTACGCGCGCTTTCGCGGCACCTTCAGCTGCTCGGCGACATGGGCAGCGGCGCGCGACGGCGACAAACTTTGAAGCGCTTCATCGAGGGCGTCGTCGAGATCTGCGTCAGTCGCTTGGAGGGTCTCCGCGGCCGCTGCGACGACGATGACGATTTCTCCCTTGGGGGGCGTATCGTCGTAGCGGCCCGCCAGCTCTGGAAGAGTGCCCGTCACGCACTCCTCATGCAGCTTCGTGAGTTCGCGGGCGACTGCGGCGTCGCGATCGCCCAGTTCATTCGAAAGGGCCGTCAGGGTGTCGCTCAGGCGCGGCCCGCTTTCGTAGAGCACCAACGTCGCGCGAATGTCGGCGATCTCCGCGATTGCCTCAGCTCGCGCCTTGGCCTTCGGGGGCAGGAAGCCGACAAAAAGGAAACGGTCGGTGGGTAGCCCCGCCAGGGTCAGCGCGGCAATCGCCGCAGAGGGTCCCGGAACCGTGTGCACTGCATGCCCTGCCGCACGAGCCGCACGAACGAGCTTGTAGCCCGGATCCGAAATAAGAGGCGTGCCGGCATCACTAACGAGAGCGATCGCTTGGTCACCAAGCAGCCTGACGATGCCCTCTCGCTCGCGCTCGGTCGTGTGATCGTCGTAGCGAGTCATCGGGATTTTCGCGCCGATGTGAGCCAGGAGCTTGGCGGTCACGCGGGTGTCTTCGACGAGGATCCGGTCCGCATTCCGAAGGGTTTCGGCCGCACGGGGGCTCAGGTCACCGAGATTGCCGATGGGAGTGGCCACGACGTGGAGGCCCGGCGGAAGCTTCCCGGTCATTGTTGAAATGCCAATAAGCTCTTCCAAATCAATCGGAAAAGAGTCATCATCATGACGTTCATCGTTGACCCGGGGAGAGGTTCAATGATTGTTTTGTTGGCGGCATCTTCAATCACTCTGACCGCCCTTCAAGCTTCGATCAATGCGCCTCGCGAGGCGTTCAGGTCTTGTCTCAAGGAAGCGAGCGGCAAGGCATCCAACGAGAAAGTCGGGGCGGAGGCCTATGAGGCCTATGTCCGCAATTCCTGCAGCAGTCAGCTCGGATCGTTCAAGGGCGCAGTCATAAAGTTCGACATGGGCAACAAGATGTCGCGCAAGGCATCGGATGACGACGCCGATTCGATGATCGCGGACTTCGTCGGAAGCGCGGTGGAGAATTATCGCTACCTGGTGCGCGGAAATGCACCGGCTACGCAGACTGCAAGCGCTCCAGCCGCGGCGGCTACGCCGCCTCCGCCGACGCCGGCCGCTGCTCCGCAGCCGCCGAAATAGCCGTCGCGAGGGCTATTTCCGCAAGGATGTGATCCAGCAGCAGCCGCCCGGCCAACGTTGGCGCGATGCGACCTCCGGCACGCGTCAGGTGACCTGACGCGACCAGCCGGTCGACCTTCGCCCAGTGGACAACGGCGCCGAGGCCGAACCGGGCCGCAATCGCCTCCACGTCGATGCCTTCGGCGAGCCTGAGGCCCATCACGAGCGCCTCGTCCGCGCCTTCCTGGGGCGACAGCATCGCCTCCTCGTCAATGCCGTGGCCGTTGCGTCTAATCGCCGAGAGGAAGTTCTCGGGCTTCCGATGTCGGACGGTCCGAGTTCCGAGGCGCCGGCCATGCGCGCCTGGCCCCACGCCTGCATAATCGCCGTAGCGCCAGTAGGTCAGATTGTGCCGGCTTTCCTGGTCGCGCCGCGCGTAATTGCTGATCTCGTAGGCCGGCAGGCCTGCTTCGGACGTCATGGCGTCAGTGAGCTCATAGAGGGCCGCCGCCGTTTCGGCGTTGAGTGCGTCGAGTTCATGGCGCGCAGCCATGGATGCGAAGCGCGTGCCAGACTCGATGGTGAGCTGGTAGAGCGACAAGTGCCTCGTGCCGAGTGTCAGCGCCTGCGCAAGAGTGATGGACCATTTGTCCTCCGTGTCTCCCGGCAGGCCGTAGATCAGGTCGAAGCTCACGCGCCTGAAGTTCTTCTGCGCGGTTTCGAGAGCGGCGAAGCCTTCCGCTGCCGAATGAGCGCGGCCGAGAAACGCCAAGGCCTGGTCATCGAAGCTCTGCAGGCCAAGCGAGACACGGTTGACGCCCGCCATTGCGAGATCGGAAAACCGGGCGGCTTCGACCGAGTTGGGGTTGGCCTCGAGCGTGATTTCGACATCTTCTGCGATTTGCCAATAACTGGCGGCGGCTTCGATGACCGCCTCGACGGTCGAAGGCTCCATCAGGGAGGGCGTGCCTCCACCGAAGAAGATGGAGGTCAGCCGTCGCTCGGGAAGCTGCTGCGCCTCGTGCGCCAAGTCGGCCAGTAGCGCCTCGCGCCATTCCGTCTGATCGATCGTCGCCCGCACATGGCTGTTGAAATCGCAATAGGGGCATTTGCTGACGCAGAACGGCCAGTGGACGTAGAGCGCGAGCGGCTCGGCGCTCATTCGTTGAGCGCCATCACGAGCTTGCGGAATGCGTCCGCGCGGTGGCTGATGCTGTGCTTCAGCTCGGGGTCCAGCTCGCCGAAGGTCTGCTCGTAGCCGACCGGGACGAACATCGGGTCGTAACCGAAGCCTCGGTCGCCGCGAGGCGGCCAGACGAGTGTCCCATCGACGCGCCCGTCGAACGTCTCGGTCTGGCCGTCGTTCGGCCAGGCGATCCCGAGCGAGCAGATGAAGTGCGCAGCGGGCGCCGCGTCGGGCTCCGTAGCGTCGACCTCGCGCCAGACTCGGTCCATTGCGCGCATCCAGTCCCGGTCCCCGTTCTCGTCCTCGGCCCAGCGCGCAGAGAAGATGCCGGGCCGTCCGTGGAGCGCATCGACGCACAGGCCGCTGTCGTCGGCAAGCGCCGGAAGCCCGGAAAGGTCTGCCGCTTCGCGCGCCTTCAAATCCGCGTTGTCCGCGAACGTGTTGCCGATCTCGTCAGGCTCGGGGAGGCCGAGCGCTTCCGCGCCGACGCAGGCGATGCCGAGCGGCTCGATCAGCGCTGCGATCTCGCGCAGCTTGCCTGAATTGTGGGTCGCGATCACGAGCTTGTCGCCGATCGGCCTCATGCGGCGGCCTTCAGCTGAGCTGCGAAAATTTCCGAGCAACCGATCCGGGCCAGCCGAAGGAGCCGCAGAAGTCCTTCCTCGTCATAGCATTCACCCTCCGCAGTCACTTGCGCCTCGACGATCGCGCCATCGGCCGTCAGCACGAAATTGCCGTCACAGCCGGCCTGGCTGTCCTCGTCATAGTCGAGGTCGAGCACCGCTGAGCCGTTGTGGATCCCGCAGCTGACGGCGGCCACTTGGGTGCGGATCGGATCGACGGTGACCGCCTTGTTCTGCAGCAGCTTGTTCACGGCAATGCGCAGCGCCACCCAGCCCCCGGAAATGGACGCCGTGCGCGTTCCACCGTCGGCCTGGATGACGTCGCAATCGACGGTGATCTGCCGCTCGCCGAGTTTCGGTAGCTCGACCACCGCGCGAAGCGAACGCCCGATCAACCGCTGGATCTCCTGAGTGCGCCCAGACTGCTTGCCCTTGGCTGCCTCGCGATTGCCGCGCGTATGCGTTGCTCGGGGCAGCATGCCGTATTCCGCAGTGACCCATCCTTGGCCCTTGCCGCGAAGGAATGGCGGGACCTTCTCCTCGACGCTCGCCGTGCAGAGCACGCGCGTGTCCCCGAAGCTGACGAGGCACGAACCTTCCGCATGACGGGTGAATCCCGGCTCGAACTTGAGCTCTCGCATTTGGTCGGGGGCACGACCGGACGGACGCATAGACTCTCCTGATACTGGTATGGGGCCGTCCCTAGACCGCTGGAACGGGCAATCCTAGATGACTCGCATGGGCCAACCGATCACCGAGCTGACGGATCGCATGCGGGACATCTTCGGCCTGGTGGTCGAAGCCTATCTCGAGCGCGGAATCCCCGTGGGATCGAAGACGCTTACGGGTTCGATCAACCTGTCACCGGCCTCGATCCGCGGCGTGATGCAGGAGCTGGAGGAGCGCGGCCTGCTGACACATCCGCACACGTCAGCCGGACGCATCCCTACCGAAAGCGGCCTTCGCCTGTTCGTCGACGGCATCATGCAAGCCGCGGCGCCCGATCCGCGCGAACGCCGCGAGATCGAGCGTCAGATCGTCCGCGACCAGCCGATCGAGGATGCCCTCGCGGCGGCTTCCGCGGCCTTGTCGGGCCTTTCGCATGCTGCGGGCGTGGTCCTGGCTCCGAAGTCCGAAATGCGGCTCCGGCAGCTCAACTTCGTGCCGCTCAGCGGCACTCGCGCGCTGGCGGTGCTGGTTGGAGCAGACGGGACCGTGGAAAACCGCATCGTGTCGCTGGAGGCGGGAACGAGCGCGTCGGCGCTGATGGAAGTGAGCAACTTCGTGAATTCGCGGCTGGCGGGTCTGACTCTCGCCGAAGCCGAAGCGCGTCTTCGGGCCGAAATTCGCGAGCGTAAGGAAGCGATCGATGCCGCCGCTGCCGAACTCGTAGCGTCCGGCCTGGCCGCCTGGAGCCAGGACCATCAGCGCCGGCCCGTGCTGATCGTGCGCGGCCAGGCGAACCTGATCGACGAGACCGCGGCAGAAGACCTCGACCGTGTCCGGCGCCTCCTCGACGAACTTGAGGAAGCGCAGGAGATCGCGCGTTTGCTCGAAGGCGCTCGCGACGCTCCAGGCTGCAGAATCTTCATCGGTTCCGAGAACCGGATGTTCGCCTTGTCGGGCTCGTCGGTCATCGCCGCGCCCTATCGCGGGAGCCAGGGCGAGGTGGTCGGCGTTGTGGGAGTCATCGGCCCGACGCGGTTGAACTATGCGCGGGTGGTCCCCATGGTGGATTTCACAGCCAAGGCACTGACGAGATTGATGGCATGAGCGAAGAGGGAAAGCTGCACGACGAGGCGGAGGAAATCCGCAACGAAACGGCGGAGGACGCGCCAGAGCTGCGCGAACATGACCATGTCGCCGAGCTGGAGAAGCAGCTCGAGGAAGCGAAGAGCAAGGCACTCTATGCCGCTGCGGAGACGCAGAACGTCCGCCGGCGCCTCGAAAGCGAGCTTCAGCAGGCGACGAGTTACGCCGCGGCGAACTTCGCGCGCGACATGCTGGCGATCAAGGATCACCTCGAGCGCGCGCTTGCAGCGGTCACCGATGAGCTGCGCCAGGACAAGGTGGCGAGCCAGTTCCTCGCAGGGATCGAGGCTACGGGTCGGGAGCTTGAGGCCGCCTTCACGCGCCACGGCATCACGCGCATTCCCGCCAAAGGCGAAAAGCTCGACCCGCACCGCCACCAGGCGATGGTCGAGCTGCCGAGCGACGCGGAGCCCGGCACCATCATCGAGGAAATGCAGCCAGGCTACATGATGAAAGATCGGCTGCTCAGGCCCGCGCTCGTTGGAGTGGCGAAGAAGCCCGACTAGTGCACCTCGCGATGATGGGCCTCGCTCTTGCTTGCGAGGCTGAATCGCGGTTCCGCTTTCACCGAGCCGAGCAGGCGGCCAGCGGCATAGCGGCCGACCTCGGGCCCGTGCTTGAACCCGTGGCCCGAGCCTCCGCCGAGGAGCAACACGTTCTTCAGTCGCGGATGGAAGTCGATCAAGAAGTCGCCGTTCGAGCTGTTCTCATACTGGCAGACGCGCGCTTCGGTCAGCGGCGCCCCCTTCAGAAGTGGGAAGCGGCGGTCCCGAAAGGCGATGATCTCGGCGAGCGCCGCCTGCGTCGGGCGCCGGTCCTGCGTGTCCGGATCGACCTCCACGCCGTGAGCGTCGTGGGCGAACTTGACGCCGCGGCCTTCGAGATCGGGGAATCCGTAGAAAATGTCGCCTTCGTTGAAGTCTGCCCAGCCGGGCATGAGATCGGGCGAGAAGCGGCGGTCGCCGGCGGGCGGCGCAAAGAAGAACACTTCCTGTCGTGTCGGGAGAATGCGGGGCCCGATGACGTCCGGAAAAAGCTTCGGCAGCCAGGGGCCGGCGGCGAATACAAATTGGTTGGCGGCGATGCGCTCCCCATTCGCCAGCTCGACTTGAGTGAGCTCGGATGCGCCGGCGACGGGAGGTCGCACCTGACCCTTCACATACGTGCCGCCGCGTTGGGCGAAAACGTCCGCAAGCATCTGCACCGACCGTCGCGCCATCAGCGCACCAAAGCCGGGCTCATAGAGGCCGACGTGGACGCCTTCGAAGTCGATCATCGGAAAGCGCTTCGACATCTCGGCGCGGTTCAGCGCCTGCGTCGTCGCGCGGATCGCCTTGTGAGCCGCCAAGCTGTCGCGAACGTACTGCTCCTCGCGCGGGAAGAAGAAGAGGACGCCGCACTCATGGAAGATCGGAAGTCCGGAGACTGCGCTGAGCGCTTTCCATTCGTGCAGGCTGTCGAGCGCCATTCGCGTGTAGATGGCGTCCTTGCCGTAGGCGCCTCGAGTCAGCCTCGATTCTCCCCCCGACGAAGCGCGGGAGTGCGCCGGTCCCCAGGCGTCGATCAGCGTGACCTTGTGACCCTTTCGGAGCAGGTGGACGGCCGTCCAGGTGCCGAACACCCCGGCCCCGATCACGGCGACGTGATCATTCATCCTGCCTTTGTAGGTATTTGCGATGGCCGGCGAAACGGCAGCGCCGCCCGCCCCGATGAGGAGCGAGCGGCGCGATACCTTCAATGCCACCCGGTTCAGCCGCGCTCAGGCGCTGCGGCTGGCGGCGGAGGAGGTGGAGGAGGAGACGGGCACGTCGCCGTCGCCTCGATCACCGATCCGTCTGGGCACGTCTGCGTTTGCGGTGGCGTCGGCGGCAGCGCAACAACGGGCGGCGGCGGTGCCGCTACCGGTGCTCCGAACGTCTTGCGGACGACGAGGCCGATCGTGCGCGGCTGACCGATCGCATAGGCGATCCGCGCCCGGAGGTTGCGCTCGCGATCCAGAGAAAGCTTCGGATTCTTGTCAAAGATATTGTTGACGTAGGCCGACAGCTCCAAGCCGTTCTCCCAGCGCAATCCGAGCGACGCATTGACGAGCGTGTACGCCGGCAACCGCAGTGAACCGATGTTCTGGTCAATGGTGTTGCCAGTCACAGGGTCAAAGGCGCCGGTGATCGGATCGAAGAAAATGAGGTTTACGTTCTGGTTAGCCGTTTCCTGATCGCCCGGCTGGGTGAACCGGTCACCGACGCGCTGCACGCTGCCGTTCACATACCAGCGGCCGGTTGTACTGAACGGCTGCTCGTAATTCGCCGTCGCTGCGAACTGGTATTTCGGAACCGTCGGTAGACGATTGCCGTCGCGAATGCCGGTCCTCGTCGCCAAGATAGGATCGGCGATCGTGCTGTCGAACTTGGAATTGATCAGGCTACCTGCCGCCGACAGGTCCAGGCCCGGCAGCGGATGGATCGCAAATTCCGCTTCGACCCCCGTCGTATGCGCCTTCGGAACATTGAACACGAGGCGCGAAGAGCAGCTGCCGGCATCCACGGTCACCTGCAGGTTCTTGATTTGGTTGTGGAATACCGCGCTGTTGAACGTGATCGGCCCGCGAGAATATTTGACCCCCGCTTCATAATTCCACAGCGTTTCGTCCTGGTAGGTCGCCGAGGCGAACGGGCCGTAGATGGCACGATCAGCCGCCGAGCAGATCGGAAGGTTGAGCGGATCGTTGATACCGCCCAGCCTGAAGCCCTTCGCAACCTGAACGTTCACGCTGAGGGACCGGTCCGGCTGCCAGCTGATGATGCCGCGCGGGCTAAAGCCACTCGACTTGGTCCGGTCTCCAATCCTCGTGTCGCCGTTCGCGAAGACACCGCCGGAGATGAAGTTCCGTGTCTCCTTGAAGTTGTAGTAGCGGCCGCCAGCGGTGAGCTTGAACTGGCCAAACTTGTAGCTGCCCTCGCCGAATATCGCTTTCTGGGTGATCACGTAGGGCAAGTCGGCGTGGTACGGGTTATCGATCAGCCCAAAACCGTTATCCACGTCGGCGGACGTCAACGGAACTCGGTTTGCCGGGTTCGGATCGGCGCCGTTCGCCGCGCAGGTGTTGTTTGGCGGAGCAACGACCCGGCACAAGGCGACCAGGAAGGGGTCGCCGGCTTGGACGTCATAGCCCGGGGTAGGAAGTCGTTGGAAATAGTCGCGATGGACCCGGCTGTAAAAGCCGCCGAACACCCAGGTCAGGGGTCCGGTGCCCGTCGATGCCAGGCGAAGTTCCTGGGTGAACTGGTTGAGCTTCGTCGTGTCCCTGAGGTTGGAGATGAGGTTGGCCGCGGGGGCGATCGCCGGATCGAGACCTGCGAAGGAAATCGAGACCGAGCCGGTCAGAGCCGAAGCGTCGCGACTCACAAGCACGTCACGAATAAGCTTGCTTGAGACAGACGTCAGCTCAGCCGGACCGAAATCGTAGCTCGCGGTAAGGTCCAGCAGGAATGTCCTGTCGCGGAAATGCTCCCGCTTCTTCAGGTACTGCTCGCGCTCACCGAGATCGTTCTGAGTGACGAACGGATTATCGTAGATGATGTAATGGTCTTCGCGATTGAAGCCGCCGGCGGTTGTATTTTGATAGACCAGCCGCGGCGTGATCTTGATCTCCGGCGCGGGCTGCCAAAGGATCGAGACGCGCGTTCCGAACCGGTCCCCGTCATTGACGTTTTTCTTGCGGAACGGGCCCACGGAATCGATGAAACCGCCGAAGTGCGTATTGTAGCCGACGACGCGCAGCGCAGCGGTCGGCGCGAACGGCATGTTGAAGGCCGCCTTCGTATCCCAGCCCATGTTGCCGTCAGTCAGCCAATTGACCCCGGCTTCGGCGCTGCCTTCGATCCGGTCGACTCGCGGCTGGTTGGTGATGTAGCGGACCGTACCGCCGACTGAGCCCGAGCCGAACAGCGTCCCCTGGGGCCCGCGGAGAGTCTCGACGCGGTTGAGGTCGAACAGGTCGAAGTCCGGAGTGAACAGGGAAAGCGAGACGACACTCTCGTCGAGGTAGATGCCGACCTGCTCCTTCACGCCCGGCTGGTCGCGCACGATCTGGCCGGCCGAGACGCCGCGCACCGACACCTGGCTCTGGCCGGGGCCGAGATTCTGGACGGTCAAGCCCGCGACGTTGCGGCTGATGTCCTCGATCGTCTGGGCATGCGCCCGCTCGATATCGGCCTGGGTCTGGGCATTAATCGAGAAGGGCACGTCCTGAACGCGCGTTGCGCGCTTGGTCGCGGTCACGATGATGTCCGCGCCCGATTGGTAAGCGGCCTGCGGCGGGTTGGCGGCCTGGGCCGCCGCTTCCTGGTTGGTCTGGGCCGACGCTGGAACCGCGAACGCGAGTGCAGAAGTGCCGATCAGCAGAGCTGCTGGAAAGCGCATGAGAACCCCCCGTTTGTTATCGCAAATGTTGCGCAGCCGACACTATGCCTCAAACAGCCGCGCCTGAGGAGGAGGGACGCTGTCCTATGTTTGTTTCCCGACGCGGGTGTTGCAGGATTGTTACAGCAACCGTCAGGCGAAGGGCAGCATTTGGCGTGGCGGCACGCAAGCGGGGCGCGCCCCGTGCTGGGCAAGGAAGACGTGCGTGACAATCTCCGCCTGCTGTTCGAGGCCGTATCGCTCGAACGGCTTGCCCGGCTTCAGCTCATAGGAATATCGGCAGAAGGGGTGCCGCATCAGGGGCAGGTAGAACCGGCCCCCTTTCTGGGTCTGCCAGACATGGGTCATTTCGTGAATGAAGAAGCCCTGGCGGCCGAGCGGCTCTTTCGAGAAATCCTCGGACCACACCTCTCCTTCGGGATGGAAATAGATGTCTCCCATCGGCGCCATCGCGGCGTTGCGCGGGTGAAAACGCCACCATTTGCCCTTGAACAGCCGAACACGGTCATAGTCGATCGCGTCGCCGAACACTGAACGCGCAAGCGCAATCTCGCCAGGCGTCAAATGGCGGTTCAGCATCGCTCAAGTCCTAGCGCTCGACGGCTCCGAGCGCCACTTGCAGCGTTCAAAGCGCACCGCTAGGGCAGCGCAAAAGCTAAAACGGAGGAAGCCCCACATGAGCGAGACAGCCGATCGGGTGAAGAAGATCGTCGTCGAACATCTCGGCGTCGAGCCGGACAAGGTGACCGAGGACGCGAGCTTCATCGACGATCTCGGCGCCGACAGCCTCGACATCGTC
>JBKPQH010000019.1:0-36395 GCA_046733935.1 Pseudomonadota bacterium
GGTGAAGAAGATCGTCGTCGAACATCTCGGCGTCGAGCCGGACAAGGTGACCGAGGACGCGAGCTTCATCGACGATCTCGGCGCCGACAGCCTCGACATCGTCGAGCTGGTCATGGCCTTCGAGGAAGAGTTCGGCGTGGAAATTCCCGACGATGCCGCCGAGAAGATTACGACGGTCCGCGACGCGATCGACTATATCGACACCAACAAGGGCTGATCGGGTCCGCTGACCTGCCGCCTGCAGCGCCGTAGGGCGGTATCGAACGGCTTCCCGAACCCGATCGGGAGGCCGTTTGTTTTGGAAGGACTGACGGAGTGGAAAACATGCGCCGTGTCGTCGTGACAGGTCTCGGGCTGGTGACGCCGCTGGGCGGCGACGTCGAGACCACCTGGCAAAACCTCATTGCCGGCAAAAGCGGAATTGGCTCGATCACTCGGTTCGATACGAGCGATCAGAAGGCCAAGATCGCCGGCG
Source organism: Pseudomonadota bacterium (assembly GCA_046733935.1). Classification (GTDB taxonomy): domain Bacteria; phylum Pseudomonadota; class Alphaproteobacteria; order Sphingomonadales; family Sphingomonadaceae; genus Sphingomicrobium. The sequence continues at coordinate 476 of JBKPQH010000019.1, forward strand.
AGGTGAAGGCCAAGGATCACGAATGGGGCTTCGACCCAGACAAGCGCGTCGACCATAAGGTGCAGCGCCAGGTCGACCCGTTCATCGTCTATGCGATCGATGCCGCGGGCCAGGCGCTAGAGGATGCGGGCCTCACCGAGATGGACCAGGAGACGAAGGAGCGCACCGGCGTTTCGATCGGCTCGGGGATCGGAGGGCTGCCGGGAATCGAAAGCGAGTCCCTGGTCCTGGCAGAACGTGGGCCGGGCCGCGTTTCGCCGCACTTCGTTCACGGGCGGCTGATCAACCTGACGAGCGGGCAGGTGTCGATCAAATACGGCCTCATGGGTCCCAATCACTCGGTCGTCACGGCTTGTTCGACCGGCGCCCACTCGATCGGCGATGCGGCGCGGATGATCAAGGACGGCGATGCCGACATCATGCTCGCGGGCGGCGCCGAGAGCACGATCAATCCGCTCGGGGTTGCGGGCTTTGCACAGGCCAAGGCTCTCAACACCGCATTCAACGACCGCCCGACCGAGGCAAGCCGACCCTATGACAAGAACCGCGAAGGCTTCGTCATGGGCGAGGGTGCCGGCGTTGTCGTGCTCGAGGAATATGAGCACGCCAAGGCGCGCGGCGCCAAGATCTATGCCGAGGTGGTCGGCTATGGTTTGTCCGGCGATGCCTATCACGTCACCGCACCGCACCCGGAAGGTCGGGGTGCGGAGCTCGCGATGCAAATGGCCCTCAGGAAGGCCGGGCTGAAGCCCGAGGACATCGACTACGTCAACGCCCACGGCACTTCGACCATGGCGGACACGATCGAGCTCGCCGCGGTCAAGCGCGTGCTCGGCGACGATTTGGGCGGCGCTTCGATGAGCAGCACCAAGTCCGCGATCGGACATTTGCTGGGCGGCGCCGGGGCAGTGGAGACGATCTTCTGCATCCTCGCCATCCGCGACCAAATCGTACCGCCGACCCTTAACCTCGATGATCCGGACGAGGGCACGGAAGGTGTCGATCTCGTTCCGCACCAGGCGAAGAAGCGCCCGGTGCGCGCGGCGCTGAACAATAGTTTCGGCTTCGGCGGGACCAACGCCAGCCTAATCGTGAAGGCCGTGTGAGGCGGATCTGGATTGCCGCCGGCGCTTTAGCCGCGGCGGCGTTGCTGGTTCTGTATTTCCTGTGGTGGGCGCCCGGCCGCAAAGCCGGTCCGCACGACGTGATCGTGAAGGAGGGCACGACTCTCGCGGCCATCTCGCGGCAGCTGGCCAAGCAGGGCGCGATTCCGGGCACTGCGAAGAGCTTCTACGTGATGGCGCGGATTTTCGGCTCGCACGACCCGATCCAGGCCGGTGAGTTCCGGATTCCGAAGGGCATGGGCGGCTCGTCGGTCCTCGACCTGCTGCAGCACGGCAAGCCGGTGCAGCGGCTGATCACGATCACCGAGGGCATGCCCTCGATTATCGTCCAGGAAAAGCTGGCCGCGATCCCATATCTTTCCGGGCCGTTACCGCTGATCGAGGAAGGATCGGTGCTCCCGGACAGCTATGGCTATCAGCGCGGAGAGACGCGGGCGGCCGTCGTCGCCCGAATGCGGGCCGCGATGAGCAAGACGCTCGATGAGCTGTGGCCAAAGCGCAGCACCGATTGTCCCATCGCGATGAAGGAGCAGGCCGTCATCCTGGCGTCCATTGTCGAGAAGGAAACGGGCAAGGCATCCGAACGGCCCATGATCGCAGGCGTTTATTGCAATCGGCTGCGGATCGGCATGAAACTCGATGCCGACCCGACCGTAATATATCCCGTGACGAAGGGAAAACCTCTGGGCCGGCGTATCAGGCGATCCGAGCTGAACGCCGACAATGGATATAATACCTACAGGCGCGCCGGTCTTCCGGAGGGTCCGATTGCCAATCCCGGCAAGGCGAGCGTCGAAGCGGTGCTTCACCCGGCCCAGACCAAGGCGCTCTATTTCGTCGCCGACGGCACCGGCGGACACGTGTTCGCCGAAACCCTGGCGCAGCAGAACGCAAACGTGGCCCGCTGGTATGCCATCCGCCGCGCAAGGGGGCAGATGTGAGCAACCGTGGGATCACCCGAGGGCGCATGTTCGTGGGCTCCTTGCTGCTTTTCGCGGCAGTGATCGCTTGGGCAATGACCTTATGGATGAGCCCACACGGGGCTTCCGTCGCCGATGGCACGGAGCATGTCAGGACCGTCGTCGCGACCTTCGTTCGCAACAGCGCGATCGGGACCCTGATCCTGAGCGCCGTCTCCGGCTGGATGCTCTTCCCCCAGCGGCGGCCGCGCGCGCCGCGCCGAGACTGGGCGATCGCAGCAGTGCTGGCCGTGCTCGTTGCCACGAGCCTCTACCAGCTGATCTGGATCCGCTCCGTTCTCAGCTAATAACCGGCGATCGTCGACAGATGGACATAGCCCACGCGGCGATCCGGTCCGGCATAGCCCCAGGCCCAGCCGAGACTGTCATCGAGCATCTCGAACCGCTCTCCCGCCGAGAGATCGCGGATGACGCCCGATTCCTCCGACGGGCCGCTGCGCAGCGGGGTCGGTCTCGCGATCTCTCGCTCCACGGGTTCTGCATAATGCGAGGCGATCACCCGCCCCGCGAGCGCGACGTCGGCAAGATCCTTGCGGTAGGCGTTGAAGTTCGGGTCTGGGGGGGCCGAAGGTCCGGTGAGCGCGAATTCGTCAGCGCTGGTGGGCGTAGGCCGGCGCTTGGCCGATGATCGGCCGGTGGGCCGCGGGGCTTGCGTCGCCCTCGCGGAGGTTGCGTTTGAACCCTTCAAGAAAATCTGCCCCGCTGCTGGTGCGGACGACGAACACGTTGCGGCGGTCGTCCTGGTCTCGTTCGCGGCGGAGATAGCCGAGCGCGCCGAGCGTGTTCAAGGCGCGAGTGACGACCGGTTTCGATACTCCGAGCACGCGAGCAAGGCCGCGCACGGTGTGGGGGCCCGGCGTCAGATAAACGAGCATCAGCAACGCCATCTGCCGGTTGGTCAGATCGGGCTCGCCTGATCGGACGTAGGCGATAAGGGCCTTCATCCAGCCGGTCAGCGAAACCTCGCCCATAAAGATTGACTCCGTCGGGTGCCGCGTAGTGCCGGAGTAAACCGGTAAGGACGCGAAATGTTGCAGCTAACATGACGGAAAATTGACGGGAAAGGGCCGCAAACAGCGGGAACTCCTGTCGTCTAGTCCTTGGAATACCGCCTGGATAGTGCGGCGAACACGGCCCGCAGCCCCAGCGCTTCACCGCCTTTGGGACGGCCCGGCTTTGCAGTTTCTCGCCAGGCGTAGGTGTCGAGATGGGCCCATTGGACATCGTCGGGGACGAACTTTTTCAGAAATAGGGCGGCCGTGATGCAGCCGGCCATCGGACTGCTCGAGGCATTCGCAAAATCCGCAATATCGCTCTTGAGCATCTCGTCATACGGATCCCACAGCGGCATCCGCCAGATCGGGTCTTCGACATCGCGAGCGGCCGCCTCCACCGGTCCGGCGAGCTCGTCGGAATTGGCGAAGAAGGCCGGGAGATCCGGACCGAGAGCGACCCGGGCGGCCCCGGTGAGCGTGGCGAAATCGACGACCAGCTCCGGCTTGCCCTCGATCGCCTTCGTCAACGCATCGGCGAGGATCAAGCGCCCCTCCGCATCGGTGTTGTCGATCTCGACAAAGGTCCCCTTGCGGGACTTGACGATGTCCCCGGGGCGATAACTGGCACCGGACACTGCATTCTCGACTGCGGGAATCAGCACATGGACGTGAACCGGAAGGCGTTCGGCCATGATTAGCCGCGCCAAGGCGAGCGCGTGCGCCGCTCCGCCCATGTCCTTCTTCATCAGGCGCATTCCGGCGGCGCCCTTGAGGTCGAGACCGCCACTGTCGAAACACACGCCCTTGCCGACGATTGCGACGCGCGGGTCGCTGGGCTTGCCCCATTCGAACTCGATCAGCCGCGGCGCACGTTCTGCCGTGGCGGCTCCTCCCACGGCAGCGACCAGCGGATAGCCGTCCGCGAGTTCATCGCCCTTGACGACCTGAAGCTGGACGCCGCCGGTCTTTGCCACGTTGCGCGCCGCTTGCTCCAACTCGGACGGCCCCAGCTCGGCAGCCGGAGTGTTCACGAGGTCGCGGACCAATGCCGTAGCCTCGGCGAGCCTTATGGCTGGTTCGATCCGTGCGACCTCACCGGTCACGAGCACTCGGGGACCTCGTTCAGGCTCCTCCTTCGAGCGGTAGGCGTCGAACCGGTGCTGGGCGAGCAGCCACCCGAGAATTGCAGATCCCGGCTCACCTTCCGCGAGCTTATACGTGCCGTCCGGCAGGGCGTCCGCGAGCTTGGCGAGGCACCATGGCGAGAGCGACTCGGCATTCTTGACGGCGCTCACGACCTCGAACTCCCCGCCGCGCGGAAGGAGTACGAATTCAAAGCCGGTCTTGCCGTCGAAGCGGTTCGCCTCGAGCACGGCGCGATCCTCGGGCGGGCGCTTCTTCAGCCAGCCGGCAAAGCTCCGCTTGTCGACGAGGTGGATCGTCCGCGCCTTCTGCCCACGATCGGCGACGAGAAGCTGCGAAAAGTCGGTCATTCTCCGGGAGTCACGAGGAACTGCTCGATCCGGCCATTTGCGCCGGGCTCGTAGAATGTCGAGAGATTGAGCGACCTTCCCGGGTATTTGATCACATAGTTCTGGATGACGAATCCTCCGCGAAGCACCGGCTCGCCTTTCGGTTCGAACGACGTGGGTTCACCGAGTGGGCCGAGGCTCGAGCCGTAATCGGCGATCACAATGGGCGTGAAGTAGAAGTTTGCGTTCTCCGTCAGCTGCGAGCGGTCGAGACGGCCGACGCGCAGCTGATCGTAAACCGTCCGAGCGCGAGCCGCCTGCGCCAGAGCGACAGCGCCTTGCGCCGTAGCGGGCGGAAGAATGAGCCTGGCAATGTCGCGGGTGATGCGTGTGTGCGGGTGCCCGGACCAGCTGTTGGTCAGCACGACGATCGCTGCGCGCTGTGCCGGATAGACCGTGTTCTCGGACAGAAAGCCCACCGCCTCGCCGCCGTGGCTGATCTCTGGGCGCGGGGTGCTCTTGATGAACACGCCCAGGCCGTAACCCGTATCCTTGCCGTTGTTGAGCTTCACCGGCGTTTCCTGCGCCTTCCAGTCGTCGGCAGGAACGAGCGAGCGGTTGATGCGCGCGATGTCCCATCTGGCGAGGTCTTCGGCGCTCATCGACAGCTCGCCCGCCGCGTAGAGCCAGCCGCGCGCCGGAGGCACCACCTGGCGGACCGGGCCGAGCGCGTAGCGGCCGTAGCCCGCCGGAAAGGCGGGACCGTTGGTCTCGTCCTGGTCCTTCACGCTCGTCATTCCGAGCGGCTTGAAAATCCGCTTTTCGAGGAAGCTGACGAGCGGCTCGCCGCTGACCTTTTCGGCGATCATGCCGGCAATGACATAGGCCGTGTTCGAATATTGCCACTGATCGCCAGGCTCGAAGTCGAGCGGCTTCTTCGCCCAGCGATCGACGATGCCCTGGGGCCTGGTCGGGTGCCCCATGGCCTCGAAGCTGTAATCCTGCGGCCAGAAGTCCTGGATCCCGGAAGTGTGCGCAAGCAATTGACGAAGCGTGATCCGGTCGCCGCCGGTAATCCCCGGAAGGTACTTGGACACATGGTCGTCGAGGCTGAGCTTCCCTTCATCCTCGAGCAGCAGCAGCGCCATCGCGGTGAACTGCTTGGAGTTGGACGCGATCTGGTACGGCAGGTCGGTCCGCGCAGGCAGTCCCTCGTTCGCCTTGCCATAGGCCTTGGTGAAGACGATCTTGCCGTCGCGAACGATGGCGATCGAGGCCGACGGCACCTCGTCGGCGGTAAGCGCGTCGGCGACGATCTTGTCGACCTTGGCAGCTTCGGCGGAGGTGAGCGGTTGGGCGGCGGCGGGGAAAGCGACAAGCGCGAAAAGCGCGGCGATGAGCTTGAGCATGGCCGCAGCCTAGCTGCAGTAGACAAGCTGTCGAGTCCTCTGCGAAAACGGCCTCGGTGACGACACGTTCGAGCAGTACGGCGCAAATCCTCACCGGCACGGCCGCCGCGCTCGCGATGCTCTACTTCCTTCGCGACATCCTCATCCCGTTCGTGATCGCCTTTGTGCTCGCGGTGCTGGTGAGGGCGCTGGTGCGCTTCATCCGCAACCGCTGGCCGGCGGCTCCGGCATGGGCGGTGCTGGCGCTTGCCGGCCTCGTCGTCGTGTTCTGCGCCGCGGGAGGGCTCTTCGTCCTCGTCCAGGGCATGGTGCAGATCGTCGCGGAAGGGCCGCAGCTGGCCGATCGGCTCGACCAGATCGTCATGGAGCTGGGCCGCGCGCTGCACTTGCGGCAGGAGCTGCATCTCAAGGCCATCATCGGCAGCGTGAGCGTGCCGCACCTCGCCGGATCGATCCTGGCCGGGCTGCAGGGCTTTGCAGCGGGGCTGCTGCTGATGCTGGTCTATTTCGGGTTCATGCTCGCCGGCAGCGAGCGGATCAGCCGCAAGATCGACGTCGCAGCGGGTTCGTCCGATCGAGCGACGGCCATCAAGGACGTTGCTCGGCGCGCGGCGACGGACATCGAGACCTACGTCTGGGTGCAGACAATCACAGGCCTCATGCTGACCCTGTCGGCAGTGATCGTGATGATGGTGGTGGGCCTCGACAATATCACTTTCTGGGCGATCCTGTTCTTCCTGCTGACGTTCATCCCGAACATCGGGATCACCATCGGCTCGATCCTTCCGAGCCTGTTCGCGCTGGTCCAGTTTCCGACCTATTGGCCGGCTCTGGCGATCTTTATCGTGACCCAGATTACGGCGACCGTCGTCGGCAACTTCATCTACCCGCGGATGCAGGCCGAGACGCAGAACATCGATCCGGTCGTGACGCTGCTGGCGCTGGCATTCTGGACCGTCCTGTGGGGCATTTCCGGCGCCTTCCTGGCCGTGCCTCTGACGCTCATGTCGATGATGGTGTTCGCGCAATTCCCGGACACCAGGTGGGTTGCGGCGCTGTTGTCGAACGACGGAAAGCCCGTGTTCCGAAAGCCCGGCAAGGGCGGACCTGCCTAGGCCGGCACGGCGTAGAGGTCGTGCTCGTCCGAATCCTCGACCTTTACCGTTACGATGTCGCCGGCCTTGAGACCGCCCGCATCGCGCAGATGGACTTCTCCGTCGATCTCAGGGGCGTCGGCCTTCGAGCGTCCGGTCGCGCCGCCGGTCTCTTCGTCGACCGCATCGATCAGCGCCTCGATGGTCGAGCCGACCTTCCGCGCCAGCTTCTCGGTGGAGATACGGGCGGACAGCGCCATCACGCGCTCGAACCGCTCCTCCTTAATGTCGTCGGGAACCTGGTCCGGCATTGAAGACGCAGGCGCGCCCTCGACGGGCTCGAACTTGAACGCCCCGACCCGATCCAGCTGCGCTTGCTCGAGCCAGGCGAGCAGATAGGAGACGTCTTCCTCCGTCTCACCGGGGAAGCCGAGCACGAAGGAAGAGCGGATCGCGAGCTCGGGCACCTGCTCGCGCCACGAACGAATGCGTTGCAGCACCTTCGCGTCATTTGCAGGACGGCGCATCGCCCGGAGCACGTTCGGGCTCGCGTGCTGGAACGGAATGTCGAGGTAGGGGAGGACGAAGCCCTCCGCCATCAGCGGGATGACATTGTCGACGTGCGGATAGGGGTAGACGTAATGGAGCCGCACCCAGGCGCCGAGCTTGCCCAGCTCGCGCGTGAGGTCGGTCATGTGCGCGCGGACCTCTTCGCCCTTCCAGGGCCACGCCTTGTGCCGGATGTCGACACCGTAGGCGCTCGTGTCCTGGCTGATGACCAGCAGCTCCTTGGTGCCCGCGGCGACGAGCTTCTCGGCCTCACGCAGGATCGCGTCGGGGCGGCGGCTGACGAGGTCACCGCGCAAGTGCGGGATGATGCAAAAGGCGCAGCGGTGGTTGCAGCCCTCGGAGATCTTCAAATAGCTGTAGTGCCGCGGCGTCAGCTTGAGGCCGGCTTCGGGCACAAGGTCGATGAACGGCGACGGGATCGGCGGAGCGGCTTCGTGAACTGCCGCGACGACTTCCTCATATTGCTGGGGACCCGTGACGGCGAGCACGTCCGGGAAGCGCTCGCGGATGACGTCGGCTTCCTTCCCCATGCAGCCGGTGACCACGACGCGGCCGTTCTCGGCGATGGCCTCGCCGATCGCCTCGAGGCTCTCTTCCTTGGCGGAATCGAGGAAGCCGCAGGTGTTCACGAGCACCACGTCGGCCCCCGCATAATCAGGCGACATGTCGTAACCGTCGGCGCGCAGCTTGGTCATGATCCGCTCGCTGTCGACGAGGGCCTTGGGACAGCCGAGTGAGACCAGCCCGACGCGCGGGGGCTTGGGGAGTGTCGTGACGTTCATCGGAAGGGCCGCGCCAATATAGGCATTTTGCGGCGAAAACTAGGCTTCGACCCGAACTCCTTGTTCATGGCGCGGCGGTCCGGCTATGGCCCCACGCGCTCATCGAACAAGGGAACAGTGAATGCGCATCGCGATGATCGGCACCGGATACGTCGGACTCGTTTCCGGCGCCTGTTTCGCCGACTTCGGTCATCAGGTCTGTTGCATCGATAAGGATGCGAGCAAGATCGACGGACTGAATGCGGGCAAGATGCCGATCTGGGAGCCGGGGCTCGAGGGGCTGGTGAAGGCGAACGTCGAACGTGGGCGGCTGACCTTCACCAAGGATCTCGCCGCCGGGGTCAAGGATGCGGAGGCCGTGTTCATCGCGGTCGGGACGCCCGCCAGACGTGGCGACGGCCACGCGGATCTCACCTTCGTGTTCCAGGCGGTGCGGGAGCTCGCCAAGGTGATGGCGCCGGGTACCGTGGTCGTGACCAAGTCGACCGTCCCCGTCGGCACCGGTGATAAAATCGAGAAGATCCTCCATGAGGAAGGCGTGACCGACGCCTCGGTCGCCTCCAATCCCGAGTTCCTGCGCGAAGGCGCTGCGATCGCGGACTTCAAGCATCCCGATCGCATCGTGGTCGGCGCCGAGGATCAGCGGGCGCAGGAGGTGCTCAAGGAAATCTACCGGCCGTTGTTCCTCAATCGAGCGCCCATCCTGATCACCGCCCGCCGTACGGCGGAGCTTACGAAATATGCGGCGAACGCGTTCCTGGCGGTCAAGATCAGCTTCATCAACGAGATCGCCGATCTGTGCGAGGCGGTCGATGCCGACGTCCAGGACGTGGCTCGCGGCATCGGGCTCGACAATCGCATCGGACCCAAGTTCCTTCACGCGGGGGCCGGCTATGGCGGAAGTTGCTTCCCGAAGGATACGCTGGCGCTGCTGCAGACAGCAGACGAGGCGGGCATTGACCAGCGGATCGTCCGCACGACCGTGCAGGTGAACGACGAACGCAAGGCGGGAATGGCGGATCGCGTTGCCCGCGCCATCGGCGACGACCTGAGCGGCAAGCGCATCGGAGTTCTCGGTCTCGCCTTCAAGCCGAACACCGACGACATGCGGGACGCTCCCTCCATTCCGTTGATCAACGGTCTCCTCGAGAAGGGCGCTCAAGTGAGCGCGTTCGATCCAGTCGCTCGGGAGCAAGCCGAGAAGATCTTCAACGGCATCACTTTCGCTTCCGACGCGTATGGGGCCGCCGAGGGCGCCGACGCTCTCGTGATCGTCACCGAGTGGGACGAGTTCCGGGCGCTCGACTTGGACAAGCTGGCGGCTGCAATGCGCGGCAAGGTGCTCGTCGACCTACGAAATATCTACGGCCGGGCCGAAGCCGAGGAGGCGGGGCTCGCCTATTTCGGCGTCGGGCGCGGCAAGATCTGAGGCCGTAAACGGCTCGGGCCTCATGACAAGCACGCCCAAAATCGTTGTCATCGGGCTCGGCTACGTCGGCTTGCCGCTTGCCGTGGCGCTCGCACGCAAGTTCGATGTCATCGGCTTCGACGCCGATCCCGAGCGGGTCGCCGAGCTCCGCGAGGGACGTGATCGGACTCGAGAAGTCGAGGAACAGGAACTCGCGTCTTCCAGGCTTCGGCTGACCGATTGTGCGGAGCATGGCGCCGGCGCTGACATCTACATTGTCACGGTGCCGACGCCGGTCGACGATGCGAACCGCCCGGACTTGTCGGCGGTCATGTCCGCGACCCAAACGGTTGCAGCGCTGATCGACCCCGGGCGCCGGCCGACGGTCGTTTACGAAAGCACCGTCTATCCCGGCGTCACGGAGAATCTGTGCGGGCCCGAGATCGAGCGCCGGTCCGGCCTTAAGCGCGGCCGCGATTTTCGTCTCGGCTACAGTCCCGAGCGGATCAATCCCGGCGACCGCGAGCACCGGATTGAAGCGATCACCAAGGTGATTTCGGGGGAGGATGAGGAGGTCGTCGACCAGCTCGCGGAAGTTTACGGGGCGATCACGAGCGGCGGCGTGTTTCGCGCGGCTTCGATCAAGGCCGCAGAGGCCGCGAAGGCGATCGAGAACGCGCAGCGCGACATCAACATCGCCTTCATGAACGAGATCGCGCAGATCTTCTCGAAGATCGAGGTTTCGGTCTGGGATGTGCTCGCGGCGGCCAGGACCAAGTGGAATTTTCTGGGCTTCGAGCCGGGCCTCGTCGGCGGCCACTGCATCGGGGTCGATCCTTATTACCTGAGCCACCTCGCTCAGGAGCTGGGGCACAATCCGCAAGTGATCCTCGCGGGGCGCGGCACCAACGACGGCATGGGAGCCTGGATCGCCGACACGCTTCACGAGCTGCGCGGCAAGGCGGGCTCGGCGCTCGTGCTCGGCCTAACCTTCAAGGAGAATGTGCCGGACCTGCGCAACAGCCGGAGCTTCGACCTGATCGCGCGCCTTCAGGCGCTCGGGCATGACGTTGAGGTCGCCGATCCTTTTGCATCTGCCGAGGAGGTGCAGCGCGAACATGGGTTGACCCTCACGGACCTGGACAGCAGGCGTTACGACCTGGTCGTGGGCGCAGTAGGACACCGCGAATATCGTGAACTTCCGGATGATCGCCTCGCCGGCTTGCTGACGCCGGACGGAACGTTGGCCGATCTCAGGGGCATGTGGCGCGACCGAGAAGTTGGCTCAACTATCGACCGTTGGACCCTCTGACTTCCCGCGGTCATTCGGCGCGCCGGCAGCCGTATCCATCCGAAACGGAGCTGATTCTCCTTCAAAGCGGACCAAGTCTTGGGATAAGGCGGCATTGCCGGGGGCGAGAAGTAGCGGGGGTTCCATGGGCTCGGTCGCCGATGGCAGGATTTTCGACACCGCTTCGGAGCGGCCGCAACGATCCCGCCGTTCTCTTCTGACGCGGAGGCGCTTTCAGTTCGCCGGCGCGCTCGCCTTTGGGGCGTTCCTGCCATGGTTCCTACGTGGGCCCCTGCTCCCGGGATCCATGACGGAGCATGCAAGCGTCTACACGCTGTTCGGCAATATCGTGGCGATCGTAATCACCTTCTGGATGCGATTGTCGATCGAGACCTATCCCGGGATCCAGCGAAGCTATGTGATCTTTCCGGCGGCGCTCACCGGTCATGGGCTTGTACTCACCTGGTTCGCACTGACACGGTTTCCCTACGACCGTGTCGCTTTGGCGGGCGGTTTCCTGCTTCACGTCTTCTGGCTGTACGTGCTCTACATCTATGCTGAGCGGCGCATCCGGCGGCGCTATGCCGTGGTGCCGTTCGGAAGCGTCGAGGGACTGTTCAAGATCAGTCAGATCGACTGGCTGCCGCTCTCCCGTCCGCGCCTCCACGACGCGCGGAACTGCACGGCGATCGTCGCAGACTTCGGCGCGGAGCTTCCGCCGGAATGGTCGGCGTTTCTCGCCGATGCGGCCCTCGCAGGGCGGGTCGTTTACCAGGTCAAGCAGCTCTCGGAATCGCTCTCCGGTCGAGTCGAGGTCGAGCATCTTTCGGAGAACAGCTTCGGCTCGCTGGTTCCGATGCGGGGCTATTTCTATCTGAAGAGCCTGATCGATTTCGCGGTGGCGGTTCTCGTTCTGCCCGTTGTACTTCCCCTCATGGCCGTCGTCGCCATCGCGATCAGGCTCGACAGCGCCGGCTCGATCCTTTTTCGCCAGAAGCGGCGTGGCCACGCCGGCAAGCCGATCACGCTTTACAAATTCAGGACTATGCGGCCCGTCGTCATCAAGGATGAGCGGCGAGCAGCCATGACCGAGATCGACGATGACAGGGTCACGCGGGTCGGCCGCTTCCTTCGCAACCTGCGCCTCGACGAAGTCCCCCAGATCATCAACATCCTCAAGTTCGAGATGAGCTGGATCGGACCGCGTCCGGAGGCCATGCCGTTGTCGCACTGGTATACGGACAAGATTCCCTTCTATCGGTACCGGCACGTCGTGAAGCCCGGCATCACCGGATGGGCGCAGGTCAATCAGGGTCACGTGGCCGGGGTCGACCAGGTGCTCGAAAAGCTCCACTACGACTTCTATTACATCAAATATTTCTCGCCCTGGCTGGACGTGCTGATCGTGTTCCGGACCATCAAGACGATGCTGACCGGTTGGGGAGCGCGCTGAGCGGCGCGGTTTCGCGCATGGCGACGAAGACCGGCAGCACGCAGAGAGCAACGAGCGCGATCATCGCGCCCGGCGCCATCGTCCAGCCGGTCCGTTCGACGAGGAGCTGCGCGGCATAGGGCGTCAATCCGCCGAAGACGGCGGTGGCCATGGTGGCGCCGAGCGCAAGACCCGTAACCCGCCCCTCGCCGGGAAATTGCTCCGCAGTCGCAACCGCGCCTACAGCGCTGACGGCGCCCGCGAGCGCGGCCAGCGCGCTTGCTCCGAGCAGCGCCTGCAGCTGAGACCCGCTGGCCATCAGTGCAAACATCGAAATCGGAAGCGCGGCGCTTCCCAGGCATAGTGCGATGAGCACCAGGCGACGGCCGGCACGGTCCGACCACAGGCCGACGAACGGAGTGACGAGGATCACGACCACGGCCGCAGCGGTGGACAGCCACAACGCCGTTCCTTCGCTTAGCGCGCCCGCCGAGGTTAGGAAGGCGGGGACGTAGGTGATGCCCACATAATAAGTGATCGATCCCAGCGCCGAGATGGAGAAGGCTCGGGCAATGCCGGCCCGGTGGTGCTTCAGAGCATGGCCTAGCGGTTCCGCCGGTATGGTGCCCTGTTCCTGCTGGCGGCGGAAGTCCGGAGATTCGTGCATTGTCGAGCGGGCGATCCACACGCTCGCCGCGAGCGCTGCGCCGAACAGGAACGGGATCCGCCAGCCCCAGCTCGCGAGCGCCGACTCGTCCATCGCGCTGACCGTCAGCGCGGAAACGCCCACCGCGAGCAGGGCGCCGACCTCGCTTGCCGCCGAGGCCGATGAGGCGATCAGGCCGCGGCGTTCCGGCCGTGCGCCCTCCAGCAGATAGGCGACGACGCCGGTATATTCGCCGCCCACCGAGAAGCCCATGACGCAGCGCAGGAGCAGGAGCAGCCAGCCGGCGGCGGGGCCGATCTGCGAGCGAGTCGGCAGCAGCGCGGTGGCGAGCATCGCTGCAGTCATCACCGCCACCGAGATGAGCAACATGTGCCTGCGGCCGTGCCGGTCGCCGATGTGGCCGAAGAAAATCGCGCCCAACGGCCGCATCAAATAAGCGATCGCGAAACCCCCCAGCGTGATCAGCAGCGATTGCGCCCCACCGCCGTAAAAGACCCGCGAGAGGACCGTCGCGAAATACAGGTAGAGAGTGAAATCGTACCATTCGACGATCGTCGAGAAGGCGGCGATCGCCATCGAGCCTGCCGGCAGCACGGTGTGACGGAGCTCGGCCGGACGCTCTGGGCTCATTCGCCATGAGTGCCAGACGCCGGGGCGCCTGTCGCCGGGTGTTTCTTGCATTAACCGAGGTTAGTTTCTGCTTTGAAAGCGGACGTTAACCATGTATGAACGGCATCCCGATTGGTGACTTAGACACTCCCACTCGGAAACTTGGGGGGCGCTTCCTCACGGAGCGGCCCCCCTTTTTGAATCGAGCGAACGGTGCGACTCGGCCGCAAACAAGCTTCCGCGACTTTGACTTGGGCCGCGATCCGTGATTCCCTGCGTCTTCCGGAGGAGGCGGCTGCCATGAAGGTAGCTTTCGGTTTCGCGATAATCTTCTGGCTAATCTGTGGGCTCATCGGCGCGTGGCGGATGGGCGAGCTCGACGTCGATCACTGGAGGGCGATCGCGCGCGGGCCGCTCACCCTGATTGAGGCGCTCAACGAGGATCCGGTCTCGGTTCCGTCGCTGAGCTGAGCGCCGGCAGGGGCTCGGCTTTCATCCAAAGCCGATAAAGATGGCTGCCAAGATTTGGTTTGTGGCCGTCAATCGCTGTTTACTTTCAAAGGAACGTAGAGCAATTTCCACGACGCTCGGCGTAGGGGCCATTACGTGCGTTTCGCCAAAGTCGAGCGATCATCTGTGCCGCGAGTTCCTTTAGAACATCAGCGGAAATTTCATACTCTGGACGGTCTCCGCGGTGTTGCTGCCTTGTTGGTCGTCGCACGGCATGTTTATCAATTCGGCGTTTTCGCGCCTGAGAGCTTTCTCGCCGTGTACCGGCTGATCGGCGACCGACGTCACAGGTCAACGGCGAAGGCTTGGTCCTGTTTGATCGTGCTCGGACTTTTGCTCGTGTGGCGCCCGCCAGCCGAGTACCGACTGCCTTTCGAATTTGGGCTGGTCTTCGTCGCCCTGCCATCCGTTGTCTTCGTGGGATGTAGCTGCGATCCGGCAGGTCGCAGTGAAGCCGTGTTCAGATTTCTTGGCGTGACCTCGTACGGTGTCTACGTCCTGCACGCTCCGGTCGGGATGTTGACCGTTGCTGCCTTGAAGCGAGCCGGCGTGCGCGTTCACGACAAGGCTCTCTTCGCGGCATTTGCGTTGGGATTGTTGGCCATCGTCTGGGCGCTGGACAAGTGGTACGACGCTCCACTTCGCAGGTGGCTGCGGTCAGTTGCAATGCCCGAACGCAGCCCGCCTCCCATTGCCTAGCTAACGACATCTGTTAGCCTCCTGCCACCTGGGGGGCCGGTCGCATGCACGTGCATTTGCCCAAACCGCTGCACGGATGGCGGGAGTTTCTCGGCGAGGTCGGAGTCATCGTCATCGGCGTTCTGCTCGCGCTCGCGGCGGACCAGATCGTCGAGCGGATGAGGTGGGCCAAGCACGTGGCCGAGGCGAAGGAGGACCTCGGCGGCGAGCTCGAGCAGAACCTGTACAACGCCGAGCAGCGAGTGCGGCTGGAGGGCTGCATCGACCGCAGGCTCGACCAACTGGAGCAGATCATCGACCGACCGCCGCCGCGGCCGTGGCAGATGTTCGGCAACCACAACGTCACGCCGCTTCGGGTCTGGTCGACGTCCGGCTGGGACAGCGCAGTGGCGGCGGACACCATCACCCACATGAAGGCGAAGGAGCGGGCGCAATATGCGGCCGTCTATGCGTTCGTCCGTGGGCTCCATGACGTGGCGCAGGACGAGTTCGCCGTCCAGATCGAGCTTCGAATGCTCGAGCGCGGCGGACCGCTGAGCGAGGTCACGCAGGACCGGCTCCGCGCCGACGTCGCCAAGGTGAGGGGCTACAACCACATCCTGGCGCTCGGCGGATCGCAGATCTCGAAGCAGATCCGGGCGCTCGGGGTCGAGCTTGCACCGGAGGACCGGCGGGAGCTGGACGGCATGGCCTGCCCGATGCCCGCCGACAGGATTCCGGGCTGGAAAGCCTGAGATGAAGCTGCGGCGGTTCGTCGTTCTGCTCGCGATCGGGATCGCCATCGGGTTGATCGTCTTTGCGGCGCATTGAAGCGGGCACTTGTTTCCGCGCTGTGTTACGGTTGCTTCCGCGCAAGGCATGAAGGGTTCATTGCTGCGGGGGGTCGCCCATGATGGCAGTGATTTTCGCGACGCTTTCGGGTGCGTTGGTCGCCGGCTGGTTGGGGCGGCGAGTGGTGGCGATCGTCCTGGTCGCGGTGACGCTCCTCCTCGCGATCCACCTGTTCCTGTGGGAGGTCCACAGCCCCGTGTACGGGTTCCGCCTGCCGTGGATCCAGACATGACCAGGCGCGCTCGGGGCGGGCTCCAGACCCTGCGGTTCGTGCTCAACGAAGCCTTCGGGCTTGCCATGATCGCGGTGATCGCCGCGGTGCTGAGCGCGGCCCTGTTCATGCAATATGTACGGGGCGAGCTGCCCTGTCCCTTGTGCCTGCTTCAGCGGGTGGCGATGCTCGGCGTGTGCTTCGGGCTGATGCAGAACTTCCGAAGCGGCTTCTCCGACCGCAACCTCGGCTACAGCCTCCTCTTCTCCGTGTTCCTGCTGGTGGTCGCCGCGCGCCAGACGCTGCTCGACATCTATCCGCGGCCCGGACACGAATATGTCGGAAGCGCGGTGCTGGGGCTGCACATGCCGGTGTGGTCGGTGCTGATCGCGGTCGCGCTGATCGGCGCCTTCGCGCTGAAGCTGTGCATCGTCGGCACCGAGGACGGAGCGAGAGGGCCCGACCGGCGCTCGCTCGTCGGACAGCTCGCGGCGGCGGTGAGTCTCTACGTGATCGCGCTTGCGCTCGTGAACTTCGGGTCGGTGGTGGTGCAGTGCGGCCTCGACGAGTGCCACACGACCGGTTATGCGCTGTTGAAATAAAGCGGCCATCGCAGCGCTTCAATCCCCCACCATGAAATCTGCCACGCTGTAGCAGTGGCTCGCCTGATAGGCGTTCCGGCCTCGGTTCATGTGCGTGAGGTTGAAGCGGCGGATGGCGCGGAGCGCGTGGGGGTGCGCGAGGAACGCGCGGATCGAGGCTGAGCGCCGGACCTTGATGCCGAACGTGTCCGCTTTCCAAAGGAAATGGCTGACGTCCTCGGGCCTCGCGACGCAGCTCTCGATCAGGTGGTGGTCGAGATGGTCGGGCTCGGGCGATCCGTTAGCGGTGAAATCGGACAGGTGCAGGATGAACCTGGCGCGGACGTCGTCTCCGTCCGCGTGCAGGGCGAACAGCTCCATCCAGCCCGCATTGACCCGGACCAGGGGCTTGTCGGGGCTCGACGGCAGGCAGGAGACGGACCAGTACCAGCGCTCGGTCCGGCGCGGGATGGGGATACAGGTTTCGCCGTAGATGCGGACGATGTCGAAGACGTCCTCGGCTTGCGGGCGGCGGAGGAGCTTCTCGAAGCGGGCGGTGTATTTGAAGCGGTGTTCGAGGGATTCTTCGCGTTCGTTGGCGTCGGGGAGGGTGGCTTGGCCTTCGAGCCAGGCTTGTTGTTGCTCGGGGTCCAGGAATTGGCGGAGGCCTTTAACTGCAGCCCTACTCTCGTCATTCCCGCGAAAGCTGGAACCCAGCCGGGTGCTCATTGCTGGGTCCCCGCTTTCGCGGGCATGACGATAAGCGGTTCGAAGCCGAGGTCCTCGGCCAAGTCACGCCAATCGGGATTTGCGGTCTCGATGAGCTCCAGCTTCCAGGCCCTGTTCCACTTCTTGATCCGCTTTTCGCGCGTAATCGCGGAATCCATAGTCGCGTGCTGTTCGAACCAGACGAGCAGCTTCGCGTCGTAGTCGCGGGTAAATCCGGGGACGAGCCCGCAGCCGTGGTGGTGGATACGGGCGGGGAGATTGGAGGTCACGCCGACGAAGAGCGTACCGTTACGCTGCGAAGCCAACAGATAGACGGTGGGCTGGAAACCGGGGTGCATGGTGCTTGTCTAACTGGCTTCCCGCTTTTGCGGGAATGACGAAGTGGGGGCCGTCGCCGCTTCGGCGCGCAATAGCTCGAACCAAGCGTCGCGGAGTTGTTCGTCTTCGGCGCGTTCGGCGGTGCGGTCTGCTGCGGCGTCGGCGTCGAGGATCGCGATTTCCTCTTCCGTGCAGATGCGGACGTACGGTTCGTCGTCGCCGATGTCGTCGTAGGGGCGGCTTTCGTAGCCGGTGAAGCCGGCGGGCGGCGGGAAATCGGTCATCCAGATTTCGTCGATTTCGTCCTTCCAGCAGCGGTCGGAGAGGTCGAGGCCTTCGTCTTCATTGTGGCCGCCCCTTGGCGCTTCCACTTCCTCCACTTTGTCACCCTCGATCAGGGCGAGCGCCCTGGCCACGCCCTCCTCGTCGCCGGTGCGGAGCGAGTCGATCGCATGCTCCCAGTTGAAGCTTCCGTGACTCGGTGCGGGTCTCCGGTACTGGCCCGAGAAAGGCAGGTCCCGTGCGCTGACGCACACGCCGCCTTCCGCCAGCCGGTCGAGGCGGCGGAGGATGGCGAGGCCGAGGCGGTTGTCGAGCAGGTGGCGCTCCCCGACCAGCTCGCCGTCCTTGTAGATCTGCTCGACATTGCCCTCCATCGAGCGGGCGAGGAGCGTGTCGGCGAGCCGCTCCCGGGCGATGCTCAGCGCCGCGTCCCAGGCGGCGGCGAAGACTGGGTTGCGGCGGCGCGCGGCGTAAGCGCCGGAAATGCCCATGCGCGCGGCGTCGCAGGCTTCGGCGACGACGGCGGTCTCGGCGAGGGTTTCACAGAAGATCGCCATCTTCTCGCCGGTCCAGCCGTCGTGGCGGATGATTGGCGTGGGGAGGGCGGGCGGTTGTGGTGAGGTTTGCTGCTGTTCCATGAACCATATTGGAACATAAGATGGGGGCTGTAGGAAAGGGTGATCGCGGATAACGCGGTCGGTGCTTTACCACTGATCCCGCGCGGGGACTTCTTAGACGCCAAGAGTCGCTATGGCGTCGTACCCCAGGCCTGTAATCTCTCGCACGAGTTTGCGAAATGGACGGGAGCGCGACACCAATTTTCCTGGCGCGAGGCGTCGTGTAAGATCCAGTTGATCCTGCGTTTCCTTGTATCGGCGACCCAGAATTCCGCGCATTTGACCCTTGGCGTCGCGGAAGTTTTCAGGATTTTGAATCCCGCCTTCCATTGAAGGTTCGATGTCGTCTGCGCACGCCAAGAAAAGTGTCTCATATTCGCGAACGAGGAACACGACCCCAACAGCAAGACCTCGTCCGTTATCCCACGCCGCAATTCTCTCGACGGCTAAGTTGTATTCTTCGGCACAGCAGCCATCGTCCAAGTCAAGGATTACAAGTATTTGGTCGCACTGCCGCGATGCGGCCAAGGTAAGATACCTCTCTAACGCCCCTTCGGCACGAAGGCGCTTCCACTCGCCTGCTCGAATAGGATTCTTGCAAATAATTTGATCGCCAACCAGACTCCCAGTCATTGCAAGCAGCTGGGGAACTGCAGCGACATCACCATAACCCTCGACAACCGCCGCTACGTGGATCAAGCGAAAATGCCTTCTGCGATCAAAAGCTCGCCCGCCGAAAACAGTTCATCCTTAATAATGCTAAGTTGTCGCTCGGAAATTCTGGAGAAATGAGAAACGCCGTCTTCGTATCCAGACGCAATGATATTTTCTGGTGGGAATAAATCCAGAAGAGACGGGCTATGGGTCGTGAATATAGTCTGTCTTGTTCCGTCGTCTAGCTCTAAGTAATCGCGAGAGGCGTCTACAAGTATAGGAAGGATACCAGGATGGATCATTTGCTCTGGCTCTTCCAACGTGATTCGGGCTGGCGCGCTTGGTTGGTAGAATGCTGTAAGCATGCCTAACATTCGCAGTGTCCCATCCGAAATCTGAGACATGTTAAGGTCATGTGGTGCGCTGTCGTCCGACTCCCTCACACGAAAGACCGGAACATAAAATCCGCCTGCCGATTCGATCCGAATTTCTGTAACGATAGGCAGAACTTGCTTGATCGAATTTGTGAGCGCTTCGCGTTTTGATCGGTGCGATGTCGATCTCATCTGACGGATAATCGAGGCGAGGTTCGACCCGTCGTCCGCGAGCATATCCGATGTAGAAATTGGCTGCGGCTCCCGAATCTTATTCGGATAGATAGAATATGCGCCCGCTGACGAGATTTCGCGGATCAGTTCATCAAAGAACATTCCGAAACCAACGTTGGTTTGCAGCTGCGAGATAAACAGTTCGTATTCGGAGACGTTGACCTCTTTGGGAGGTCGGAACGGGAAATCGGGCAGATCAAGCTCAACTGAGTTCTTCGACGTCCTCTTAAACCCATAGGGGCGTCTGTCGGGCTCCTCCTGCCTTCGGAAAAGAGAGGTCCCAAACCAGTGAGCCTCTTCCTCAAGCACGCTGTATTCGCCCGCCGCTGATGCGAGAGTGAGTTTGTAGAATCCGGAAGCGTCGTCAGTCTTGAAATCTAGTCGTAAGCTGACGTTGTACGGGCGCGTCTTGCTCCAGCGACGGACACTATTCATTCCATGACGTTTGGTCAGAGCATGGTCGAGACCATCACGTGTGACATCGCGAACGAAATGAATGCCATCGAGCAAGTTACTTTTGCCGACGCCATTTGGTCCTACAATTACATTTTCGGAGCCCAAACGAAGGGACGCATGAGCCACGCTCTTGTAGTTCGAGAATTCTACGTGCGTTAGCAATGCATAGTCCTTTGCCGGATAGTTGCGGTCAATCCTTTCGAGCGCAACCCCCTAGAGCGCGAGCGGACCTAAGCATCAATCTCCTCTTCATCCACCGCGCTCGCCCGGCTCTGGATAAACTCAAACCGCGGCGCCGGGTCCCGCCCCATGAGCCGCTCGACCAGATCCTTGATCGGCTGGCGGTCCTCGTACTGGCTCGGCAGCGTGACGCGCAGCATGGAGCGGGTCGCCGGGTCCATGGTGGTTTCCTTGAGCTGGCCGGGGTTCATCTCGCCGAGGCCCTTGAAGCGGCTGACCTCGACCTTCTTGCCTCTGAACTCGGTCGCTTCGAGCTCGGCGCGGTGGGCGTCGTCGCGGGCGTAGAGGGTCCTGGCTCCGGCGGTCAGGCGATAGAGCGGCGGCTGCGCTAAGAAGAGGTGGCCGCGGCGCACCAGCTCCGGCATTTCCTGGAAGAAGAAGGTCATCAGCAAGGTCGCGATGTGGGCGCCGTCGACGTCGGCGTCCGTCATGATGACGATGCGCTCGTAGCGCAGCGCTTCCTCGTTGAACTTGTCGCGGGTGCCGCAGCCAAGCGCGAGGTTGAGGTCGGCGATTTCCTGGTTGGCGCGGATCTTGTCTTGCGTTGCGGATGCGACGTTGAGGATCTTGCCGCGGATCGGGAGGATTGCCTGGGTCTTGCGGTCGCGCGCCTGCTTGGCGGAGCCGCCGGCGCTGTCACCCTCGACGATGAACAGCTCGGTGCCTTCGGGGTCGTCCGACGCGCAGTCGGTGAGCTTGCCGGGCAGGCGGAGCTTTCGGGCGGAGGTGGCGGTCTTGCGCTGGACCTCGCGCTCGGCGCGGCGCTTGAGGCGCTCCTCCATGCGCTCGAGGATCGAGCCGAGGAGGGCTCGGCCGCGATCCATGTTGTCGGCGAGGAAATGGTCGAAATGGTCGCGGACGGCGGCCTCGACGAAGCGCGCGGCCTCGAGGCTGGTGAGGCGGTCCTTGGTCTGGCTCTGGAAATGGGGGTTGCGGATGAAGACGCTCAGCATCAGCTCGACGCCGTTGAAGACGTCGTCGGCGGTGATGTCCTTGGCCCGCTTGTTGCCGACCAGCTCCCCGAACGCGCGGATGCCCTTGGTCAGCGCGGCGCGAAGGCCCGCTTCGTGCGTGCCGCCATCGGGCGTCGGGATGGTGTTGCAGTAATAGGATTCGGAGCCGTCGGAATAGAGCGGCCAGGCGACGGCCCATTCGGCGCTGCCCTGATCGTTGGGAAAGTCCTGGCGGCCGGTGAAGGGCTGGTTGGTGACGGCGGGCCGGTCGCCGAGCTGCTCGGCAAGATGGTCGGCGAGGCCGCCGGGGAACTGGAAGACGGCCTGCTCGGGCACGTTGTCGCTGGCGAGCGAGGGATCGCAGCGCCAGCGGATCTCGACCCCGGCGAAGAGATAGGCCTTGGAGCGGGCGAGCTTGTAGATGCGCTCGGCGCTGAACTTCGCGTCCGCGCCGAAGATCTCGGGGTCGGGGATGAAGCTGGTGGTCGTGCCGCGGCGGTTGGGAGCGGCGCCCACTTCTTCGAGCTTCGAGGTCGCCAGCCCTCGGGAAAAGGTTTGGCGGTACAACTTTTTCTCGCGCGCAACCTCGACGATCGTCTCGGTCGATAGCGCGTTGACGACGCTCACCCCGACGCCGTGGAGGCCGCCGGAGGTCGAGTAAGCCTTGCCCTCGAACTTCCCGCCCGAGTGGAGCGTGGTCATGATGACCTCGAGCGCGGACTTGCCGGGATATTTGGGATGCGGGTCGACCGGGATTCCGCGGCCGTTGTCGGTGACCGTCAGGCGGTTGCCCTTGTCGAGCGTGACCTCGATTCGGCTGGCGTGGCCCGCGACGGCCTCGTCCATGCTGTTGTCGATGACCTCGGCGGCGAGGTGGTGGAGCGCCCGGTCGTCGGTGCCGCCGATGTACATGCCGGGCCGGCGGCGAACCGGCTCGAGACCCTCGAGCACCTCGATCGCGGAAGCGTCGTAGCTGTCGGGCGACGGAGAAGCGGAAGACGAGAACAGGTCGGCCATTTGTCACGCGGTATAAGGCCCGGCTTTGAACGGTGCCAAGCGCACGGCGACCGGTTTTCCACAGCTCTTGAAATGGCGAAGGGGCGTTCCAAATCCACTTTTGCCGGGCGCCATTCGGGTCCGGCGACGGGGCGCTCGCTCCTTACGCTCGCGTGTCGCTCCGCCTTGGTCGCTCAAATGGAGGACATGAACATGCGTAGTGCTTTCGACTTTTCGCCCTATCGGCGTTCCACCGTCGGCTTCGACCGGCTGTTCGACATGCTCGAGAACAGCTCGTTCGGGGCTTCCCAGGAAAATTATCCGCCTTTCGACCTCATCAAGGAGGGCGAAAATGAGTATCGCATCCAGCTTGCGGTCGCCGGCTTCAAGTCCGACGAGATCGACATCACGGCGCAGCAGAACGTGCTGATCGTCTCGGGCCGCAAGAACGAGGAGTCCGAGGAGAAGGGCACCGACTTCGTCTATCGCGGGATCGCCAACCGCTCGTTCGAGCGGCGCTTCGCGCTGGCGGACCACATCCAGGTGCGCGGCGCGGACCTCAAGGACGGGCTGCTGTCGATCGAGCTCGTGCGCGAGATCCCGGAGGCGATGAAGCCCAAGAAGATCAACATCGGCGGATCGCAGAAGCAGGTCGAGAAGCCTGCTTCGCAGCAGACCGTAGATGCCGAGCGGGCCGACGCCTAAAGGTACGCGGCGCTTATGAAAAAGGCCCCGGGAGCAGGTGCTTCCGGGGCCTTCTTTTTCGCGGCGCGCGAGCTACCAGAGGCGGTTCTCGGCGAGCTCCATACGGCCTGCGGCGATCGCGATCACGTCGGCGACTTCTTCCGCCGTCGCGGCCGCTCCGATCGCGCTCAGGAACTGCGGATCGAGACGGCTCTCGTCGAGTTGCTCCTCCAGTCCTCCGTCGGGACCGCGGGTGAGGATCCACACGCGGGCTTTGTCATCGATCTTCTCGAGTTTCATCGGGAAATCCTTTGCGAGGGGTGCTTGCTCAAGATCTGACGGCAACCGCTTCGATCGAGATCAGCAGGCCTTTCGGCAGCTGCACGACCGGCGCCGCCCGCGTCGGCGGATTGGCCGGAAAATATTCGCCGAAGAGTGAATTCAGGCTGCCGAAGTGGGCCGGATCAGCCAGATAGATGGTCGTCTTGGCGACGTCCGACAAGCGAAGTCCTGCGGCGGCCAGCACTCGAGAGAGATTCTCGAAGGCCATGCGCCCCTGCTGCTCGAACTCACCGGGAGCAGAGCCGCTTTCGGGATCGATCCCCGGCTGACCGGAGACAAACACGAGCTCTCCGCGCGCCGATACGGCTTGCGAATATGGCCCGAGCGCGGGAGGCATAAGGTCGTTCTGAATCGATGTAACGGCCATTAAGACTTCGCTCCTTCGTGGTGACGGGATTCCCGGACGCGCTGGCAGGGGAGGGTTGAGAGATGCGCGCCCGGGAAAGCTGGTTCAGGCGACCTGGAGAACTCCGTTCATCCGGATCGGCCGGTTCAGGTTGAAGTAGTTCGGCGAGGTCTTCATCACGGTCTGGTGGATCTCCTCGAACTGCTCGGGAGTGCCATTGCCACTGATGCGCACCTCGTAATCGATCGCCTCGTATCCGGGCGCCACGCTGTCGTCGAGGCCGAGGAAGCCACGCAGGTCGAGCGTGCCGTTGGTCCGGATTTCGAGCGAGTCTAGGGTGATGCCCTTCAGCGCCGCTCCGGCGACATACCCTACGGTCATGCATGCGTTGACGGCCGCCATCAGAAGCTCCTGGGGATTAGGTGCCCCGTCGCTGCCCAAAAGTTCACAAGGCTCGTCGGCAACGATCCTGTGGCTGCGGGCAATCCGCTCACCGGCGATGGTGAAGCCGTCGACGGTGGTCTCGCTCCGGGTCTGGCCCTGCCAGCGGGTGGTGACGTCGAAGCTGACCTTCGCCTGGGTCGCGTCTTTCTCGATGCCTTCGACGACTTCGCCGAGGGCATTAAGGTCGAGGCCGTTGACGCGGCTCTTCACGGTGTCGAGCATTTTTGTTTCTCCTTATCGAACCGGCTCAGGCGAAAACAGGCGCGGCTTCGGCGATGCGCCTCGCAGCGTTCGGCGAAAGGCTTTCCAGCGTCGCCTTGAAGCGCTCGTGGACCATGCCGGAACCGATGTAGGTCCAGCGGGCAGCCTGGTGCTGCTGCTCGATCATGGCCTCGCGATCCTCGATGCGGCGGCCGATGGCCTTCTCGAGCGCGTCGAGGTTGAAGCCGGCCTGGACCTTCAGTCCGCCGTCCAGAAAGGCGCCGATCTCGAAGAATTCGTCGATCGCCTTGTCGATCTGCTCCTCGGACCGGCCCTCGGCGAGCGCGTCGACGATCAACGTGTCGAGCTTCGCGTGCTGGGCCTCTTCCTTCCAGTGGTTGAGCATCAGGCTCTTGAACAGAGGATCGAGGTCCGTGTCGTCGCGGATCGAGCCCAGGTAATGCGCCTGGGTCATCCATTCGATCATCAGGATCACGAGACCGACCGCGAGCGGATCGTGGCGCAGGATTTCGGCGCCCAGGTCCTTGGACGGGCCGATGATCTGGCACTCGACCGGGAAGCCGCGGACGAACGCCTGGTGGAAGCGCTTGAAAAGATGGATGTGCTTGGCTTCCTCACCGGCGAAGTTGAGGATGGCCCGGACCCGCCAATCGTCCTCCAGCAGATGCGGGCGCGCATGGTCGAGCACGAACGGGAGGATGAATTCCTCCACGATCCCGAAAATCGAAAGATACTGGTGCGCGCTGATCTGGTTGAGGATGCGCTGCTCGAACGGGTTCAGGCTCTCGAGCGCGGCCGTGCGGGCCAGGCTCTCGGGCATGAAGTTGCGCGAGAAATCCAGTTCCTGGTCGTCGCGCAGGACATCGTCGAGTTGCCACTGCGCGCGGAGCGACGACGCAAGCGTCGCCTCGTAATCGAAGTTATGGTACATTCCCTTTTCCCTTTTTGCTTAGTGCTGCAAGAAGAACGGGAGCACCGCCGCCGCGAGGGCGCCGACACTCGAAAGGACCGTGAAGAAGATCGCGGCTGCGTTGCCAGAACGGACGCAGCAATCGCTCGCGTTATTCATGTGGTAACTCTCCCTTTTTCCGAACGAGCTCAGGCATTCCCGGGAACTAGCCTTCCCGAGCCGCTGAATCATCGTTCGCAAGTGACGGGGCAGTATCTAGGTGATCGTGGCGTTTGCCAAAATGATTGTGCTGCCGGATAATTTGACCGAAACGCCGGAATGCCCTGGTGATGGGGGCCTGAGTTGGACGTTCTCGACGAGATCCTCAGTTCGCTGCGCCTGACCGGTGGAGTCGTCATCGACGGCGAGTTCAGCGGGGAGTTCTGTGTGCTCGCGCAGTTCACGCCCCAGCATTTCGCGCCCTTCTTCGCGGTCCCGGAAACGCTGATCAGCTACCATTACGTCCGGTCCGGCCACATGATCGTCGAGATCGAGGGCATGCCATCCCAGACCATTGGGGCGGGCACGATCGCGATCCTGCCGAGGAACGATCCGCACAAGTTGGCCAGCAAGCCCGGACTTCCGACAGCGGACGCGAAGGAGATTCTGTGGACCACCGACGAGGGCGTCCACCATGTGGCGGCGGGTACCGAAGGGCCCAAGAACCAGATCTGGTGCGGCTTCCTCGGCGCCGCGAAAAGCAACGCCCACCCGCTGCTCGAGGCACTGCCACCCCTCCTGACGCTCGACGTGGCCGGCGGCGAAGCGCAGTGGCTGGAGAGCTCCTTGCGCTTTCTCGCCGAGCAGAACCCGGGCCCGGACACGGTGGCGAAGCTGGCCGAGCTGTTCCTTGCCCAAGCGATCCGCGAATATGTCGACAAGTTGCCGCCGAGCTCCAAAGGCTGGCTGCGCGGGCTCGCCGACCCGGCGGTTTCGAAGGCACTCTCGATCATCCATACGCGCTATGCCGAGGAGCTCGACGTCGAAGGTCTCGCGCGCGAGGCCGGCGTTTCGCGGACCGTGCTCGGCGAGCGCTTCACCGAACTGCTGGGTGAGCCGCCGATGCGCTACTGTGCCGGGTGGCGCATGCGCGTCGCGGCGAACATGCTGCGCGACGGCAAGCAGAATACGGCGAACGTCGCTTATTCGGTGGGCTTCAACAGCGAGGCGGCGTTCAACCGCGCGTTCAAGCGCGAGTTCGGCGAGCCGCCGGCGACCTGGCGGCGGCGCCTGGAGGCGGAAGAGAAGGCGCGCGCGAAGGTCATGCGGCCGCACGAACTGCCGCCGCAGCAGGTGCGCTACTGCACGGCGAGCGACGGGACGCGGCTGGCCTTTTCGGTGATGGGTGAAGGGCCGCCCTTGGTGAAGACGGCCAACTGGCTCAACCATATCGAATATGACTGGGAAAGCCCGCTGTGGAAGCACTGGCTGGGCGAGTTCACGCGCGGCCGTTCGCTGATCCGCTATGACGAGCGCGGCAACGGCTTGTCCGACTGGGACACGCCGGACCTGTCGTTCGAAGCATTCGTCAACGACCTCGAATGCGTCGCAAATTGCCTAGAGCTCGAGCAGTTCGACCTGTTCGCAATCAGCCAGGGCGCGGCGGTAGCGGTCGCTTATGCAGTGCGGCATCCGGAGCGGGTCCGGCACCTCGTGATCCTCAACGGCTATGCCGCGGGTTGGGCAGCGCGCTCGGACCCTCTGGAGATCGCGCGCCGGGAGGCGATGCTGACACTGACCGAGATCGGCTGGGGCGCCGACAATCCGACGTATCGGCAGCTCTTCACCAACACCTACATACCCGAGGCATCGCCCAAGCAGATGGGCTGGTTCAACGAGATGCAGCGGCGATCCGCGTCGCCGGAGAATGCGGTGCGCCTGCAGCGCGTCCTGTCGAAGATCGACGTGCGCGACCTGCTTCCGAAGGTCACGACACCCACGCTGATCTTTCATTCGCGCGAGGACCAGGCGGTGCCTTTCTCGCAGGGCGAGGAGCTGGCGGCGGGGATTCCCGGCGCGCGTTTCGTGCCGCTCGAAAGCCGCAATCACATCCCGATCGAATCCGAACCGGCGTGGCCGATGTTCGCCGAGATCAGCCGCGAGTTTCTGGACCTCGATGCCGACAAGCTGCCTGCGCTGCCGGCGCAGCCGCCAAAACCAGAGCCGCTTGAGATCCGGGGCGACTGCTCAGGAGCGGATGGCGCCCGCATTGCTTATGCCGTGTCCGGCGAGGGCTTTCCGATCGTCAAGGCGCAGAACTGGATGACCCACCTCGGCCATGACTGGACCAGCCCGGTCTACGGTCACTGGTATCGCGAATGTGTCCGCGGCCATCGCCTGGTCCGCTCCGACATGCGGGGGTTCGGGCGCTCCGAGTGGAATCCGCCGGAGTTCGATTTCGAGGCGATGGTCGGCGACCTCGCCGCGGTCATCGACGCAGGCGGAGTGGAGCAGTGCGATCTGCTCGGCATCTCGCACGCGGGCGCGATTGCGATTGCCTATGCGGCGCGAAACCCTGAGCGCGTCCGCAAGCTCGTGCTCGTCAACAGCTTCGCTGCCGGATGGCGGGTGCGTGCAGATCCTGAGGAGGTCGCGTGGCGCGAGTCTCTGCTCGAGATGAACCGGCGCCAGCCGAGCTTCCGGCGGAGCCTGCTCGGCGAAATGTTCATCACGCTCTATTTTCCGTCCGCCGACCAGCCTCTGATCGACTGGCACAACGAGCATTTCAATACGCTGGGGCCCGTCCCGAACATGCAGCGGATGATCGAAGTCGCGGCGTGGATCGACGTGCGCGATGAGCTGGCCAAGGTGCGTGCGCCGACGCTCGTGTTTCACGCCAGCAAGGACGGAAACGCCCCCGTGGAGGTGGGCCGCCAGGTCGCCGACGGCATCAGGGGTGCGCGCTTCGTCGAGCTCGATAGTGCGAACCACGTGCTTCTGGGTGACGAGCCGGCGTGGCCGGTGTTTACGCGCGAGCTGCGCGCGTTCCTTGCTGCCGAAGAGTTGGCTGAAGCCTCCTAACGAACGCGAGGACCGCCAAAAGGAAGTGGCGGCGGCGGACGGCGATCACGCCGCGGAAGCTGCGCCTGATAGGCGACTCCGCAATGCTGCACGCAATAGGGGAAGCCCGGGTTGGCGGGCTCTCCGCAGAAATAGAAATCCGGTTCGCCGGGATGGCCCATCGGCCATTTGCAGATGCGGTCGTTGAGGTCGAGCAGGCTCGTCTTGTCGGCGACCTCCGGGCTCGGCTTGGCCGGCACGAGGCGGCGGGGCGGAGCGGGCGGGATCGGCGCCTGCTGGTCGCCCGGACCCTGACGGACGAAGCCGCCGGGGCCGATCGAGCGGTATTGCATCTCCTGCGACGCCGAGCGCTGCGGAGCGGCTGACTGAGGCGCCGCCGGCGTTGCGCTCGGGACCGGCGCAGCCCTCTGCGCTTCGGCCTTCGGTGCCGGCCTGGGGGCCGACGCGGCCGGAGCTGCCGCCTTCTTCACTTCCTTTTCCTCGCCCGGCTTGACCGGGGAGGGGCGCTGCTCGAGCCCGAGACGGTGCGCCTTGCCGATGACCGCGTTACGGCTGACCCCGCCGAGCTCGTCGGCGATCTGGCTCGCGGTGGCGCCTTTGGCCCACATTGTCTTCAGGCGCTCGATGCGCTCGTCGGTCCAGGACATGAAACTTCAGCTCCGCTTCTCTTGCGGGTGACCCGCGCCAGCGATAGGCGCGTGACCCGTGAATGATCGATCCCCCAACTCTGTAAGCCCGGCATGGGTGCAGCGAACGCCGGGCGACCCGGTGCTCAAGGGCGTCAATTGGGGAGGCCTCAAGACCCTCTATATCAAGGAGGTACGCCGGTTCTTCAAGGTCCAGATGCAGACCGTCTGGGCACCGGCCATCACGACCCTGCTGTATCTTGCAATTTTCACGGTCGCGCTGGGCCGCGGCGGCCGCACGGTGATGGGCGTGTCCTACGCGGATTTCATCGGCCCGGGCCTGATCGTGATGGCGATGATGCAGAACGCCTTTGCCAATTCGAGCTTCTCGCTGCTGGTCGGCAAGAT
The DNA here is from genome assembly GCA_046733935.1 of Pseudomonadota bacterium. Lineage (GTDB taxonomy): Bacteria > Pseudomonadota > Alphaproteobacteria > Sphingomonadales > Sphingomonadaceae > Sphingomicrobium. The sequence goes on from JBKPQH010000019.1 coordinate 30,036, forward strand.
CCAGGGCAATATCGTCGATTATCTGATGCCGCCGCTGTCCACCGGCGAGCTAATCGCGGGGCTGATCGGCGCCGCAGTGACCCGGGCGTTCCTCGTCGGCCTGGCGGTGTGGCTGGCGATGCTTCTGTGGCCGGGGGTGTCGGTCGCAGTGCGGCGGCCGGAGCTGGTCTTGTGGTTCGGCCTCATGGGCTCGCTGATGCTCTCCTTCCTTGGGCTGCTGACCTCGGTCTGGGCCGAAAAGTTCGACCATGCGGCGGCAGTGACCAATTTCGTGGTGACTCCGCTTTCGCTCCTGTCCGGCACCTTCTACTCGGTGCACCAGCTGGCGCCTGCGTTCCAGAAGGTCAGCCATGCCAACCCGTTCTTCTATGTGATCTCCGGTTTCCGGGCCGGCTTCCTCGGGGTGAGCGATTCGCCACTGTCGATCGGCGCGGCGGGCCTGCTTGCGCTGAACCTGGCACTTTGGGTCACCTGCTATTCGGTCCTGAAAAGCGGGTGGAAGATCAAGAACTGAGCTTTTTCAAATGCTTGTCCGATTAAGATAGTTGAACGGCTCATAACGGGCACGTTCAGACCTGCATCAAGCGAATCGGCGCACAACACTCGCATCAACTGCTCGAAGGGAGAGCCACGATGCGTAAGGTTGTTCTTGGTCTTGCTGCCGCTGGAGCGGCGCTCGTCGCTGCGACGCCGGCTTCGGCGCAATATTATCCGCAGGGGCCCGGCTACGGTTACAATGGATATGGCAATTTCGGCCAGGTCCGGGCGCTGCAGGCGAGGATCGACGCGGTCGAACGCCAGATCCGCTTTCTCGACCGGCGCGACGTGGTTCGCGACAAGCGCGCGGACCGGCTTCGCTTCGAGGCGAACGAGATCGAGCGCCGGCTGCACCGCGCGGCCCGCAACGGTTTGAACCCGTACGAAGCGCGGGAGATCAATGTCCGCATCGCTCGGCTCGAGCAGCGCGTGCAATATTCGGTCGCGCGGAACGGCAATTACGGGCGCGGCTATTACGACCGCGACCGCGATGGCCGCGACGACCGGTGGGAAGACGATCACGGCCGGCGTCACGATTATTGATCGACTGTCGATGATCAAACGAAGGCGCTCCGGACGCGATCCGGGGCGCCTTTTTTCTTGTCTACCGCTCGGCTTTGCCCTTTCGAATGCCGCTGGTTATAGGCGCGGACATCTCGAAACCGCTGCTTCAGGAGCCTCGCTAAATGGCCATCACGCCGCTCATGCCCGTCTATCCGCGTTCGCCGGTGCGCCCGGTTCGCGGCGAAGGAGTCTATCTCTACGGCGAGCAGGGCGAACGGTATCTGGATTTCGCAGCGGGCATTGCCGTAAACCTGCTCGGCCACGGTCATCCGTATGTGACGCAGAAGATCCAGGAACAGGTCGCGACCCTGATGCACGTGTCGAACCTGTACGGGTCGCCGCAGGGCGAGGCGTTCGCCCAGCGGCTCGTGGACCTGACCTTTGCCGATACGGTGTTCTTCACGAACTCGGGAGCCGAGGCGGTGGAGTGCTCGATCAAGACCGCGCGGCGCTATCACTTCGCGAAGGGCCGGCCGGAAAAGCACAACCTCATCACTTTCTCGAACGCCTTCCACGGGCGCACGATGGCCACGATCAGCGCGACCGATCAGGCCAAGCTGCGCGATGGGTTTGCCCCGCTGCTCACCGGCTTCACGGTGGTCGAATTCAACGACCTCGAGGGGGCGCTGGCCGCGATCGACGAAAATACGGCGGGCTTCCTGCTCGAGCCGATCCAGGGCGAGGGCGGGATTCGCCCGGCGACGCCGGAATTCATCTCCGGCCTCCGCGCAGCCTGCGACGAGCACGACCTGATGCTGGTCTTCGACGAGGTGCAATGCGGCGTCGCTCGCACCGGCACGCTCTATGCCTACGAGCAATATGGCGTCGAGCCGGACATCCTGGCGACGGCCAAGGGCATCGGCGGCGGCTTCCCGATGGGTGCGTGCCTGGCGACGGAGAAGGCGGCCGCGGGCATGGTGATCGGCACTCACGGATCGACCTTCGGCGGGAATCCTTTGGCGATGGCGGCCGGCCAGGCGGTGTTCGACGTGGTCGCGAACGAGGAATTCCTCGCCAGCGTCCGTGCGAAAGGCGAGCGGCTGCGCGCGGCTCTCGAGCAGATGATCCCGAACCACGACCATCTCTTCGAAAGCGTACGCGGCGTCGGGCTGATGCTCGGCGTCAGGATGAAGACCGACAGCCGCGCGTTCGTGAATTACCTGCGCACCAAGGGCTTTCTGACGGTGAGCGCCGGCGACAATGTCATGCGCGTCCTTCCGCCGCTCAACATCGAGGAAGAGCATATCCGCGAGTTCGTCGAAGGTCTCTCGGCAGCCGCTGCGGAATATGAGGTGCCGGCCGCCGCCGCTTAGCGGTTGAGGGGGCGGCGAGCGCTCCCTATCTTTCCTCCATGCCTTCAGTTCAGCTCAACACGGACGTCGCCCTCGGCGTCGCGATCCCCTCGCGGAATGCGCGGGGCCGGATTGCGCGGCTCGGGCCGGTGGTCGATTCCATTCTCGCTGCCCATGAATATCCGGCGGTGCTCGAGCAACTGCTGGCGGAGGCGCTGACTCTTACGGCGCTGCTCGGATCGCTGCTGAAGGAGCCGGAAGGACAGCTGACGCTGCAGGCCCAGACCGAGGGCGGGATCATCGACCTGCTGGTATGCGATTATCTCGGCGGCGAGCTCCGCGGCTACGTGCGCCACGACAAGGAGCGGCTGGCCGATGCGTCAAAACAGCCGTCGCTCAAGGAACTGTTCGGCAAGGGCTATCTTGCGATCACTTTCGACCAGCCGGTGGCCGACGAGCGCTACCAGGGAATCGTGCCGCTGGAAGGCAAGAATCTGGCCGAAGCGGCCCAGAGCTATTTCGCGCAGTCGGAGCAGATCCCGAGCCTGGTGCGCCTCGCGGCCGAAAAGCGCGACGATCACTGGCTCGCCGGCGGCCTGCTTCTCCAGCATTTGCCCGAGGGGGAGGAGGGACGCGAGCGGCTGCATACCCGGCTGGACAATCCGGACTGGCCGCACGTCGCCATCCTGGGTGGATCGGTGAAGCCGGAAGAGCTGACCGATCCGACGCTTCCGCTGGACGACCTCGTCTGGCGGCTGTTCCATGAGGAGGACGAGGTTCGGACGCTGGCGGCGACGCGCCTTAGCCGCGGCTGCAGGTGCGATCCGGCGTACGTCCGCTCGGTGATCGCTCGCTTCCCAGCCGACGAGCGGGAAGCGATGGTGGGCGACGACGGGATGATCCGGGTCGATTGCGCCTTCTGCTCGTCCAGCTTCGCGATCGAGCCGAAAGAGCTGACCTGAACATTAAATCTGCAGGAATCCGTTACCGCTTTGCAACGAGCGGGTGGTAAAGGGGCGCACCATGAATCGGACTGGACTCGCACTCCTGGCCATCGGTGTGTCGGCGCTCGCGGCTGCCGCGCAGCCGTCGGTGTTCGCCCAGGCCCAATCGGGGCTGTGGGAGATCAGCGGGGTTCCCGGGATCAAAGCGCCGCTGAAGCAGTGCATGGTGGACGTGGCCAAGCTCGCCGAGTTCGAGCATCGCGGGAAGAGCTGCACGGCCAAGGTGATCAGCAACAGCGCAAGCTCGACGGTGGTCGAATATAGCTGCGGCAGCGCCGGATTCGGCCGAAGCGAGATCGACGCGATCACTCCGCGATCGCTGAGGATCGATACGCAGGGCATCTCGAACCAACTGCCGTTCAGCTATGTGTTGCAGGCGCGTCGCATTGGTGACTGTCCGCAACAGACCGCGCAGCGCCATTAAGGCGCCGTTTAACCATCTCGTCGTAAAGCAGAGTCGTGCCGGATTTGGCACGCTTTCCTCCCATCGGGCAGAGATGTCCGATACCTGGGCCGCCACTCCTCCGGGATTGGCGGCCCTTCTTTTATGTCCGCGCCAGCCTTAAGTGCGCGGCCGTGCTCTATCTGGTCATCAAGGCTGCAATTTCGGGCGTGATCGTCGCCGCGGTCTCGGAGATCGCGCGGCGCTATCCCGGCTGGGGCGGACTCGTCGCATCGCTGCCGCTGACGTCGCTGCTGGCGATGATCTGGCTGTTCCGCGACACGCATGACGCGGAGCGCGTCGCCGAGCTTTCGGTGAGCACCTTCTGGTTCTTCATTCCGTCCGTGCCGTTGTTCATCGCTCTGCCGGCCCTCATTCGCTCCGGCGCCGGTTTCTGGGTCAGCATGGCGATTGTCGTGGCGGGGACCCTCGCGCTCTACGCGCTGATGTTCTGGGCCGCGCCGAAGCTGGGATTGAAGCTGTGAGCCGCGCTGCGATCGTTCTTCTTTCGGGCGGGCTCGACTCGATGGTCTGCGCCGGGTTGGCGCGGGAGGCGGAGTTCGAAGTCAAGGCCCTGACGATCGACTACGGGCAGCGTCACCGGATCGAGCTGAACGCAGCCCGCGCCGTGGCGGCGCAGCTCGCCGAGCGGCACATCGTCGTGCCGCTCGACCTGCGCGCATTCGGGGGGTCGGCGCTGACCAGCCACATCGAGGTGCCCAAGGACGGTGTCGGTGAGGGCATCCCGATCACCTACGTCCCTGCGCGCAACACGATCTTCCTCAGCCTGGCGCTCGGCCTCGCCGAGGCGATGGGCGCGCGCGACATATTCATCGGCGTGAATGCGCTGGATTATTCCGGCTATCCCGATTGCCGGCCGGAGTTCGTCGCCCAGTTCCAAAAGCTCGCCAACGTCGCGACCAAGGCCGGCGTGGAGGGCGATCCCTTCACGATTCACGCGCCGCTGCTCCACATGACCAAGGCAGACATTGCCCGCGAGGCGCAGCGGCTCGGGCTCGACGCGGCGCTCAGCCACAGCTGCTACGATCCGGCGCCGGACGGCCGCGCCTGCGGCCGATGCGACGCGTGCCGCCTCCGCGCGAAGGGGTTTGCCGAAGCGGGGATCGCGGATCCGACGGTCTACGCATGAGCTACGCGGTCAAGGAATGCTTTCTGACCCTTCAGGGCGAGGGGGTGCAGGCGGGAAGCCGGGCGGTGTTCCTGCGCTTCGCCGGCTGCAACCTGTGGTCCGGGCGGGAGCAGGACCGCGCATCGGCGCAGTGCACCTTTTGCGACACGGACTTTGTCGGGACGGATGGCGAGGGTGGAGGGAAGTTCACCAGCGCCGAGGATCTCGCCGCGCATGTCGAGCGAGTTTGGAGCGGAGGACACGAGCGGCGCCTGGTCGTGATCACGGGCGGGGAGCCGATGCTGCAGCTCGATTCGGCGCTGGTGGATGAACTGCATTCGCGCGGATTCCGGATCGCCGTCGAGACGAACGGGACATTGCGCGCGACGCCTGGTCTCGACTGGGTTTGCGTGAGCCCGAAAGCCGGGACGCAGGTGGTCCAGCGCGAGGGCGACGAGCTCAAGCTGGTCTGGCCGCAGCAGGGAATCGACCCTGCCGAGATCGAAAGCTGGTCGTTCGACCACTTTCTCGTCCAGCCGATGGACTGCGAGCAGCGCGAGCAAGCGGTCGAGGCGGCGATTCGCCTCGCGATGGACCGACCGAAGTGGCGCCTGTCACTCCAGACGCACAAGCTGCTCGGCTTGCCCTGACGCTTATTCGGCCGTGTTGGTCGAGCTGTTCGAGGTCGGCTCGGGCGGAGTCGGACGTTCTAGCGGAGGCCTCGTAGGAGCGGCCGAAGACGGCTTGGTCCGCGACACGGGCGCGGCCGCATTGCTCTCGTTTCCAGCTTCGTTGCCGACGTCGGTGTAATTCACATCGGCGGCCATGTTGGCCGCATCGCCGGTCACGGCGTCGATCGCGGTGACGTCGTTGGAGACGATATTCTCGGCGGTCAGATTCTCGTCGATGTTCATCATATTGTCGTGCTGGTCGTTGTTCTTGCACGCGCCGAGGGTGAGGACGGCAGCGGCGGCGAGGATCAGGAGGCGCATTTTGAACTCCGGGAGCAGCTGAAAAAAAAGAGGCCGCCGGAATAACCGGCAGCCTCTTAAACGCCAACGCCTCCGTGAAGGAGGCGTTTGAAATTACATCGCGTTGTTGGTCGACGCGTTCATGTCGGTGGCGTTGGTCGTCGCGTTCATGTCGGTCGCGTTCATCGTCATGTTCGCGTCAGTCGCGTTCATGTCGGTGGTCGCGTTCATGTCCGTGGCGTTCATGTCAGTCGTCGTGAGGTTCTCATCGACGTTCATTGTGTTGTTGGCGTTGTCCTTGCTGCTGCAAGCCGCAACCGCCAGGGCCGCACCAGCGACCAGGATAAGAGCACGCATTCAAGACTCCCTAATTATTGCGATCTGCAGCGGGTGGCCCCACTTCGCAAATCGCGCGGACAAT
>JBKPQH010000020.1:0-79620 GCA_046733935.1 Pseudomonadota bacterium
GGACCGGTGCGCCGTTGAGGAGCACTTCTTCCTTCGTCGCTGCTTCGTCATCCAGTGCAAGCACGATCCGTGTCAGGCGAAGCGCCCCGCCTTTGTCGGCAACCACGCTGAATGGACCGGTTCCGTCACCGCGCTGCAGGATCGCAAGCTCCGGCTGCGCCAGCAGAGCGAGCAAGTTCGGCCGCGGCGCCAGGAGCCGGATCTCGATGACACGGTCGGTCATTGCGACGATATCGTCGACGGCACCGAGCGTGTCCTTCAGCTCGTTCCTGCTGCGCGAGCCGATCTGCCGCTTCAGGATTCTTGCGACCTGCTGCGCAGTCACCTTCTTCCCGTCGGGCCAGTTCGTCGACGCGATCCGGAAGATGTAGCTGAGACCGTCGTCGCTGACGTTCCACCGCTCCGCCAATCCGCCCACGATATTGCCGTTCGCGTCGAACCGCACGAGGCCCTGACCGACATTCTCAAGCAGGACCGCTTCCGAGCGCGACAGACGTCCGCGCGCCGGATCCACGATCCGGGGAGCGTCGCCGATCACAGTGACGCTGACGGTTCCTTCCGGCTGCTGTCGGCACCCGGCCGAGACCAGCGCGAACGTCGCAATCACGAGGAATGTAACAAAGCGCCGCATGCCGTGGCTTTAGCCGCAATGACCTATTCAGCAAGCGTCTGGATATATGGCTCCGACTGTTTTACTGAAGTAAAGCAGTTGGCGCGAGTCCGAGGATGAGGTTGGCCCCGAGAGACGAGATCTGGAGCCGTGGCGGAGTACCGGTCGAGGAGCTTCCCGACCCCTTTGTATCCGAGCCTCAGGCACCGGATTCGGGACCGAAACCGGACGAAGATGCGCTGCAGCCGAAACGCAGGCGCACGTGGCCGCTCGTGCTCTATTCGATCGCAGGGCTGCTGTTCATCACTCTCATCTGGCTGGTTGTGACGGCGCCCTTGTCGCGAGCGCTCGAGCCGCTCGACGATCCGGCGTTGCTGATCCTCAGCGACGATGGCCATCCGATCGCCCGGCGCGGAGCGGTCAAGGAGGCGCCCGTCGACGTGGCACAGCTCAATCCGCTGACGCCCGCGGCTTTCGTCGCCATCGAGGACCGGCGGTTCTACCGTCACTGGGGGATCGATCCGCGCGGAATGGGCCGGGCCTTCGTCGCCAACCTCCGCGGGGGCGGAGTCCGGCAGGGCGGCTCGACCATCACCCAGCAGCTCGCCAAGACCAACTTCCTCTCCGGCGACCGCACGATCAAGCGCAAGGCGCAGGAGATCATCATCGCCTTCTGGCTCGAGGCGTGGTTGACCAAGCAGGAGATCCTGTCCCGCTATCTGTCGAGCGTCTATTTCGGAGACGGCGTCTACGGGCTTCGCGCCGCCGCCCACCATTATTTCAACCGCGACCCCGAACGCCTGACTCTCGCCCAGTCGGCGATGCTCGCTGGAATGGTGCAGGCGCCCTCGCGGCTGGCTCCGACGCAGCACCTCGCCGCAGCCCAGAAGCGCAGCAGGCTGGTCCTTGCCGCCATGGCCGATACGGACGTGATCAGTTCGGGCAGGGCGCGCGCAACAGTGCTGGCGCGGCCGGTCAATCGCAGTTCGAAGGTGCCGACCGGCACCTACTTCGCCGATTGGGTCGCGCCTTATGCCCAAAAGGCCTTCGAAAGCGACTTCGGCGAGGTGAAGGTTGCGACGACGCTGGACGCAGCGCTGCAGCGGATCGCGGTCCGGGCGGTGGGGAATGCCCGGATCGGCGACGCGCAGGCTGCGCTCGTGGCGATGCGGCCCGACGGGCGTGTCGTCGCCATGGTCGGGGGCCGAAGCTACCGTGACTCTCCGTTCAACCGCGTTACCCAGGCTCGCCGCCAGCCCGGCTCAGCTTTCAAATTGTTCGTCTATCTCGCGGCGCTGCGTTCCGGTTGGACGCCCGACAGCATGATCGAAGACAAGCCGATCACCATCGGCGGCTGGACGCCGGTCAACAGCGACCGAATCTATCGCGGGCAGATCACGCTGCGCGAGGCGTTCGCTCGCTCGAGCAACGCCGCCACGGTGCGCCTTTCCCAGGCGATCGGCCGCGACAATGTGATCCGGGCTGCCCGCGATCTCGGAATCACGACGCCACTCCCCGACAAGCCGAGCCTCGCGCTCGGGACGGCTGGAGTCAGCCTCCTCGAACTGACCTCGGCCTATGCCGCGGTGGCCAGTGGTCGCTATCCGATCGTGGCGCGCGGCTTGCCCGAGGAACAGGCTGCGGAAGGCTTCAGCGCCTTTTTCCGCGCCGGCGGACGGTTCAACGATGCGCGCGACCGCGCTGCGATGCTCGACTTGCTTTACGCTGCCGCCAACGAGGGGACGGGTCGCCGCGCGGCTCTCGCCGTGCCTACATTCGGAAAGACCGGCACGACGCAGGAGAATCGGGACGCGCTCTTCGTCGGCTTCGCCGGAAACCTCGTCGTCGGAGTCTGGGTGGGCAGGGACGACAACAAGTCGCTGGGGAAGATCAGCGGCGGCACCGTTCCCGCCGAGATCTGGCGCAACTTCATGACTTCGGCGCTGGCGGTCGACCGGCAGCGCGGACCGGACCTGCCTGGTCAATTCGACATGCCGCAGCGCCGGCAGGTGCCGGAACGTCACCCGGACCTGCAGAGCCCGCTTCCACCGGAGTGGAGCGAGAGCACCAAAGATCTGCGGGAAGTGCGCGATGCTCTCGAGGAGATTTTAGGGGATCAGTAACCCGCCGTTTTAAGTCTTTTTCAATCCCTGTGGGCGCAAATTGCCTCGAGCCTGGCGCGAAGCGTGGGGCCGAAGTTGCGTTGGATGCGCCTGTGGGAGACCAGAAATGGCGAAGTTTCTGAAGCTTTTTAAGAATGAAAAGGGTGCGACTGCCATCGAGTATGGCCTGATCGCCGCCCTGATTGCCGTCGCTGCCATCGGTGCGATGACCAGCATCGGCAACTCGTTGAACAACACGTTCAACAACGTTTCGAACCACCTCGGCTAAGTTTCCTTGGTGAGAGGGGCGGGGCGGCGGCGCCGAAGGGTGCCGCCGCCTTGCTTTTGTCCGGCGTTCGAGAGCGCAAGGCGTTTGCGCAAATACCACAGCCGGAAAGAGTCTTGGGCCAAACTGCCGTGAACGATTGCCGTTCAATGCCCGGAGTGTCATCGTTCGTCGCGGTGAGGTGGACGATCGCGGCATTGCTGCTTGCGGGTGAAACCGGCGCATTCGCGTCCGGGGCGCCAATCTATGATTCCATTCGCCTCAACATCGGTCTGAACTGCCGTTGGGAGCGTCAGTGCATCGCGGCGCAGACCCGTGCGATGCATCGCGCCCTGTACTATGTGAAGGCCCACCGTCCACCCCAGTCGCTCATCCACATGTGCAACCGCAACGCCAAGCGCATCCGCTCGCGGGTCGACTGGATCGGCTTCGACAATTGCATCCGTAACCCGCGGCTCGCGTACCGTTAGAATGAAGCTGAACGGCAGCCGTCATCGCCGTTCAGGATTGGTTACACGCCTGTAACGGAAAGGCGCCGCTCCGCGGCTTGTAGCGTAGCGCCGTCTCCCTCAGACAGAGCAACTCATGCTGATCATCCTGCTCGCTTATTTCGGCGGCATCCTGACGATTCTCAGTCCGTGTATCTTGCCGGTGCTGCCTTTCGTGTTCGCTCGGGCGGACCGCAGCTTCATGCGAAGCACCCTTCCCATGCTCGCCGGAATGGCGGCGACCTTCGCGATCGTCGCCACTCTGGCGGCGGTCGGCGGCGGCTGGGCCGTGCGGGCGAACGAGGTGGGGCGGTGGGCGGCTCTGGTGCTGCTGGCCCTGTTCGGGATCGCGCTGGTTTTCCCCGCGATCTCGGACCGGCTGACCCGCCCCCTCGTGGCCCTCGGGTCCCGAATGTCCGAGCGGGAGGGTCAAAAGGACAGCGTCTGGTCGTCGGCCGTTCTCGGCGTCGCCACAGGCCTGCTTTGGGCACCGTGCGCAGGGCCGATCCTCGGGATCATCTTCACCGCCGCCGCGCTGAACGGCGCAAGTTTCAACACGACGCTGCTGCTGCTCGCTTATGCTCTGGGTGCCGCGACGTCGCTGGCACTGGCCCTGCTGATCGGCGGGAAGGTGTTCGCGCGGATGAAGAAATCGCTCGGCGCAAGCGAGCGGATCCGCCAGGTGCTCGGCGTGCTCGTCCTGGTCGGCGTCGGAGCGATTGCCCTCGGCCTTGACACGCGAGTGCTCTCCAAACTGTCCAGCGCCCAGACTGCGAGCCTCGAGAGCGGCCTCGCACGCAAGCTCGGCGCGAGCCAGCAGACGGGCGAGACCTCGGCGCGCACGAACGAGATGGGCGAGCTGGTCTTGCCAGTCGAAGGCGAGCTTCCGCGGCTCACCGGCCTCGGGCCCTGGTTCAACAGCGCGCCGCTGACGCTCGAGCAGCTCAAGGGCAAGGTCGTCGTGATCGATTTCTGGACCTACAGCTGCATCAATTGCCTGCGCTCGATCCCCTATGTGAAGGCGTGGGACGAACGCTATCGCAAGGACGGATTGGTCGTGATCGGAGTTCACGCGCCCGAGTTCGCATTCGAGCGCGAACCGGCGAACGTCGCGCAAGCGATCAAGGATCTCGGCATCAAATATCCGGTCGCCCTCGACAACGGATATGTCCTGTGGCGGGCGCTCAAGAACAATTACTGGCCCGCTCACTACTTCGTCGATGCCCAGGGACGCATTCGCTACCACCACTTCGGCGAAGGGGATTACGAGGGATCGGAGCGAGTGATCCGCCAGCTGCTCGCCGAGGCGGGGCATGCGCCGAGCGGACACGCGATGCGACCCGTGGCGGCAAGTGGAGCGCAGGCTGGAGCCGCGATCGGAGAGATCGGCTCGCCCGAAACCTATATCGGCTATGCGCGCGCGGACCGGTTCGTCTCGCCCGGGGGTTTCCTGCAGGAGAAGCCGAAGTCATATGCGTCCGCGCCGCTACAGCTGAACGACTGGTCGCTCGAAGGCTCGTGGCTCGACAGCCGCCAAAGCGCCCGCTCGCTCGGGGCCGGCGCGAAGATCAGCTTCCGCTTCCATGCGCGTGACCTGCACCTCGTGCTCGGCTCGGCCACCGGCACACCGGTGCGCTACCGTGTGACTCTGGACGGGAAGCCGATCGGGGCCGACGGGGGGGTCGACGTGTCAGCGGTCGGCATGGGCGCGGTGAAGGAGCAGCGCCTTTATCAGCTGGTGCGTCAGAAGGGGGAGGTGCGCGATCGCACTTTCACGATCGAGTTCCTCGATCCCGGAGTCGACGCGTTCTCGTTCACATTTGGGTAGATGGCGGAGCCGAGGGCTACCCAAACCCTCGAAGGTAAATGCCGACGGCGAAGCAGGCCCTTACCTCCTTCGGATCCCCATTGCGGACCGCACGGGCATCCGCCACATGCTCCGGTCCGGCAGAGCTTGCTAGTCTGGCGTTTGGATCAAGACTCCCGGCGCAACGGTCATTTTTGCGAACGCGACTCAGCGTTAGGAGCGGAGAGTATGACGATCCACCACAACGTTTTGGGAACAATCGGCAACACCCCGATCGTTCAACTTCAGCGCTTAGCTCCCTCCGGTATCACCATGTACGTGAAGCTCGAGGCGGCAAACCCGATGGGGTCGGTCAAGGACCGACTGGCGCTGGGGATCATCGAGGCTGCCGAGCAAAGCGGCGAGCTCAGGCCCGGACAGACCGTTATCGAAGCAACGAGCGGCAATACGGGACTGGGCTTGGCAATGGTCTGCGCGGCCAAGCGATATCCGCTGGTCGTGGTCATGGCCGAAAACTTCAGCCTCGAGCGGCGAAAAATGTTACGCTTCCTGGGCGCCAAAGTCGTTTTGTCTCCGCCGTGGGCGAAAGGCACGGGGATGCTGGCGATCGCGAGAAAGCTAGCAAAGGACAACGGCTGGTTCCTGTGCCGCCAATTCGACAATGAAGCCGGCCCAGACATCCACAGCAAGACCACGGCGGCCGAGATCATTCGGGACTTCGGCCCGGACGGCCTCACCGCGTGGGTAAGCGGTTTCGGCACAGGCGGCACGTTAAAAGGCGTCGCGCGGGTGCTTCGTGAGCAAAGCCCCGCGACCCGAATCATCGTTGCCGAGCCAGAGAATGCTCCCTTGGTTGGCAGCGGCATCCCTCAGGAGCTCGATTCGGCCGGGGAGCCCGCCAAAAGCCACCCTGTCTTCCATCCACACCCGATGCAGGGCTGGTCGCCGGACTTTGTTTCAAAGCTGACGCGCGATGCGCTCGCAGCGCACATGGTCGACGCGACCGTCGGCGTCAGCGGGCACGAAGCGATCGAATGCGCGATTCAGGTCGCTCGCCGCGAAGGGATCTTCTGTGGAATCACCGGCGGAGCAACCCTCGCCGGGGCGCTGAAGATTGCCCGCGACGTGCCGCCAGGATCGCGAATCCTCGCCATGCTGCCCGATACCGGTGAACGTTATCTGACGACGCCGCTGTTCGGCGATATTTCCGTCGACATGGATGAAGAGGAAGAATCTCTGCTTCAAGGCGCGATCGCCGCAATTGAGCCGGCCGCCGCCACGGCGCCGATGTCGGCTCCCGCCGTCGTTGACGACGCCGCCCGCCGGTTTGTCGCGGACGCGATCGCTTCTAACCCCGGCGAGGTCGTGATGTTCGGAATGAGCTGGTGTGAATTCTGCTGGTCTGTCCGCAAATTGCTAGATGCTCTCCAGATCCCATTCGTGTCGATCGATGTGGACACGCCCGAATTTCGTGCAACTAACGACGTGCCGGAAATTAGGGCTGCACTGGCGCAACTGGCGGGCAGCCCGACCCTACCCCAGGTATATGCGGCGGGAATGCACCTCGGTGGGTGCATGGATGTCATGGCCAAAGCGGAATCGGGCGCGCTGCAAAAGCTTCTCTCGGAAAAAGGCATTGCGTGCAGCGATGCGACGGCAGAGCCATCGGCTTTCCTCCCCAACTGGGTCAAATTGCCCAAGCCGCTTGCGGCCTGAATATTTCCGCTTCGTCAGGCGCGCGGCGTGACGGGAACGCGACCCATGCCGCCTTCGCACGCCGCCGATCGAGGCATCGCGATATTGACGGTCTCCGGCTCGGCGCCGGGTCGCCCTGCGCCGAGCCGTGCTGCCGTCAGTGGGGCCACCACACCCATTCGTCCGAATCGATACGGCCGTTATGGTTGCGGTCGATCTGGGCCCAAGCGGCGGCGGACCAATACTCATCGGCGCTCAGATAGCCGTCGCCATTCGCGTCAAACGCTGTCCAGTAATTCGTCCAATAATCTGGATTGTAATAGGCTGTGCGATAAAAGCCGCCGCCCCGATAGCATTTCTCGAACTCGCTGCGGCTGACCCGGCCATCGTTGTTGAGATCCCAGTCGCCATAACTCTTGGCGCGGAACGTGTTCCATTCGTCCCCGCTGATGAAGCCATCATTGTTGACGTCGACATAACCGTAGCTGCCGCAAACGCCGCCCGGCGCGTTGGCTTCCGCGACCGCCGTCGGTGTCGGCGGCGGAGTCTCCGCGCACGCAGTCAAGCAAGCAGCGCCCACGAACAGCGTTGCGGTAAGGGTAAGCGATCTCATTGGACGCCTCCTATCGTGCGCCCACCCGCTCACCTCTTCGGTCCAGCGTAAAAACAACAGCCGACTTTTGGGGTTCCGCGCAGTGAGCAGCCTCGTGCCGCCTTGGTTCTCTCTGCTCAAGCACTTGCCGCGGGCGCCCAGGGATGAAGCGTTCTTCGTTGCCACGGCGGATCTAACCCGTGTCCCCGTAAGTGCTCACAAACTGAAGCGCTCAACGCCGTAGTAACTTCGGTTAGGAAATGGCCAACTGTTTAGCGTTCGCCGCTTCCCAGCGCCTCGGGCTGGCTCCGCTTCGAGCGGTGAGCATTCTCCGCTTGCGACCGGCTTGCGGCGGACGGTGGCCATCGTCTCGGGGTTTCCATTTCGTAAAGAACTGTCCGGTACCCGACATACAGGCGTGGCGGTGGCTTTTTGGACGGAGCTCCGCTGATGAGATTTCTGAAGAGGGTGCGTGCCCAATCGCCGCAGGATGCTGCCGTTGGCGCCCGGCTGAGCGCGGTCGCTGATCGGGGCAAACTCGAGAGCTCCGACTATTCTGGCATCGAAGAGCCGCCCGGGGCTCAGTCGGTTCAGCAGCGCTTTTGGACGCCTCGGGAAGTCGAGGAGCGGGTCAATCGTGAGTGAGCGCCCGGACCATGTCATCGGTCCGTTCGGCGAGAGGCCTACGGTCGATGGGGTACCCTCTCCGCAGGCGGAGCGTTGGACCGTGCGTCGCAAGGCCGAAGTTGTCGGAGCAGTGCGAGGCGGACTGCTGACCTTCGACGAAGCATGCGCAGGATATGGCCTTGCTATGGAGGAGCTCATCACCTGGCAAAGCCCACTGGAGGTCGGCGGCATGCGAGGTCTCGGGACGACGCGTCCGCAGGAATATCGTGAATTCTTCGAGCGTCGCTATCGCTAGCGCGAATTGATCAAAGGAAAGAATTCTGATGGCGAAGAAGGTACGACTCGATCGCTTGCGCGCTATTTCGAAACACCGGCCGCCGCGCGCTGTTATAACCCGAGACCCCTGCCCTGAGCCTGACGAGCGCGAACGGCTGCAGTTGAGTAGCAGCCTGACATCAAGCTCTTCGTCAATCTGAATGAAAAGCACGCCTTCTGTCGAAGACCGCCGCGCTTATCCGCGCGTCCCGGTGGCAATGCCGGCATTCCTGCAGGCGAATGGCGAACGTCACGCCGTCCATCTTTTGGACCTGTCCGTGGGCGGCGCGAAGCTAAGTTGCTCGGCAACTCTTCCGACCGGAACTGCGGTAGTCTTAGATTGCGGAACGCTTTGCCGCTCGGCGGTGGTCCGATGGCAAACAGGGGGCATGCTCGGCCTTTGCTTCACAAGCGAGCTCGATGCTCGGGAGGTTACGGCGCTGATCGCTCGATCGATCGCTCTCGATACGCGCATGAAGGCAAGGGGATAGCCTCTGATTTTGGATGTTGCACTGGGGTGCTTGCACGCCAGAGACTTCCATTCCGTGACGCCACCTTGTCGCACATTTACGGTCACCCAAACGTACGAGGCGACGTGCCAAAGTCAGCTTTGCGCCCATTGCGGACCTAGGTTCGTCTGATACGCTTCGGTCACAGAGAACAACACAGGGGCGCAGCGACGTGGACCTTTCTGCTTGGTGGATGCCATTCACGGCCAACCGCAAGTTCAAGTCCGAACCGATGCTTCTGTCGCGCGCCGAAGGCATGCATTATTTCACCCCCGACGGCAGGCAGGTGCTGGATGGCGCAGCGGGACTTTGGTGTGTCAATGCCGGGCATGGACGACGCGAGATCGTCGAGGCGGTCACTGCGGCGATCGGCCAGCTCGACTACGCGCCTCCATTCAAAATCGGCCACCCTTATGCCTTCGCGGCGGCGGATGCGCTGAAGCCGCTGCTTCCGCCCCGGTTCAGCAACACATTCTTCGTCAATTCCGGGAGCGAGGCCGCGGAGACGGCGCTCAAGATCGGCCGCGCTTATCATGTGGCTCGCGGCGAACCCGAGCGGGTCTGGCTGATCGGCCGCGAACGCGGCTACCATGGCGTGAACTTCGGTGGCATTTCGGTCGGGGGCATCCCGCACAACAAGGCGGCCTTCGGGCCGCTGCTGCGGGAGGTCGACCACCTCCGCCACACGCACGATCTTACGCGCAACGCGTTCTCCCGCGGGCAGCCGATGCACGGGGCCGAGCTGGCGGACGATTTGCTGCGTATCATCGCGGAGCGCGGCTCGGAAAAGATCGCTGCTGTGATGGTTGAGCCGATGGCCGGATCGACCGGCGTGCTACCGCCTCCAAAGGGCTATCTGGAGCGGCTGCGTGAGATCACTTCAAAGCACGGCATCCTGCTAATCTTCGACGAGGTCATCACCGGCTTTGGCCGATTGGGAGCGTCGTTCGCCGCCGAGCGGTTCAAGGTGCAGCCGGACATGATTGCGATGGCGAAGGGAATGACCAATGGCACCATCCCAATGGGCGCTGTCGCGGTGCAGGGCCATGTCTACGAAGGGATGATGCAAGGGCCGATCGATACGATCGAGCTGATGCATGGCTACACCTACTCGGGCCATCCCGCGGCATGCGCCGCGCTCATGGCGACGCTCAGGATTTACGAGCGCGAGAAGTTGTTCGAGCGTGCACGTTCGCTGGAGACCTACTGGGAAGACGCAGTTCACATGCTTCGTCAGGCGCCAAATGTCGCCGACGTGCGCAACATCGGACTGGTTGGTGGGATTGAGCTCAAGCCGCTCGACGGCCGCCCCGGTGTGCGGGGAAATGACGTCTACCGACGAGCTTTCGAAAGCGGGCTGCTTGTGCGGGTGACGGGCGACACGATCGCGCTCTCGCCACCGCTGATTATTTCCGAGCCGCAGATCGACGAGATCGTCGAAAAGCTCGGGCACGCCATCGCGGACTCCTCGAAAGAGGTCGCATGATCGGACTTAGCAGAAGAAGCGTTCTCGGTGCCGCCGGCGCTGTGATCGGGGCGTGGCCAGCAAGGGGCCTCGCGATTTCAGACCCGCGGAACGCCGAGCTGATCGTGCGAAACGCGCGCGTTTATACAATGGAGAGCTCAACACCGATGGTGCAGGCGTTCGCCGTCCGGGACGGGCGCATAATCGCCGTCGGATCTGACCAGGCGGTCGCCGGGCTCACAGGCAAAGGCACGGAGACGTTCGACGCGCGCGGGATGACCGTGGTGCCTGGGTTCATCGACTGTCATCTTCACCCGGACGGAGAATCTCTTCTTTACGACGTGCTCGTCGGCAACCCTTACGACGTCGAGTTTGTCACCATCGCCTCGATAGTCGCCAAGCTGAAGGACCGGGCTAACAGGACACCCCCCGGTGAATGGGTCCAGGGCTTTTTCTACGACGATACCAAGGTGAAGGACGGTCGGCCGTTGAGCCGCGCCGACCTGGACCGCGTGTCCAGTGTGCACCCCGTCGCTGTCATCCATCGCGGCGGTCATACCGTGTTCGTCAACAGCAAGGCGTTGCAGCTTGCGGGGGTCGGGAAGGACACACCGAACCCCTTCGGAGGGACGTTCGACCGGGATATTTCAGGGGAGCTCACGGGGCGAGTAACCGACAATGCGCAGGACTTGCTGTGGAACGCGGGCACGTTCCCGAAATACAGCGAGGCCGAGAAGCTCCAGCGGGCGAAAGCCGGGATCGCGCACATCTCAAAACAGTTCGCTCGGTTCGGCCTCACCACCGTGCATCACGAGAGCGGCAATTTCTCCGCGTTGATGCAGGTGCGCGAGGACGGCAATCTGCTGCATCGCGTAAGCTACGAGCCCGACGAAGCGATGGTCGAGGCGATGATCACCAATGGTTGGCGGACGGGCTTCGGCGACGAATGGCTGCGCCTGGGTGCGACTTCAGAGCACACCGTCGATGGCTCGTTCTCCGAACGGACGATGTCGATCCGCGCGGGCTACCCCGGCCGCGTGGATTATCATGGCAATGTAACGACGAAGCAGGAGGATCTCGACGCCTGGGTTGAACGCGTCTGGCGTGCCGGCATCCAGCCCAACTGTCATGCGAACGGCGACATCGCGATCGACATGTACCTGACGTCGCTGGAGCGCGCACTGAAGCTCTTCCCGAGAAAGGACGTCAGACCCAAGTTCACGCACGCCACGCTCGCATATCCGAATCTCATCTCGCGCATGAAGGCGCTGGACGCCGTACCGGCGTGCTTCACCAGCTATGCCTTTTACAACCCAGACAAGTTTAAATTTTACGGCGAGCCACTGATGGAGCACATGATGCCCTACCGATCGTACCTCGAGGCAGGAATTAAGGTCGCGGGCGGGTGCGACTTTCCGCCGGGCCCGTTTGCGCCGCTGTTAGGCATTCAGGGTATGGTTACCCGCACAGGTTGGAACGGCGAGACCTGGGGCGCGAACCAGCGGATCAGTGTCCACGAAGCGCTGCGCGTTTATACGTGGAACGGGGCATACAACTCCCACGAGGAGCATCTCAAAGGGTCGATTGCGCCGGGCAAGCTGGCCGATTTCGTCGTGCTTTCGGAGGACCCGCACACCGTCGCAGCGGACAAGATCAAGGACATACAGATCGTCCGCACCGTGACCGGCGGCCGAACTACCCATATCGGGTGAATGCCGTTCACGCGTCACGTCCGCTTTCCACCGCGGCCGGAGGTGAGGGGTTGGTGGAGCCGAGGGGGATCGAACCCCTGACCTTCGCAATGCCATTGCGACGCTCTCCCAGCTGAGCTACGGCCCCACGTCCTTTCGCCTTAGGCGAACTTTCCCCCCCTGGAAAAGGGGGAATCTCCGACAGATCGCATATGTGACGAAGGTTTAGCTTTCGTCATCCTCGCCGGCGGTCTCGACGCCGAGGTCGTCATCGCCCGTTTCGAGATCCACTTCCTCGTCGGCGCTGATCTCGGCGTCCTCGTCGACCGCCAGATCCTCCGCCTCGAGCTCAGGATCCGCAGCAGGTTCCTTGGCGACAACGGGCGCGGCTTCGAACGCCAGCGGCTGCTTGGACTTGAGCACCGGTTCCGGGACGAAATCGGTACCGCACTCGATACAATGGACGGGGTCGTCCTTGCCGAGGTCGTAAAAGCGGGTCGAGCACTTGGGGCAAGTGCGCTTGGTGCCCCATTCGGGCTTCACCATTTGGGTCTTCTCCAAACAAGAAATCGGCGAGCCGCTCGACGATCCGGCGGCGTTCGGCGGCGCGCCTTGCCATAGGCCTATGCCCCTGTCAAAGCGGCGCGCGTGAGCTTTCCACGCCGTCCCATCTGGTGCTCGCAAGTCTCCGACACAAGCACCTTCGACCGGCGTTCCTTCATCCTCGCCACAGGGGCGGCCCTGGCGGCCACGGCAGCCGCTCCGCTGTGGGCGAAGGGACCGGCTTCCTATCCGGCGCCCGACCGCGAGTTGATGGTGCCCGCACCAGGGGGCCGGCTCTATGTCCGAGTGAACGGCAGCGTGGATGGCCGACGTCCGCCGATCGTCATGATCCATGGCGGCCCGGGCGGCACGCATGCCGCTTTTCTCGACGCGCTCGCGCTGGCCGACGAACGCGCGGTCATCCTTTACGACCAGCTCGACAGCGGACTTTCCGACCGGCCGAACGACCCCCGCAACTGGACCGTACGCCGCTTCACGGATGAGGTGGACGCCATCCGACGGGCGCTCGCGATCCGGCGCTGGCACGTGCTCGGGCACAGCTGGGGCGGGACCGTTGCGCTCGAATATGGAGCGCGGCGGCCGCGGGAGCTCGCGGGCCTCGTCCTCGCAAGTCCGCTCATTTCGACGAGAAGCTGGATCGCGGATGCCAACGCGCTGCGCGGCAAGCTGCCGCAGGAGGTGCAGGCGACGTTGAGGACATGCGACCCGCCGAAGCCCGTTACCGCCACATGCGAAAAGGCGACCGATATCTTCTATGCCAATTTCAATGCGCGCGAGCCCCGGACCGATGCGACCCTGGCTTACGTCCGGGCCCATCCGAGGCTGAAGCTCAACCGCAAGCTTTACGAGACGATGTGGGGCTCGAGCGAGTTCGTTTCGACCGGGAGTCTCAGGACCTACGACGGTGAGCCGCTGCTTGCGAAGCTCGACGGACCGCACACGCTCTTCATGGCCGGCCAATATGACGAGGCGAGGCCCGTCACTGTCGAAGCGTTCGCTGAGCGCGTCGAGGGTGCGGAGTTCGCCGTAGTTCCAGGCGCCGCGCACGGGTTTTTCCATGATCGCCCCGAGGAGGCGCTGGGCATCTTGCGGCCTTGGCTGCGGCAACAGGACGCGGCCTGATGCCCGTGATCGCCGTCGACGGGCCTGCGGCGAGCGGCAAGGGCACCATTGCCCGCGCGCTGGCCCGCGAGCTTGGCCTGCCGCACATGGACACCGGCCTGCTCTATAGGGCGGTCGCGCTGAACCTCTGGCGCTGGGGCGGCGATCCGTCGAGCGAGTTCGAAGCGTTGCGGGCCTGCTACGAGCTGGGCTGCGATCCGCAGGATGCGGAGCTGAGGAGCGAGCCCGTATCGAAGATCGCTTCGTCGATCTCGGCCTACCCATCGGTACGAGCGGCTCTTCTCGAGCGGCAGCAGGAGTTCGCCGGCCAACCCGGAGGAGCAGTGCTGGACGGCCGCGACATCGGGACGGTGATTGCGCCGGACGCCGACGTGAAACTGTTCATCACCGCTTCCGCGGAGGTTCGTGCCCAGCGCCGACTGCGCGAACTCCTCCAGCGCGGAATGAAGTCGCATTACGAGGACGTGCTGGCCGACATCCGGGTGCGCGACGAACGGGATTCGGGCCGGGCCGTGGCACCGTTGAAGCAGGCTCCCGATGCCATCCTGCTCGATACGAGCGAGCTCGATGTCGATCAGGCGATCGCCGAAGCGTTGCGTCTCACACGAGAGAAGCTGGGAACCTAGACCGGCTTATTGCGCGGTTGCCGCAGACGTCATCACGGCCTTCGCGGCGCCGGGCGTGTCGAGGCCATAGACATCGTCGGCATATGCGATCGTCCCGCTCTCGCCGGGTCGAGCGGTCAGGTAGGTCAGATAGATGGGAACTCCGTTTTTGACCTGAACCAATTCCTCCGGCTCGCCGCTAGGCTGTGGTGCGTCGGCCCCGAGCAGCCAGCTTGCCAGCGCGTCCGGCCGCTCCAGCCGGATGCATCCGTGGCTCAGGAAGCGCTTGTCCTTGTCGAACTTCTTCTTGTCCGGCGTATCGTGAAGAAAGACGCCATAGTCGTTGACGAATCCGAACTTGACCTTGCCCATCATGTTCTGCGGACCGCTGAGCTGGCGAACGTGGACCTCGGCCTTGCCCTCAACCACGGCCTTCCAGTCGATCGTCGCCGGGTCGATGGGCGTTTCCTTTTCGCCGCCGAAGGCTTCGACCGTCTGGTAGCGGGCGAGCTTCAGGTAACGGACGCCGCGCTTGATCACGACTGGAGCGACGCGCACGCGCGCAATGTCCTGCGGGATGTGCCACACGGGATTGAATGTCACGTAATGGATCGTGCTCGCGATGATCGGCGTTGCGCCGCTCGGCTTGCCGACGATCACCTTCATGGAATCGACCACGTTGCCGTCCTCGATCATCATCAGCTTCGCGCTCGGTATGTCGACCAGGATTGCTCTGCCCCGGGCCGGGATCAGGCGGAGCCGCTCGAGGGTTGCCCGCACCCGAGGATCGGGCGTCCCGCCGGCCTTTACCGCGTCGTCGCGCAGTTGCGCGTAGAGCGGATTGACCGACGAGACTTCCTGGACATGGGCAGACAGCGATGGGGCTCGAGCCGCGGCGGCCAGGATCGCGCCGGGACTTGGAATTTTGGGTGCGAGGGCCGGGTCGCCGAACTGGACGCCTTCGACCGGACCATCGAGTACCTGGACGTAGCGGACCCACGCCGCGGAGATGGCTTTGTCGTCGTTGGCGGCGAGCGCCGCATCGACCTTGGCCGCAAGATCGGGTCCGTCCGCCAGCCCGTCGAACGCAGCATTGCGCAGAACATTCGCAAACTCCTGCGCCGCTGCTCGTGCGGCATCGTCCTTGAGCCAGATCGATGCGCCATTCCGCGCTTCATAAAACAGGTCGATCGGGTCGCTCACAGCAGCCGGGGCGGCGATGCTCGACACCGAAGGCTGGGCCGGCGCGGGTGCGGTCTGAGCGCCCGCGGATGTCGCGATGATTGCGGCGATTGACGCCGGAACTGCAAATCGCTGCGCTCGACTCATGTTGCCCACCTGCGGTTAACGCGCTGGATTGAACGCTAAATAACCTAAGGAGTGGTTGAGCGGGAGACTGGAGGGGACTTTCAGCGCGAATAATTTGTCTGTGTTGCTTCACGGAGCTGGTGCTGCGAGGGAGCGGCCATGACCTCGCCCCTATCCGTCAGGCGCGCTCGGACCACCGATGCCGATGCGCTCGGCCGATTGGGGGCGCTGCTCGTCGCCGAGCATCATGAGTTCGATCCCGAGCGCTTTATCGCGCCGATACCGGACCTTCCCCAGCGATACGGAGCATTCCTCGTGTCGCAGCTCGCGCGACGCGAGATGATCGTGCTCCTCGCCGAGCGCGAGGATGCGATCGTCGGCTATGCTTATGCCGGGATGGAAGGAAACGATTACATGGCGCTGCGAGGGCCGGCCGGCGTGCTTTACGATCTCGTCGTCGATCCGCGCCATCGACGGCAGGGGGTCGGCACCGCGCTCCTCGATGCGGCGCTTGCCGAACTCAGAAAGCTCGGCGCTCCCCGCGTGGTTCTTTTCACCGCGGAGAAGAACCACATTGCGCAAGGGATGTTCAGCGGCGCAAATTTCCGCCGGACAATGATCGAAATGACGCGCGAGCTGAGCTAGCGGCTCGTTTCGTCGCCACCGTGTCCGGCGCGCGGCGCAAGGTAGGTGACCAGATCCCATTCCGCATGAATGCTGACGAGCAGCAGGGCCATCAGTGCAGCCGCGATCGCGCTCGGTGCCCAAGCCTGGCCGGTGAAGAGGCCAAGCGACGCCACCGCCAGTCCCGCATACACCATCGCGGGGATGATCCCGTACCACCACATGTCGAACCGGCTGTCGCCGCCGGTCAGCCTCGTCCGGCCAATCCCGAAAGCGCTCCGAAGGCCGATCCAGATTCCCAATGCTCCAATTGCGGCTGTCGCAGCGCCGAAGAATCGCGGCCCTATGGTTGGCGTCATGGTTTCACCGCTCACCACGACGACGATCGCCAAATGCCAGACGACCGGCGAGGTATATAGGCGCTTCCCGCCTTCCAGCTCCCGCCGGTCGCGCCCTGCCGTCAGCGTCACAACGACGAACATCAGGCCGATCAGCGCGGCGGCCGACGAACCGAGCATGAAGAAATATTCGCCCCAGTCTTCGAACATGAGCGAAGCTTAGCCGATCAGGGTTTGCGGCGCACGCTCCAGACAAATGCCGACAGACTGCTGATCAGTGCAGCGAGCGCGATCAGGAACGCAGGATCGAGGACAAGCATCTAGGCGACTCCACATTGGGAGTTTTACCTATCCATGCCTATGACGCAATAGGTAAATTCCTATCGTTACCGTAGAGAAACCGCAGGGTTACCCGACCGGTAGCAATATCTTCACTTCTCTTGGCTAATCGTGCGCAGGCCAAACGTGGGGCGCGAGGCATGTCGAATCATCCGGTCCGGATCGCCAGCAGCAAGCTGATCATCACCTTCGCGACGATCGCGGCGCTTATCCTGTTCGTGGGACTTGGAAGCCAGGTTCTCGGCCCGGCGTTCACCGGTTCCCCCGTTCCCAATACCAGCCTCACCGTCGCCTTCCTGCTCAACATCGCGATCATCCTGTTTGGATGGCGCAGGTCGAAGGACCTGCAGAACGCCCTCGACGCTTACGAGAAGGCGGAGCGGCTCGCCGAACGCAACGCGAGCATCGACGCCGCCACCGGTCTGTCCAATCGCAAGGAGCTGCTGCACTCGATCCGAGATGCGCTCGAAGCCAAGAAGCCTGGCGCGCTGCTCCTCGTCGACCTCGACCATTTCAAGCGGGTGAATGACCTCCACGGTCATTTCGCCGGCGACCAGCTCCTGAGGAGCGTGGCGGAGATCCTTCAACAATCGGCACCTCAGGCAGCCTGCTGTGCCCGCACCGGCGGCGATGAATTCGGGATCCTGTTGATTGGAGAATCGAGCAAGAAGGCGGAGGAGGTCGCAGGCTCCATCATCGCGAGGCTCGCAACGCCCATCTTCGCTGCGGGCGCGGAAGTGCAGGCGTCCGCCTCGATCGGCATCGCTTCGATCGCCAAGCTCGCAAAGGAAGAGGATGTGCTTCGCCAGAGCGATGTCGCTCTGTTCGCCGCCAAGCGGGACGGCCGAAATCGCTTTGCATGGTTCGACCAGCAGCTGAATGACGAGCTCGCCGATCGGGTCGCATTCGAGGAAGAGATGCGCGCCGGCGTCCGCAACGGCGAGTTCGTGCCCTTCTTCCAGCCGTTGATCGACCTCAACAGCCGTGACTTGGTCGGCTTCGAGGCGCTCGCTCGGTGGCGCTCTCCCAAGCGTGGTTTCCTCGAAGCCGAGCAGTTCATCGAGGTCGCGGAAGCCGCGGGGCTCGTCGGGCCGCTGACCATGACCGTCATCGAACAGGCGCTGAAGGAAGCCACGACCTGGCCGCCGCACCTCAAGGTCGCGGTCAACATATCGCCCGTCCAGTTCCGCGACGTTCGCCTCGCGACCAACATCATCAAGCTGCTCACCGAGACGGGCTTCCCGGCCAAGCGGCTGGAGATCGAGATCACCGAGAACTCGCTGCTCGAGGATCACGATCAGGTGCTGAACACGATCCAGAGCCTCAAGAACCTCGGCGTCAGCGTCAGCCTCGACAATTTCGGAACCGGCTACGCCAGCCTGGCGCAGGTCAATTCGCTGCCGGTGGACCGGATCAAGATCGACCGCAGCTTCATCAGCACCATCGTCAAGAGCGAGCAGACCGCCGCGATCGTCGGGACCATCGCCAACCTCGGGCACAAGCTCAATGTCCCGATCACGGCAGAAGGCGTCGAGTCCGAGCAGATCCGCAACGCGCTTGCCGAATTCGGGTGCTCGGAGGCGCAGGGCTGGTTGTTCGGCCGTGCCGTCTCCGGCGAAAGCGTGCGCACCTTCCTAGGCCTAAAGCAGAAGGGTGCGCCGCCCGCGCCGCCTGCTCCCGAAAGCGACGGCCATCGCTTCACTCCCCGGATCAAGCGTGGCTGACGAACCGGTCAGGTCTGGATGCGCCAGGCCCGGGCGGAATAAGCGACGAAGGCGATCAGCCCGACGATCACGGCGACCCGCACGTAGAAACCGCTGACCAGCCAGTAGAAAAGGGCCGCAACCAGTGCCGAAGCGGGGATCGTGATGATCCATGCCACCGCGACATTGCCGGCGATGCCCCAGCGAACGGCCGAAGCGCGCCGTGCGGCGCCGGCGCCGATGACGCAGCCGGTGATCGTGTGGGTCGTCGAGACCGGGATGCCGAGATAGGAGGCTGCGAACAGCATGATCGAGCCGCCTGCGGACGCCGAGAAACCCTGATGCTGGGACAGCTTCGTGATGCGTGTGCCCATCGTCTCGATTATGCGCCAGCCGCCGCTCAGCGTGCCGAGTCCCATGGCGATGTAGCAGCTCAGCGCGACCCAGCCGGGGACGTGGAACTCGCCGTTCAGATAGCCGGTCGAATAAAGCAGGACGCTGATGATCCCCATCGTCTTCTGGGCGTCGTTAAGGCCGTGACCCAGCGAATATGCGCCGGCCGAGACCAGATGGAGACCACGGAAGGCGCGTTCGGCGCCGCGCGCGCTCGCCCGCCAGCCGAGCCAGCTCGTCACCAGCATGATCGCCATGGTGAGGAGCAGGCCCAGCATCGGCGACAGCACGATCGCGATCAGGGTCTTGTTGAGACCGACCCACTGGATGCTCGGAAAGCCGGCGTGCGCCACGCCCGCGCCGACGATCCCGCCGACCAGCGCATGGCTGGACGACGAGGGGATGCCCTTCAGCCAGGTCACGACGTTCCAGAACATCGCCCCGACCAGCGCTCCGAACACGACCGCGGGGGTGACGAGATCCTTGTCGATCAAGCCCTTGCCGATGGTGTCGGCGACCTTGTGCAGCGCGGGCCACTGAAGCGCCAGGAAGAAGGCCGCGAAGTTGAAGAAGGCGGCGAATCCGACTGCCGCGACCGGCCCGATCAGCCGCGTTCCGACCACCGTTGCGATCGAGTTGGCGGCGTCGTGCAGGCCATTGAGGAAGTCGAACGCCAGCGCCACGACAATCAGTCCGACGAGCAGCGGAAGCGCGAGTTGGTGCATCCGCTTCTGGCTCAGGCGTGGTCGATCACGATGCCGTCGATCTCGTTGGCGACGTCTTCCATCGCGTCCGTGATCCGCTCGAGATGCTTGTAAATCTCCCTCGCCACGATGAACTGCATCGGGTCGCCGGCATGTTCCTGGAACGCCTTCTTGAGGCCGCTCGCGTGCTCGTCGTCCGCATCACCCTCGAGCCGGACGATACGCTCCGTGATCGTGTGGATGCGGGGGCCGTTGCGGCTGATATTGCGGAGCAGGGGCATGGCCTCGGCGATGAGGTTCGCGGCCTCCGCGATGATCGCGACCATCCGCTTCATCTGCGGCTCGAACACGGAGAGTTCGTAAAGGTCGATGGCCCGCGCCGCGGCCTGCATCTCGTCCACCGCATCGTCCATCGAGGCGATGAGCGAGGTGATCGCGCCGCGGTCGAACGGCGTCAGGAAGGTGCCGCGAACTGTCCTTAGCACCTGCCGGATGATGTCGTCGGCCTCATGCTCGCGCCGGTCGATCTCGACGATATGCTCCTTCTGCGGAGTGCCGCCGTCGACCAGCTTCGTCATGGCGGTCGCCGCGGCGACGACGGTCGCCGCATGCGCCTCGAACATGCCGAAGAAGTCGCCCGTTCGGGGCAAGAGCCGCTGGAACCAGTTGAACATGATCACCCCCGATGTGCGCGGAACGATTAGGGGAGCAGTGCAGCGGCGGCAACTGCAGCGTTCCACCGGGCGCTCGGCGACCTTGCCCTTAAACGCCCTCTAAGCTAAGGCGCGCGGCGTCCGGCGGGCGGTGATCCCCTCTGGGCAGCCCGTCCTTTGGCGAGCGCGTGCGGTGTTCCGGGCAATGACCGGCACCGGAACGCGCTTTTGCGCATTGAAGATGGGCTGTTCGGAGCACCACCTGAAGGATGCCGCCTCGGGACGAGCCCGCCGCGGCAGTGCCTTGAACCAGGTCCGCTGTTGGAGCTTCGCCATGGTGGCGCGGCGCGGCAAGCGAATTTGAATACGCAGGAAACATACAGATTATGGCGACCACGATATTCCCGACCCGCGACGATTTCGCGGAGCTCCTCAACAAGAGCCTCGGCGGAGAAAACGAAGCCTTCGAAGGCAAGGTGGTGAAGGGCACCGTCACGGGAATTGAGAACGACATGGCCGTGATCGACGTCGGCCTGAAGAGCGAAGGCCGAGTCCCGCTGCGCGAGTTCGCGGCGCCTGGCCAGAAGGCCGAGCTCAAGATCGGCGACGAGGTCGAGGTCTATGTCGACCGCGTCGAGAACAGCGCCGGCGAAGCGATGCTGTCGCGCGACCGCGCCCGCCGCGAAGCTGCGTGGGACAAGCTCGAGAAGGAATTCGAGGCCGGCAACCGGGTCGAGGGCGTGATCTTCGGCCGCGTGAAGGGCGGCTTCACCGTCGATCTCGGCGGCGCCGTCGCCTTCCTTCCGGGTTCTCAGGTGGACATCCGCCCGGTGCGCGACGTCCAGCCGCTGATGGACCTCCCGCAGCCGTTCCAGATCCTCAAGATGGACCGCCGCCGCGGCAACATCGTCGTGTCCCGCCGAGCGATCCTCGAAGAGACCCGCGCCGAGCAGCGCAGCGGTCTCATCCAGAGCCTCGCCGAAGGCCAGGTGATCGAGGGCGTGGTCAAGAACATCACCGACTATGGCGCGTTCGTCGACCTCGGCGGCATCGACGGCCTGCTGCACGTCACCGACATTTCCTACAAGCGCGTCAATCACCCGTCCGAGGTGCTGAACATCGGCGACACGGTGAAGGTGCAGATCATCCGCATCAACAAGGAAACGCAGCGCATCTCGCTCGGTATGAAGCAGCTCGAGAGCGATCCGTGGGAAGGCGCGGCGGCCAAATATCCGGTCGGCGGAACCTTCCAGGGCCGAGTTACCAACATCACCGAATACGGCGCATTCGTCGAGCTCGAGCCGGGCATCGAGGGCCTGGTCCACGTCTCCGAGATGAGCTGGACCAAGAAGAATGTGCATCCGGGCAAGATCGTCAGCACTTCCCAGGAGGTGGACGTGAAGGTGCTCGAGGTGGACGAGGAAAAGCGCCGCATCTCGCTCGGCCTCAAGCAGGCCCAGTCGAACCCGTGGGAGGCCTTCGCGGCTGCTCACCCGGTCGGCTCCGTGGTCGAGGGCGAAGTCAAGAACGCCACCGAGTTCGGCCTGTTCGTCGGCCTCGAGGGCGACGTCGACGGAATGGTCCATATGTCGGACATCGCCTGGGGCGTGTCGGGCGAGGAAGCGCTGCAGCTTCATCGCAAGGGTGAGACCGTCAAGGCGCAGGTGCTCGACGTCGATGTCGAGAAGGAACGCATCTCGCTCGGCATGAAGCAGCTCGAGGGCGGCGGCGCCGGCGCGGGGGCCGGCGGAGCGTCGGCGGCCGGCGGCGTGAAGAAGGGCGAGATCCTCACGATCACTGTCCGCAACGTCCAGGACGCGGGCCTCGACGTCCAGGTCGGCGACGACGGCGCGGTGGGCTTCATCAAGCGCACCGACCTCGGCCGCGATCGCGACGAGCAGCGCGCCGAGCGCTTCCAGGTCGGTCAGAAGTTCGACGCGATGGTGACCGGCTTCGACCGCTCCAAGAAGCCGAACTTCTCGATCAAGGCGATGCAGATCGCCGAGGAGAAGCAGGCCGTTGCGCAATACGGCTCGTCCGACTCCGGCGCGTCGCTGGGCGACATCCTGGGCGCCGCGCTCAAGGAAAAGGCGGAAGCCGCCGAAAAGCCGTCCAAGAAGAAGAAGTAATTGTAAAGGGCGGCGTTTCTTGACGGGACGCCGCCTTCACTTCTGTCTTGCGTGTGACAGAGTTTCCTGACAGCGTGAGTGGTGAAGCTGGCCCCTGGTTCGGGGGAGTTCGGGGCCGGCAATGTCCTTGACGCGGGGTTACAATGATCCGTTCCGAGCTGGTGCAGAAGCTGTGCACCGATTTTCCCGACCTCACGCAGCGCGAGGTCGAAAGCGTTGTCAGCGCCATTTTCGATTCTATCACGGACCAGCTTTCGAAGGGCGGGCGGGTCGAGCTGCGGGGCTTCGGCGCTTTTTCGACGCGCCAGCGCGACGCCCGCGTCGGCCGCAATCCGCGTACCGGGGAGGCTGTCTCGGTCAACGCCAAGCGCGTGCCCTATTTCAAGCCGGGCAAGGAAATGCGCGAGCGGCTCAACTTATCGGAAGTTACCGCGGAATAGCCCCGGCTGGCCCTACCGTCGCCGTGGCTCATGGAGCGGACGTGGCGGAACGGTAGACGCTGGGGACTTAAAATCCTCTTCCCGATTGGGAGTGCGGGTTCAAATCCCGCCGTCCGCACCAGCTTCACCCGCAGGATGTCCGGGGGACATCCGAGGACGAAGCTCCCGTAGCGCAGCGGAGGGGGTACAGGGCAGCTCGGTTCGGTCCCCCTGACATTGCGCGAAGTTGCTGATTTTCCCCATTCTGGAGAGACAATTTCTTAAGCGTTTACGGGTTAACGCCATAGAGGTGTCTAGCGTTGGCGAAACCAGGGTGGCGTCCGTGAACACTTCGCGGCTCGAAAATGCGCGCCGCGATGCGCTGGTGCTCACCATTCTGATCACCGCCGTCATGTTGCTCATCTGGAACGGAAGCTCGCTCTTTCATCGCCTGCAGATTGCCGGCGAATTCGGGCCCGAGCTTCGGATCTATAGCACGGCCCTGACCCTGAATGTCGCGCTGATCCTGTTCGGCTGGCGCCGTTACGTCGATCTTCAGCACGAAGCCGAACTCCGGCAGGAGCAGGAGCGCCGGGCGGCAGTGCTCGCAAGCACCGATCCCGTGACCGGGCTCTACAACCGGAAGGGATTCGCCGACGAAGCGTCGGATCTCTGCGCTCGAGGCAAGGCGCGCGGCGACAACCTCGTGATCTTCTCCTTCCAGGTGCAGCGGTTCAAGACCGTCAACGACCAGCACGGCTATGAAACCGGGGACCGCCTGCTGAAGGGCATCGCCGGTGCGGTCACGGAGGCCGTCGGCCGCCAGGCCATCGTTGCGCGGCTCAGCGGCGACGAATTCGCGATTGCCCTGCTTCTGACCCAGACCAAGGTAGCGGAGGCGGAGCAGGCCGCGGACGCAGTGCTGCGCGCGGTAACCAGCCCCTTCACCTTCGAAGATCGAATCATCCAGGTCGGCGCTTTCGCCGGGATCGCTTCAGCCCCGGCGGCGGACGCCCGGGTTCCCGATCTTCTGCGCCGGGCCGACATCGCGCTCGACCACGCCAGGCGTGGCCGGGTGGCGCGCCCCGTATGGTTCGACGCCGGCATGGAGCGGGCGCTCCTTGCGCAGGGCGAGATCGAGCAGGGAATCCGCTTTGGCCTCGAGCACGGGCAGTTCCTGCCCTTCTTCGAGCCGCAGGTCGACCTCGCCACGGGCGACATCGTCGGTTTCGAAGTGCTCGCCCGCTGGAGCCATCCGCTCTCGGGGATCATCGGCCCCGACGTCTTCATTCCCGTCGCGGAAGAAATCGGCGTGATCGGACGCCTGTCCGAGCAGGTCATCAGCGAGGCGCTGCGCGAAGCCTCGAGCTGGGACCAGTCGATCAAAATCTCGGTCAACATATCGCCTTCGCAGCTCGCCGACGGGTGGCTTGCCCAACGCATCGTGCGGATCCTCGCGGAAACGGGCTTCCCGGCCGACCGCCTGGTGGTCGAAGTGACCGAAAGCTCGCTGTTCGCGGACATGGAGCTGGCGCGGACGATCGTGACGAGCCTCAAGAACCAGGGCGTGCGCCTGGCACTCGACGACTTCGGGACGGGTTTCTCGTCATTGTCGCACCTGCGATCGCTGCCGTTCGACATCATCAAGATCGACCGCAGCTTCGTCAGCAACATGAACGCGAAGCGCGAGAACAGCGCGATCATCCGCGCGGTGACGACGCTCGCCGGAGCGCTATCGGTACCTGTGTGCGTCGAGGGGATCGAGAACGAGGCGACTTACGAAGCGGTCGTCGCGCTGGGCTGCGCGATCGGGCAAGGCTGGTACTTCGGCAAGCCGATGCGCGCCGACCAGGTCCGCGACCTGCTCGCAGGACGCAAGCGCCGCGAAGAGCCGCCGTCCTCCACCGCCGTCAACGGCTGACTTTCCAAGCATCGAATTTTTTGCCTTCCGTCCCGCCGTGGGACGGCAGGATCGGTTCGTCGCATCGGTGAGTTGTGAGCATGGTAAAAATCGCGTTAAGGATTTGCCATGCAGCTCGCGCGTTCAGCCAGTGCAGTGCACCCGCGTACCTTCGGTCGCGGGCCGCGCAAGGAGCTGGCGGTGCCCCAACCCGCCGGGCAAATGATCAGCGATGACCTGAAGTTGTTCGCGACGACATTCGCTGCGGGGTTCCTGTTCGTTACGGTCCTGCTGGCCTAATCGCACGCCAGGTGCAGCTTCCAGCCCAGCCACGCTGAGACGAGGCACATTGCCGCGACCAGAAGCAATTGCCCGGTGGGACCAACGCCGACGCTGCTGAGCCCAAAGGCGACCAGCGATCCGATCACCATCGCCCCCGAGTTGACGATATTGTTGGCCGCAACCGTGCGCGCGGTCTCCGTCTTCGGAACGGTGGTCGTCAGGAAGGCATAGAGCGGCACGACGAACATGCCTCCGGTGATCGCTACGCCGAGCAGCGCTAGGATCATGAGGCCGGCCATCGGGTGAAGGACGAAATTGCCGAGGGTCGTGAGCTCGGGCCCGTTCTTGCCCCACGCAAGCGCGACGAAGTGCAGGAGGAGGACGAACACGCCCATCGCAATCACCGATGCGGGCGCGTAGCGGGCCGAGACCTCGCTTTTGAGCAGCCGGTTGATCGCGACCGAGCCGATCGCGATGCCGACCGAGAAAATCGCGATGAACAGGCTTGCGACGCGCTCGTCGGCGCCAAGCACGTTCTTCACCAGCGGCGGAAAGATGATGATCAGCACTGCGCCAATCGTCCAGAAGAAGCTGATCGCGAGGATCGCCAGGAACAGCCGGCGGATGTGCATCGTACCGCTCACTAGGGCGATCGAAGCGTGGAGAATGTGCCAGTTGAACGGAATTTCCTTGGCGGCCGGTGGGGCGGTGGGAACTTGCCGGCCGGCGAGGAAGCCGAGAACGGCTAGCCCGACCGTGCAGCCCACTGCGATGTTCGGCGTCGGCGCAAGAACGCCCGCTAGGATCGTTCCACCGAGGATCGCCAGATAGGTGCCGGCTTCGACCAGACCTGTTCCCCCGAGTACCTCGTCATGGCGCAGATGCTGCGGAAGGATCGCATATTTGATCGGCCCGAAGAACGTTGAATGAACCCCCATCGCGCACACCGCGGCGAGCATCAGCGGGATGTTGGCCAGCATGATGCCGGCACCGCCGAGGATCATGATCCCGATCTCGGCGAGCTTGATGATCCGGATCAGCCGCGCCTTGTCATGATCGTCGGCGAGCTGACCGGCGAGCGCCGAGAAGAGGAAGAACGGCAGGATGAACAGTCCCTGCGCGATCGCGCTGAACTGGAACTCCTTCGCGGCGTTCGAATAGAGCTGGTAGGTGACGAACAGCACCACCGCCTGCTTGAACAGGCTGTCGTTGAACGCTCCGAGGAACTGCGTCGTGAATAGCGGCAGGAAGCGCCGCGCGCGCAGCAGGTGAGTGACGTTCTGGATCAAGCGTAAGCTGCGCGGGTCGTCATCTTAAGTGGCGGAAGGCATAGCCAGCTTTGCGGCTGCGTCCAAACTCTATAACGACTTTGTCCCGAACCATGCTGACGCTGCCGAACCTGCTGACGCTTTCGCGCATCCTCGCGGTGCCGATCCTCGTGTTCCTGCTGTGGCGGCCGCTGCCGATCGATTATGCGATCACCTTCGTTCTCTACTGCATCGTCGGGATCACCGATTATTTCGACGGCTATCTCGCCAGGGCCCAGGGACGGATTTCGCGGCTGGGACAGTTCCTCGACCCGATCGCGGACAAGATCATGGTCGCGGCGGTGCTGATGATGCTGATCTCGAGCCGCAAGGCGAACCCGGTTCCGGAGATCGACGGGCTGAATATCATTCCGGCGCTGGTCATACTGCTACGCGAGATCATCGTGTCGGGCCTCCGGGAATATCTCGCGCCGCTCAACGTGTCCGTGCCGGTCAGCCGTCTCGCGAAATGGAAGACCACGCTGCAGCTGGTGGCCCTCGGCGCTCTCATCCTGGGCGGCGCGCTGCCGGACATGCCGTGGGTGCATGAGGCCGGGATCATTTCGCTGTGGGTGGCGGCGGCGCTGACCCTGGTCACCGGCTACGACTATTTACGCATCGGCATCAGGCACATGGACTGAAGCGCCAGCCGCTAATCGATTTTGTGCGTCTGACTGACCAACTTTAATCGTTTCTACCGGCGCTCCCCGAAGCCTAGCGTCGCCTCACCGACACAAGAGGAGAGGTGTGCGTGGACGCGAAGACTGGCGAATCGATGGGCTGCCCGGTGGATCGGCCGACGACCGTGCGCTCGCTGCTGGGCCGTACCAACCGCGACTGGTGGCCCGACGCGCTGCCGATCGAAATTCTGCATCAGGGTGGGGTCTCGCCCGACCCGATGGGTGACGATTTCAACTATGCGGAGGCGTTCAAGAAGCTCGATTACCAGGCGCTCAAGCGCGACCTGACGGCATTGATGACCGACAGCCAGCCGTGGTGGCCGGCGGATTACGGGCATTACGGTCCCTTCATGATCCGCATGGCGTGGCACGCGGCGGGCACCTACCGCACCGGCGACGGGCGTGGCGGCGCAAACTCGGGCAACCAGCGCTTCGCGCCGCTCAACAGCTGGCCGGACAACGGCAATCTCGACAAGGCGCGGCGGCTGCTCTGGCCGATCAAGCGCAAGTACGGCAAGCACATCAGCTGGGCAGATCTGTTCATCCTCGCCGGCAACGTGGCCATCGAATCCATGGGCGGGCCCATCTTCGGCTTCGGAGGCGGGCGCGAAGACATCTACGAGCCCGAGCGGGACGTCTATTGGGGAGCGGAGGAGAAGTGGGTCGAGGCGAGCGAAACCCGCATTCAGCCCGAACGCGAGTTGGAGCTCGAGCATCCGCTTGCCGCGATCCAGATGGGTCTCATCTACGTCAATCCCGAAGGTCCGGGCGGCGTACCCGATCCGCTGCAGTCCGCGCGCGACATCAAGATCACCTTCGAGCGCATGGCGATGAACCATGAGGAGACGGTCGCGCTGACCGCCGGCGGTCATACCTTCGGCAAGGCTCACGGCGCGGGCGATCCCAGCCTCGTGGATGCCGCTCCGGAAGGCGCCGACATCACTCTCCAGGGTCTCGGCTGGGCGAGCGCTCACGAAAGCGGCTTCGGCGAGCATACGATCACCAGCGGCATCGAAGGGTCCTGGGTGAACACGCCGACACAATGGTCGGAGAATTACTTCCGGCTGCTGCTCGATTACGAATACGAGCTCGTGCGTTCGCCCGCCGGCGCGCAGCAGTGGCAGCCGATCGACCAGAAGCCGGAAGACATGGCTCCGGCCGCGCACGATCCATCGAAGCGCGTGCCGACGATGATGACCACCGCCGACATGGCGCTGAAGATGGACCCCGAGTTCCGCAAGATCTCGGAGAAGTTCCGCAACGATCACGAGGCCTTCAAGGACGCCTTCGCCCGCGCATGGTTCAAGCTGACCCATCGCGACATGGGTCCGAAGGCGCGGTACCTCGGTCCCGAAGTCCCGGCAGAGGATTTAATCTGGCAGGATCCGGTGCCCACGGGTTCGGCGCCTTCGAGCGGAGATATTGCTGCGTTCAAGGACAAGATCCTCGGCGCGGGATTCAGCATTGGGCAGCTTGTGAAAACGGCCTGGGCTTCGGCGTCGACCTTCCGCAAGTCGGACTTCCGCGGCGGCGCCAACGGCGCTCGGATTCGACTTGCGCCGCAGAAGGACTGGGCGGTCAACGAGCCGGAGGAATTGTCCCGAGTGCTCGCGAAGATCGATGAGCTGCGGGGTGGCCTATCCATGGCCGACGCCATCGTCCTTGCCGGCACCGCGGCGGTCGAGAAGGCTGCGAGGGACGCCGGCTTGAATATCGAAGTGCCGTTCACCGGCGGGCGTGGCGACGCCACGCAGGAGTGGACCGACGTCGAGAGCTTCGACGTGATGGAGCCGGTAGCGGACGGGTTCCGCAATTACCTGAAGACCAAGCATTCGGTGCGCACCGAGGAATTGTTGATCGATCGCGCCCAGCTGCTCGGGCTGTCGGCGCCGGAGATGACGGTTCTGCTCGGCGGCCTGCGCGTGCTCGGCGCCAACTACAAGGACCGTCCCGAGGGCGTGTTCACGACGCGCAAGGGTCAGCTGACCAACGACTTTTTCGTCAACCTGCTCGACAACGACACCTTCTGGGAGGTCATCGACGAGAGCGGCGACGAGGAGTTCATCGGCTACGACCGCGGCGCCAGGCGGGAGAAGTGGCGCGCGACCCGGACTGACTTGATCTTCGGATCGAACAGCCAGCTGCGCGCAACCGCCGAGGTCTATGCCGAGAAAGGCAATGAAGAGAAGTTCGTGCGGGACTTCGTGGCCGCATGGACCAGGGTCATGAATAACGACCGTTTCGACCTGTCCCGCCAGGCCGCACGGTCATCGGCCAGCGCGCGCGAACCCGCGATGGCCAAGTAAAGCGTACTCTTCGGCCGCCGCGACGCCATCCCTCCCCTCCCCGGCGTCGCGGCGTGTCCGAAGTGCCCTTCAAACGAGCTCGGCCGTCGGCTTCCGGGAACCGGAAGCGATCGTCTCGAGCGCGGGACTAAGCTCAAGCATGATCTGACGCAGCGTGGCGGCGAGAAGCTGGAACTCGCTTTCGCGCGGGCTCGACCGGCGCCAGATGAGCGCGATCCGCCGGTAGCCGTGATCGGAGCGCAGGGGTTTCGCATCGACTTGCGTCCCTTCGAGGATGCCGGCCTCGATCGCCATGGAGGGGATGAATGTCACCCCGAGGCCGTTGTCGACCATCTGCACGAGCGTGTGCAGCGACGTTCCCATCATCGCGGCATGGGCGCGCAGGTCCGGCCGGTTGCAGGCGGCGAGGGCATGATCCTTCAGGCAGTGCCCGTCTTCGAGCAGGAGCATGCGGTTCTCGTCGATCGCCGAGACGTCGACGTCCTGACCGCGGGGCGCCTCCCCGCGAGGGAAGGCCACGAAGAGAGGGTCGTTGAACAACGGCGCGGAATCGATCTCGCCGCAGGCATAGGGCAGGGCCAGGAGCACGCAGTCGAGCTGTCCGCGGTGCAGCGCTTCGCAGGCCGCCTGGCTGGTTTCCTCGCGCAGGTAGAGTTTCAGGCTCGGCCATTCCAAGCGGAGGCGCGGAAGCATCGCGGGGAGGAGGAACGGCGCGATCGTCGGGATGACTCCCATGCGCAGCTCGCCGTGAAGCGGCTGGCCTTCGGCGCGCGCCATTTCGGCGAGCTCTTCGGTCTCGCGAAGGACGCGGATCGCCTTGTCGGCGATCTTCTCTCCGAGCGCCGTGAAGCGAACCACCCGGCGGGTCCGTTCGACCAATGTGCTGTTGAGCAAAGTCTCGAGCTCGCGGAGCCCGGCGGAGAGCGTGGACTGGGTGACGAAACAGGCTTCCGCGGCCTTGCCGAAGTGACCGTGCTGCCGAAGCGCAACGAGATACTGCAGCTGTTTGATGGTCGGCAGATGGACGGTCATGGTAATCGAAAATTCCAATCAGTTCTGCCGCTATAATGGACTTGAACGATTGAAGCCAGCCACATAGATGGTCGGTATTGAAATTGTGCGGTGCAACAAAAAGGAGTTCTGAATGCTGACCGTTGGTGACAAGCTTCCTTCCCTCAAGCTTCCCGTGCAGCAGGGCACGTCCGCTCTGCCGGCGGGCGAGACGATCGATCTCGGCCAGACCAACGGCAAGTGGAAGGTGCTCTTCTACTGGCCGAAGGACTTCACCTTCGTCTGCCCGACCGAGATCGTCGGCTATGGCGATCTGAAGGCGGACTTGGAGGATCGCGACGCGGTGCTGATCGGTGCATCGACCGACACCGCGCACGTGCACTTCGCGTGGCGCCGCTCGGACGAGCAGCTCGCAGGCGCGGATTTTCCGTGGATCGCCGACAACAAGAAGGAGCTGGCGGACGCGCTCGGCATCGTCGACCGCGAAGAGGGCGTCGCCTTCCGCGCGACCTTCATCATCGATCCCGACAACGTCATCCAGCATGTCACCGTCAATGGGCTCAATGTCGGCCGCAACCCGGCAGAGACTCTGCGCGTGCTCGACGCTCTCCAGACGGATGAACTTTGCCCGTGCAACTGGACTCCGGGCGAAGAGGTCTTGAAGCCGCAGGCGGCGTAACCACCTTATAGTTACCCTCGCATCTCCCCTCCGCGAGGTTTCACGGTCGGCGACTAGCTGACCGTTTTGAGGGGCGGGCGCTACTTCCCCAGGCCCGCCCCTCTTTCTTTGCCAGTTTCAGGAGCAACCATGTCTCTCAAGCAGTTCGCCGAGAGCCTTCCCGATTATGCGAAGGACATCCGCCTCAACCTCGGCTCGATCCTCAGCGACCAGCTGATGGGCGAGGAGCGCAAGCTGGCGCTTCTGCTCTCGTGCGCGCACGGGTCGGGTTACAGGCCGCTGGTCGAGGCCGCCGAAGCCGAGGTCTCAGGCAAGCTGTTGGAACCGGTGGCCAATGCCGCGCGCGGCGCCGCGGCGCTCATGGCGATGAACAATGTCTACTATCGTTTCGTCCACCTCACCTCGAACCCCGAGTACGGCAAGCTCCCGGCACGGCTCAGGATGAACTTCATCGGTTCGCACGGAATCGCAAAGGAAGAGTTCGAGCTGATGAGCCTCGCGGTGTCGGCAATGAACGGCTGCGGAATGTGCATCGACAGCCATGAGCGCGTGCTGCTTGAGCATGGCGTCAAGCCCGACGCCATCCAGTCGGTGGTGCGGATAGCCGCCGTGATGAAGGCGATCGCGACGGTTCACGCGACGCTTTAGGCGTTCAGCGCGCGGTACAATCCATAGAAGCTGACGAGCGTCAGCAAGGCGCCCACGAACGTGAGCAGGCGGTCGGGGTTGACCCGCTTTGCGATTCGGGCGCCGAACGGTGCGGCAGCTACTCCGCCGATCAACAGTCCGGCGGTCGCGATCGTGAACGCTTCCCAGCCAAGGGTGACAAGGAAGGTGGCCGAGATCGTCGTCGTGAGGAAGAACTCGGCGGTGTTCACCGTTCCGATCGTCTTGCGCGGATTGCTGCCCTGGACGAGCAGGTTCGACGTGACGATTCCGCCCCATCCGCCGCCTCCGGCAGCGTCGAGGAAGCCGCCCACCAGTCCAAGCGGCGATACGATCCGCGGCTGCCTCTCGGTATGGCGATGCATGATGCCTCTGTAGAAGAGATAAAGCCCCAGCGCGGTGAGGTAGGCGAGCACGAACGGCTTCGCGATGGTCGCGTCGATCTCCGTCAGCACATAGGCTCCCAGGATTCCGCCGATGACTCCGGGGATGACCAGGCGGCCGAAAAGCTTCCAGTCGATATTGCGATGGACCGCGTGACTGAGGCCGGAAACCCCGGTCGTGAATGTCTCGGCGGTATGGACTCCGGCTGATGCTGCGGCCGGTGGTACGCCCAGGCTCACAAGCAACGTGCTCGAGATTTGACCGTACGCCATTCCAAGCGCGCCATCGACGAGCTGCGCGGCGAAGCCGACGAGGATGAACAAGAGGAGCGCTTCGGGTTCAGCTAACAGGTGCGGCACACCGTCCTCCAAGCGCTTTCACGACCGATATTCCCCCCGCGGGTCACGAATCAACTCGACAGAAGCCGGACCGAAACCACCAGCAGCGTAATCGCGAGCACGGGCCGCAGAACGGCGTCGGACGAGCGGCTGCTGAGCAGGCTTCCGACGATGATTCCGGGGATCGAGCCGGCAAGCAGCGCCAGCATCAGCCCGAAATCGACGCTGCCCAACAGCCAGTGACCGATTCCGGCGATCAGCGTCAGCGGAACGGCATGGGCGATGTCGCTGCCGGCAATGCGGGAGACCGGAAGCCTCGGATAAAGGATCAGAAGCGCAGTGGTGCCGAGCGCCCCCGCGCCGACCGAGGTTACCGACACCAGCACCCCGAGGATCGCGCCAAGAAGAATGGTCCAGTGCGAGATTCGGGCTTCGGGAAGACCGCTGAAGTGAGGCCCTGCCATTCGCAGGATCCAGGGCCTGAAAAAGACTGCAAAGGCGGTGAGGAACAGGGCGCCGCCAAGCAAGACATTGAGAAGAAAGTCCTGATGCTCCGCAGCGCCCAGCCGCGACATCGCGAATAATGTCACGATCGACGCCGGCACGCTGCCGAGCGCGAGACCGGCAACGATATGCCAGTCGACGGTCTGCCGCTTGCCGTGGACCGCCGTGCCGACCGTCTTGGTCACGGATGCGTAGAGCAGGTCCGTGCCGACCGCGGTTGCGGGATGGAAATTGAACAGGAGCACCAGGATCGGCGTCATGAGCGATCCGCCGCCGACGCCGGTCATCCCCACGAGTGCGCCGACGACGAAGCCGGCGAGCGAGTAAAGCGGATTATAGGCGGAGAAGAAGGCCGCGCTCACTAGCTCAGACGATCGGAATGCATGGAAAAGCTGCGTCTACCCCTGTTTTGCGGCGCGATGTGCCTGTCGCCGGGAGCTTCGGCAAGATATGGATAAGAGGCGAGGTTTCGGCTCGGCTGGAATTTGCGGCAGTTCGCACTTAGATTGATGTCCGCAACGGCAAGAGGTTGAAGAGCTTGCAGTCCCGGCTGACCGCCTATCTCGACTCCGTGAAATCCCGCGATCCGGCCGCTCGATCGCGGTGGGACGTTCTCTTCTATCCGGGCGTCCTGGCGCTCGGGCTGCACCGCATCGCGCACTGGCTGTGGGAAGGGCAGCTCACGTTCGTCGCGCGGTTGGTGAACCATTTCTCGCGCTTCCTGACCGGCATCGACATCCATCCCGGGGCGAAGATCGGCCGGCGCTTCTTCCTCGACCACGGCTTCAGCGTGATCGGCGAGAGCGCCGAGATCGGCGACGACGTCACCATCTACCAGCATGTGACCCTTGGCGGCACGAACCCGACGACGGGCGAGGGGGGCAAGCGCCACCCGACGCTTCGGAACGGCGTCGTGATCGGCTCGGGGGCGCAGGTGCTCGGCCCCATCGAGGTGGGAGAGGGCGCGAAGATCGGCGCCAATTCGGTGGTCACGAGGAACGTCGCGCCGGGCCAGACCGTGGTCGGCATTCCAGCCAAGCCGGTGCCGGTGGACGTCGTCCACTATAGCCCGGGCTTCATGCCCTATGGCACTCCGTGCGGCGAAGATCTCGATCCGGTCCGTGCGCGCATGGCGGAGCTTGAAAAGGAAATCGAAGAGCTGCGGAAGGAGGTGGCGGTGCTCAAGACCGCTCGTCAGCCGCAGCCGAAGGTGAAGTCCGCTTGAGCGTCGTTGCGCCGTTCCCGAGTGTATGGGACCGGCGCCCAATCGCGAGTTTCGATCGCAGGGAGCTGACGCGGATCCTCGATCTCTACGGCCGGATGGTCGCTGCCGGACATTGGCGCGATTACGCGCTGCGCATCGATCCCGACGTCGCGGTCTTCGCCGCTTACCGCCGCCATTCCGAGCATCCGGAAATCCGGATAGAGAAACGCCCCGCGCTTCGGTCGAAGCAGGGGGCGTTTGCCTTGGTCAGCGAGCACGGCGTCGTGCTCAAGCGGGGCCATGAGCTTGCGCCTGTGCTAGCCCCGCTCGAGCGGCGGCTTATGCGGCTGGTTGGGTAGCCACCGCCGGACGGTCGAGGTTCGGCAGGCGCTCCTGCAGGTTTGACGGCAGGCGGCTGACGACGAGCCGCCGGGCCTGGTGCCAGTAAGCCGAGAGCAGCAGCAGCGCCGAACCGATGACGAGCGCCGTCAGGGCGACGTTGAGCTCGACTGCGCCGAACTGCTTGAACAGCTCGGTCAGCGCGTAGAGCACGTAGGCCAGCGCAGAGACGAGCAAGGCGCGGCGATCGATCGCCAGTGCCGTCACCCCGAACAGCACGTAGAGGCCGACGACCACGAGCGCCTCGCCCGTGCTGACCGCGCCATTGTTCAGGCCCATGAGAGTGAAGATCGGGTGAGCAATCATCGGCGCGGCGAGCAGGTGAAGCCAGAAGGCGACGTCCGAGCGGCGGGTGACGCGGGCGCGATCCGAAGAGTCCCACCACATGGCGAACAGGAACACACCGATTCCGAGCAGGAGGACGAAGCCGAGGATCAGGTTCCTCGCGGCTTCTGCGTTGGCCGGCTGCACGATCGCGACCACGATCGCGAGGAACAGGCCGGCGACCGCGGCCGCTCCGGCAGCGACCGTGATCGGCACCTGGAAACGGCGCCAGTGCAGCCAGGCAGCCAGGCCAGCGATCGCTGCGCTGACGCCGCCGACGGTGGCGGCGAGGACCTGGTTCTGATCGTTGAAGCGATCGGGGCCGATGATTTCCACAAGCAGGAAGCCCGAGGTTGTCAGGACTGCGCCGACGAACGCAAGAAGCAGGAGGATCGAGGGAAGCGCCATTCGGCGGCGTGCAGTGAAGAACAGGGCAAGCGCCCAAGAGACGCCCGCGATTGCGAGCGGGGCGAGAAAGCTGGGCCCGACTTCGCCATCGTCTCCGACGTACAACCCCGTGGCCTGGCCGATGCTCTGGCCGATCCAGCCGACTGCGAAGAGCAGGATCGCCGCCGCGATCGAGACGAAGATGTCGTTGAATCCGGTGATGAGCCGGAATTGCTCTTCGTCCGGGATGGCGGTGGAGCGCTCGCCTTCGATATGCGCGCGCAGTGCGTCCGCATCCTTGGCGCTGATCACGCCCGCGGCAACGGCATCGTCAAGCTCTTGCTCGCTGTACATTCGGCATTCCTCCTGTTTCGGGCCAGAATAGCCGCGGTGTATTATAGTGTCAATACAGCAAGGCAGTTGACCCTGCTGTTGCCGCGCCACATGAGCAGTCCCGGAAACGGCAAGGCGTCGCGTGAGTTAAGCCTGCAAGCTTTGATCACGAGGAGCAATGAAAATGGCGAAGAAGGCGACGAGCAAAGGAAGCAAGAGCGGCGGATCGAGGGGGTCCAGCGGGGCCAAGCGAAGCACGGCGGTTGCGCGCGTTTCGTCCAGCGGAGGCGGGCGCTCGGGCTCGGGAGAAAAATTCGACGCCAGCGAGGCCATCATCAAGCTGCTGCAGAGCCCGCTGGTCGCGGAGCTCGTCGCGGTCGCCGCCACGGCGGCGCTCGCTGCGCTGGCGGAAAAGGGCTTCACCAGCGGAAGCACCCGCGGCAAGCGCGCCGGCAATGCGGTGAAAGCCGCCGGCAAGGCAGCGGCTGCGGCCGTCGGACGGCGCCTCAGCACCGAAATGGACGAGATCAGGAAGGCGGGTAAAGCTTCCGCAGCAGCGTAAGCCGGGCGCGGCCGACATCGCGCACCGTTTCGATGACGAGCTTGCCGGGATCGAGCTCATCGGCGTGGCTGGTCTCGACGCTCATCCAGCTGCCCGGCGCCAGCCAGCCCGCAGCTTCGGCTGCCTTCACGGCCGCGCTGCCTGCACCTCGTGCATAAGGCGGGTCGGCAAAGACCAGGTCGAACGGTTCGCATCGCGGAAGCGCCAGCGCGGAGCTGCCGACGACTTTCGCCGAAGCGCCGAGCTTTTCGGCGTTGCGGCGGATGACCGCGGCGGCTTTCGCGTCATTCTCCACGAAGATTGCAGTCGCCGCTCCGCGCGAAAGCGCTTCGAATCCTAGCGCACCGCTGCCTGCGAAGAGGTCGGCGACGCGCAGATTCTCGAAAGAGCCGAGCCGGCTTGCAAGCATCGAGAACAGAGTCTCGCGCACGCGGTCCGCAGTCGGCCGGGTGGCCTGTCCGGCGGGAGCATCGATCGTGCGCCCGCGCCACTTGCCGGCGATGATCCTCACGCGAGAGATTTGCGGAACGGTTCGAGCTCGGCTGCATCGATCTCGTCGACGTCGCCGGGCGCCATTCCCTCGAGCGTGAACGGTCCGTAAGCCGTGCGGATCAATCGCGACACCTGCATGCCGAGATGCGCGAGGACGCGGCGGACCTCGCGGTTCTTGCCTTCGGTGAGGCTCATTTCGATCCAGCAGTTGCGGCCCGTGCGCCGCTCGAGATTGGCATTGATCGAGCCGTAGTGAATGCCCTCGATGGTGACGCCGTCGGCGAGGTCCTCGAGCTGAGCCTGGGTGACATCGCCGAATGCGCGGGCGCGGTAGGTGCGGACGACTCCACTCCGCGGAAGCTCCAGCTGGCGTTTGAGCTCGCCGTCGTTGGTGAGCAGCAGCAGGCCTTCCGTCATGAAGTCGAGCCGGCCGACCGGCACGAGCCGCGGCAAGCCCTTCGGAAGTCGGTCGTAGATTGTTGCGCGGCCCTTCGGATCATGTGCGGCGGTCAACGTCGCCGGCGGTTTGTAGAAGCGGTAAAGGCGCGTCGCCTTGGCCGGACGCACCGGCCTTCCGTCGACCGTCAATCCGGTGACATCGACCAGCAAAGTGGCGGGCGTCGTGATCTTTTCGCCATTGAGTGCGATGCGCCCTTCGGCGATCATCCGCTCGATTTCGCGGCGGGAGGCGATTCCGGCGCGCGCCAGAAGCTTGGCGATGCGTTGGGGACCGCCGTCGCGTGGCGCCGCGGGCACAGCGCTCGGCGTGCGTGGACGCTGCGGAAACGGTTGGCGCTTCGTTCGTTGCTTCGGTTGTTTCGGAGGCGAAGTCATAGGTCGGAGTATCGATGCTGTTCGGGAAGCGTAAGCAGGTCGTCAAGCGGATCCTCATCGTCGAGGACGAACCGCTGACCGCATTCGAGAATGAAAATATGCTCGGCGACGCGGGCTATGAGATCGTCGCGACCGTCGATGATTTCGACGAAGCACTGGAGGTCATCGAGCGCGAGGCTGTCGACCTGATCCTCAGCGATGTCCGGCTGCGCAGCCAGCAGAACGGCATCGACCTTGCGCACGCAGCCAAGGGGAAGGGCATTCCGACCTTGTTCGCCACTGGCCACGCCTATCCGAATGCCGCGAATGTGGCAGTCGGCTGTTTGATGAAGCCGTATACCGAGCGCCAGCTGTGCAAGGCGATCGAATGCGTCGACCGGCACCTGCAGGGGGAATCCGTAAAGGCTCCGAAGAACCTCCAGCTGTTCATCACGGTGAACGAGCAGGAGTAGCCGACCACTCGTTCATCGCGGGGCTAGGCACGCCATGAAAGCAGGCTAAAGCTTGGTTCAGGCAGCCTGGGAGGGGAACGGTGGCAGCTAAGCGTCCGAAAGGGTGGAAACTGCTCAGGGCAGCGCTGTCGACGCGCAAGTCGTCGACGATGCTGGCGTTCGGCTTTTCGTCGGGCCTGCCCTACGCGCTGCTGATCGGCACTCTGAACGCCTGGCTCGGCGAAGCGAAGATCAATCTCGCCACCATCGGCGTGCTGTCGTGGATCGGCCTCTCGTACAGCTTCAAGTTCCTCTGGTCGCCGGTCGTCGATCGGCTGCCGCTTCCGGTGCTCGAGGCCATCGGCCGCCGCAAGAGCTGGATCGTGCTTTGCCAGGCGGTGATGATCGCCGCCTTCGCAGGCCTCGCGGCCACGAATCCGGCGACAAACATCGGCACCTTCGCCA
Source organism: Pseudomonadota bacterium (assembly GCA_046733935.1). GTDB lineage: Bacteria > Pseudomonadota > Alphaproteobacteria > Sphingomonadales > Sphingomonadaceae > Sphingomicrobium. The sequence goes on from JBKPQH010000020.1 coordinate 38,577, forward strand.
TCTTCGCGGTAATCGCCGCGCTGGCGTCGGCAACGCAGGACGTAGCCGTTGACGCTTGGCGCATCGACGTTGCCGACGAGCAGACTCCGGTCGAGTTGCTCTCCGCCATCTATCAGTTCGGCTATCGCATCGCCTCCATCGTCGGAGGCGCGCTGGCGCTGGTGATGGCGGCTCGCATGAGCTGGTCGCTGGTCTACCTGCTCATGGGCGGGCTCATTGGCATCATGGTCGTGATCGCGCTTCAGGCGCCCGACACGCCCCGGCCCGACGCGGACGTGCTTCACAAGGAACTGGAGGAGCCAGGCGCACTCGAACCCAAGGCCCGAGCGATCGCGCTGGCGGTCGTCGGCGTCAGCTGGACCTGGGCGATCTACACGATCGGCCATTTCATGATCTCGATGCTGACCACCGCGCCCGGCGAGAAGCAGCCATCGGTTGCCGATTTCACAAAGCTCTACGGTCCATGGATCATCTTCGCGACCGTCATCGTGCCGCTGATCGTGTCGTCGCTGATCAACTGGATGCGCGCACGCAAGCGCTACGTGCTCGATCGGCCCGACCATCGCCATACGCCGGGCCGGAACGCACTCAACCATCTCTACGTCGCGCTCGTGGCGCCGCTCGGTGAGCTGTCTGCCCGGCTCGGCTGGGGCGTGCTGATCGTGCTTGGCCTGATCCTGACCTACACGCTTTGCTACAACATCTGGTCGAGCTTCGCTTTCCCGTTCTACCTCGATTTCCTCCATTATTCGAAAGACGAGGTGGCATTCGCCTCCAAGGTGTTCGGCATCTTCATGACCATGATCGGCATTGCGCTGGGCGGTTATCTGTTCGCTCGGATCGGACGCCTGCCGACGGTGCTCATCGGCGCGATCCTGCCGGTGTTCGGCAATTTCGTTTACGCCGATCTTGCGGAAGGCGGACCGAGGCTCGATGCGGTCGCGGGCACGATCGGCCTGACCCAGCTGTTCGGGCTCTTCGGTTTCGACGAGCGGATGGTGCGGCTTCTGCTCGCCATTTCGATGGAGAATATCTCGACCGGCATCGCCGGCGCGGCGTTCGTCGCTTACCTTTCCGGAATTGTCAGCAAGCGGTTCACGGCGGTGCAGTATGCGTTGCTGTCTTCGCTGACCTTCCTCATCGGCTCGCTCGGCCGAGGGATCGCAGGCGAGGCGTTCGACACCTATGGCTACGCGACCGTGTTCCGCTGGACGGCGGCCGCCGGCGCCTTCGCCGTGCTGTTCGTAATTCTCGAGTGGATGCGGGTCGCGGCCGAGGGCCGCCGCGGGGATCAGGGCACTGCGCCCAAGGTGGACCAACCGGCCAAAGCCTAGTCAGGTACCTGGTCGTTCGCGGCGAGGACCTGGCCGGCGAGATACAGCGAACCGAAGATGAGAACGCGCTCGTCCAGCGGTATCGCCCTGAGCGCGTCCTCGACCCTGTCGTGCGCTTCGGCTGGAAAGCCAAGATCCTGGGCGATTTCGCTGAGATCGCCGGGCGCGAAGCTGGCGTGGTCCGGGATGGCGACCGTGTGCACTCGCGCGACCACGTCCTTGAACGGCTCCAGCATTCCCGGCGGATCTTTGCTCGCGAGGCTGGCGAAAATCATGTGCAGCGGCTTGCCGCCGTCGAAATGATGCTTGGCATAGGCGGCGATCTGCCGTGCGGCGGACGGATTGTGGCCGCCGTCGAGCCACACCTCGCGACTTCCGACCAGTGGCCCGGGAGCTAGGCGTTGGAGCCTTGCCGGCCAATCGGCCCAGCCCATGGCGGCGTTCAGCGCCGAGGATGGCACGCGCAGCTTCTGCTGGTGGCGGAGCATGGCGACCGCAAGCCCCGCATTCATTGACTGGTGACGGCCCCGGAGGCGCGGGACGGGCAGGTCCAGCGTTCCTTGCTCGTCGAGGTAGCGCAGCTTGCTCTGGCGGACGATCGCATCCCATGGGGCGCCGCGCGGCAGCCAGAGTGCCCCCTGGTCGTGAGCAATCTCGCTGATCCGGCTGGCGACCGCCGGCGGGTAGAGCTGCGTGATCAGCGGCACGTCTCGCTTGGCGATGCCGGCTTTTTCGGCGGCGATGTCCGTGAGGCCGTGGCCGAGGAACTGCTGATGATCGAGCGCGAGGTTGGCGATCGCCGTGACGAGCGGTCGTTCGACGACATTGGTCGCATCCAGCCGTCCGCCGAGGCCCACTTCGAGGATGCAGGCGTCCGCGGGCGTACGCGCGAAGGCCAGCAAGGCGGCAGCCGTCGCCACTTCGAAGAAGCTCGGCTCGATGCCGGCACTTGCGTCGAGCACGTCGGTCAGAAGCCCGGCAAGCTCATCATCGTCGATCAGGTGGCCGGCGACCCGGATCCGTTCGTTGAAGCGAACCAGGTGCGGGCTGGTGAAAGCGTGGATTTCATGGCCGGAAGCCTCGAGCGCGGCTCGAAGAAAGGCCACGGTCGAGCCTTTGCCGTTGGTCCCGGCAACGTGGAAGACGGGCGGGAGCTTGTCCTGCGGACGATCCAGCCGCTCGAGCAGCTCGGAGATCCGTTCCAGTCCGAGCCGGTCTCCGGCGGGCGAGAGCTTCGACAGCCGATCGAGCTGCGCCTGAACGTCCGGATGGGTGGAACGTGCAAAGTCGGCCATCAGGCCGCCTCCTTTGCCTCCGGCGCCAGATAAGACACGAGAAGCGCGAGCTTGTCCTTCAGCTGGCTGCGCGGGACGACCATGTCGATCATTCCGTGCTCGAGCAGATATTCGGCGCGCTGGAATCCTTCGGGCAATTTCTCGCGGATGGTTTGCTCGATGACCCGCTGGCCGGCGAATCCGATCAGCGCCCCCGGCTCCGCGAGCTGGACATCGCCCAGCATCGCGTACGAAGCCGTCACTCCGCCGGTCGTAGGATCCGTCAGCACGACGATGTAGGGAAGGCCGGCTTCCTTGAGCTCGGCCAATGCCACCGTCGTTCGCGGCATCTGCATCAGGGAGAGGATGCCCTCCTGCATGCGTGCGCCGCCCGCGGCCGTGAAGAGGATGTATGGCGAATGGTCCTCGATCGCCGCGCGGACGCCCGCGAGGAACGCGGCACCGACCGCAATCCCCATCGACCCGCCCATGAAAGCGAAATCCTGGACGCCGATGATCACACCGCAACCGTCCAGCTTGCCGCGAGCGTTCACCAGCGCGTCGCGCTCTCCGTTGGCCGTGCGAGCGGTCTTCAGCCGGTCGGTGTAGCGCTTGGTGTCCCGGAAGCGGAGCGGGTCCTCTCGGACTTCGGGCGCGGGCAGAAGCTCATATTCGGCGGCGTCGAACAGCTGCTCGAAGCGCTTCGCCGGGCCGATCCGGTCGTGGAAGTCGCAGCGCGGACAGACGCTGTAATTCTCTTCCCATTCCTTGACGAACACCATTGTCCCGCAGCGTGTGCACTTGTGCCACAGGTTCTCGGCCGTCTGGCGCTTGGGCAGGAAAGGGATTCCGCTGCGGACGCGGCTTAGCCAACTCATTCGATGGTCTCTTTCTTCAAGCTTCCGACGATCTCGCGGATCGCCTGCGCCGGATCGGCCGCACCCGTGATCGGCCGCCCGATGACCAGAATGGATGCGCCATCGTCCAATGCCCGCCGCGGGGTGACGACACGCTTCTGGTCGGCGACGTCGGCCCCGGCGGAGCGCACGCCCGGAACCACGCAAAACGCTTCGGGCCATGCTTCCTTGGCGGCAGCGACTTCCGCGCCCGAGCAGACGATGCCGTCGACCCCGGAGTCCCGCGCCACCCAGGCCAGGCGCGCGACCTGGTCGGCGGGAGAGCCGTGGACGCCGATGTCGTGCAGGTCGCTCTCGTCGAGGCTGGTGAGCAAGGTGACGGCGACGACCTTCGTGCCGGCCGGCGCCGCCGCCTTCGCCACCGAAAGCATCTCCCGGCCACCGGCCGCGTGCACCGTGAGGATCGCCGGCCGCAGCGGAGCGAGCGCTTCGACGGCCTTGGCCACGGTGTTCGGAATGTCGTGGAGCTTGACGTCGAGGAAGACCGGCAGGCCGACTTGGGCAATCCGGCGGAAACCCTGCGGACCTTGCGCCGAGAAGAACTCCAGCCCGAGCTTCACGCCGCCCGCTTCGCCGCGAACCGTTTCGGCGATGCCGAGCGCCCGGTCGAGATCCGGCGTGTCGATCGCAACGAAGATCGGATTCATATGACCGGGCTTTCCTCTTCGACGACCGGGGCCGGCGCAGTGACCTGCTGACGCTCAATCGCCTCGAGGCGTCGCCGGTGCGACCAGAGCCTTGCCCGCATGATCAGCCACGGCGGCAGGAAACCGACCAGGAACACGATCAGCAGCAGAATCGGTATCTTCACGTCGGCCTGGATGTCACCCCACAGGTTCAAGGTGACGTCATTCCAATTCCGGCTGGCGAACAAGACCACGATGACGGCCAGCAGGACCCAAAACAGGGTCGAAAGAAATCGCATGTGGGCGCCTTTAAGCGAGCAGTGCGTTGAACGCCAGAATGCCGTTCATCCCGCCACCCTGTCGCTTTGCCGCAACCACGTTCACGCATCCGTTGAGCGCATGGGCGCCGCAAGTCACACCGATGCGGGGTGGGGAGTGGCAATAAGTTGAAAACTAGCAACAAGATCGCCGTCGGCGCGGGCATTTTGCTGATGGGCGGCGCGCTTCTGGCGATGCGCCCGCATTCCACCACGGATCAAGCTGCGGAGCGCCTTGCAAAGGCGCATTTCAAGCTTGCGTCCTTGTCCACTGAATCGCGGCGCGACGTGGATTATCCGTTGCTCGACAGCCGAATCCGCCAGCTGATGACCAAGCCGGCCATGGTCGGCATGGCCGTCGGCGTGGTCGAGAACGGCCGCATCACCTTCCTCAAGGGTTACGGCGAAACCCTCGCCGGCTCGGGCGAGGCCGTGACGCCGGAGACCGTCTTCCGTTGGGCGTCAACCTCCAAGGGCGTTGCCGCAACGATGGTCGCGAAGCTCGCGGAGCAGGGCAAGATCGATTTGCAGGCGCCGGTCGTGAACTATGCGCCGGACCTCAAGCTTCCGGCGGGCAATGAATATCGGGCGACGGTCGGCGACCTCCTCTCGCACCGGCTGGGCCTGTACCGGAATGCGTACGACAATAAGCTGGAGGAGGGACAGGACCCGAGCTTGCTGCGCGCGAGCCTGTCGCAGCTGAACGCGATCTGCCCGCCGGGCACCTGCTGGTCCTATCAGAACATCGCCTATGACGCTTCGAGCGAGATGGTCAGCCGCGTCACTCACATGCCGTACGAGCAGGCCGTCAAGCGCATGCTGTTCAATCCGATCGGGATGAGCAGCGGCAGCGTCTCGATGGCGGGACTGCAGGCGAACCGAAGCTGGGCGAGGCCGCATAGCGCCGGCCGCCGGGCGGAACCGATTGTCGACACCTATTACAAGGTTCCAGCGGCTGCCGGGGTCAACAGCAACATCAAGGACATGGCGCTGTGGATGGAGGCGCAGATGGGCGAAATGCCTGACGTGCTCGACGCCAAGCTGCTCGACACCATTCACGCGCCTTATGTGGTCACGCCAACCGAGCGCGGCCGGCTTCGCAAGTTCCTCGAGCGGGTCGGCACCGCCTGGTACGGCTATGGGTGGCGAAGCTATGACTATGCGGGGCACCACATCATCGGCCACCGCGGCGGGATCAAGGGCTACCGCTCCTTCATACTGTTCGATCCGGTCAAGAAGAGCGGCGTCGTGGCGCTGTGGAACAGCGACACATGGCAGCCCGGCGGCCTGGAGTTCGAAGTGATGGACATGATCTATCGCCTGCCGTTTCGCGACTGGCTCCAGCTGAACTCGAAGCCGGGGACCAACACGCAGGAGATCGCTTCGGCGGACTCCGAGCTCGAAAGCGGCAGTGGCGATTCCACCGACGCTCCGTCACGCAGGAAAACGCGCCGGCGCTAGCCGTTCCGCGCTTCGCGTTTCGTCTCTTCGATCTCCTTCCGCTGCCTCATGTGCGCCATGTAGCGAACCGCGAAGCCTGCGATCGTCATGGTCACTCCGGCGATGAGGGCTGGCAAGTGCCAGGCCGGGTCTTCAGGCTTCGGCCATGCGATCGCGCCGAGCAGAAGGGCGCCGAAGATCGAGAGGAGATAGCCGATGCCCTTCCAGTCGATTCCCAGAACCATCGGGACTGTCACAGTCTCTTGATGCATCGATTCAGGAACATCCGACGATGGCAGTTTGTTTCGCTTTGCAAACAGGAGGATGTGCCGATGGCCAGTACCAAGTCACAGGACGCGATTGCCTTGCTCAAGGAAGATCACCGGACCGTCGAGAAGCTATTCAAGGAATTCGAAAGCGCGAAAGGCGAGGGCCGCAAGGAGAAGCTCGCCAGGCAGATCTGCCTCGAGCTTTCTGTCCACGCTTCGATCGAGGAGGAGATTTTCTACCCGGCATGCCAAGGCACGGTCGAGGAAGATCTGCTGAAGGAAGGCTATGTCGAACATGACGCGGCCAAGCTGCTGATCGCGGAGATCGAGGCGGCGAGCGGCCAAGCCGACGAGTTCTTCGACGCGAAGGTGACGGTCCTCCAGGAGGAGATCGAGCACCACGTCGAGGAAGAGGAGAAAACTGGCGGCGTGTTCAGCCAGGCCCGCAAGGGCAAGCTGGACCTGGAGCGCCTCGGAGAGCAGCTGGCGAGCCGCAAGAAGGAGCTCACCGCCAGCTACAAGGCTTCGGGCATTCCTCAGCCGGAGCTCACGACGATGGATGAAGTGTCCGTCTAACCACAGCTTCGACGCGCTTGTAATCCACGTTTACGAGAGATTGGAAATCGGCGGATTTCCGATGGATTCGCTTCGCGCCCGTAACCGATGGTATGTGACGGTTACGGGCGTAGGGTTTCAGTATGCAGGCATCGCGCCCCGGACAGCCCCAAGCTGCCGCTTGTGAGAAGCCAGGGGCCGACATGAGTTACGAGCACCACATCTACCACCTGGAACGTGAGCAGCACTGCCGCGAAATGGCGGAGCTTGCGAGGGACCCCGACGTTCGCCGCCGCCACGAAGAACTGGCGTCGCTCCATGCGGGCCGTGCCGCGCTCTACGGCGGAATAGCCGGCGCGAGCGCTGCGCTGAGCGCCAACTAAGCGGTGCAGTTACAGGCGTCGGAGGGCGGCTTGTCGGGCGAGACGGCCGCAACGGCGCCGCGCATCCAGGCTTATTTCGACGAGGCGACCAACAGCGTCAGCTATCTCGTCTCCGATCCAGCCACCGGCGCTGCAGCGGTGATCGATCCGGTTCTGGGGTTCGACATCGTTGCAGGATCGATCGACAGCGAGGCGGCCGATCGCCTCCTCGCCGACGCGGACGCGGGCGGCCTAAAGGTCGCCTGGGCTCTCGAGACGCACGTTCATGCCGATCACCTGTCCGCAGGCAATCATGTTCGGGAGCGAACGGGCGCGAAGCTTTGCGTCGGCGCAGGGATCCGGCAGGTGCAGAGCGTCTTCGGAGCGAAGTTCGGAGCAGCTGACATCAAACCGGGCGGAGCCGATTTCGACTGCCTGCTGCACGACGGCGACGTGCTGCCGCTCGGCACGCTCGAAATCGAAGTGATCGCGACCCCGGGGCACACGCCTGCTTGCATCAGTTACCGTGTCGGCGATGCCGTGTTCGTCGGGGATACCTTGTTCATGCCCGACTATGGCACAGCGCGGTGTGATTTTCCGGGAGGCGATGCGCGGCAGCTGTTCCGATCGATGCAGCGGATCCTGTCCTTGCCGCGCGAGACCCGGCTCTACATGTGCCATGACTATAAAGCTCCCGGCCGCGAGGCGTTCGCGTGGGAAACGACGGTGGGCGAGCAGGTCGACCGGAACGTGCACGTCGGCGGCGAGGTCGGCGAGGACGATTACGTCGCCATGCGCACCGCGCGCGATTTGACGCTCAAGCTGCCGAAGCTGCTCTATCCAGCGATTCAGGTGAACATCCGCGGGGGCAGGCTCCCGCCTGCCGACCCGAATGGAGTCCGCTATCTGAAGCTGCCCCTGACGGTTTCCTAATTCGCGGTCGACGCGATCTGCGCCAGCCGTCGGGCATCGCGGCCGTAGATATCATCCACGAACGCCAGCCGGCCGTCCTGCACCTGTGCAGTCAGGTAGGTGACGAAGATCGGCACCGGCGTCGGCAAGAGCGCGTGCTGCTCCGGTTCGTCGGAAGTCGCCTCCGGATCGCGACCGAGCAACCAGCGGCCAAGCCGCTCGGCATCCTCCAGCCGGATGCAGCCGTGGCTGAGGCTACGGTCGTCGGAGTTGAAGGCTGCCTTAACCGGCGTGTCGTGCAGGTAAATGTCGTCGGCGTTCGGGAATCCGAACTTGAGATGACCCATCGAGTTGGCCGGACCGGGGAGCTGGCGGACGCGAACGATTTCCCGTCCATCCGCGACCGCGCGCCAATCGACCTTGGTCGGATCGAGCACGGTATCGTCGTCCCGGCTGGCCGGCATCACCTGATAACCCTGGCGCTTGAGGTAGCCCACGCCTTGGTCGAGGACATTGCGGGCGATCAGCGAGCGCACGAGCTCCGGTCCGACATGCCAATACGGATTGAGCGTCGCGTAATAGATCGTGCTGGCGAGCATCGGCGTCTGGGTGGTCGGGTCCGACTTGCCGACGATCACCCTCATTGTGTCGGCGATTCGGCCGTCTTCGATCATGTACAGCTTGGCGGCGCCGGCATCGACGATGATGTAGCGCTTCTGGAAGGGCATATCCCGAACCCGCTCGAGGCTCGTGACGACGCGCGGGTCGAGTCCGCCGCCATTGGCTTGCATCGTAGCCCACGCGGTATCCCGGAGCTGCGCATAGACGGGGTTTACGTTCGAAACCGAGCGAACATGCGCGGCGAGGGACGGCGCCGAAGCCGCAACGGCCAGAATCTGCGCCGGCGTGTAGGTGCGTGGCACCACCCACTTGTCCGCATACGTCATGCCTGCCGGCGGGCGCTGCAGCGCCTCGACGTAGAGTATCCATGCGTTCGACAACAGCCGGTCGGCCTGCGCAAGAGCTGCCGGATCGCCGGTGCTGGCGCGGGCGATCATCGATTGCGCTTGGAGCGCCAGCGCGGGGCCGCTCGGCAGGCCGTCGAGCGGGGCCTTTTGAAGCACTCCGATGAGGGCGGATGCGGCAGCGCTTTGCGCGCCGCCGCGCAGCCACAGCGGCGAGCCGCCGCGCGCGGCATAAAATGCGGCGACGGCCTGGTCGCCGACGACCGCGCCGGGCGCCGGCAATTCCGGATTGGTCGCCGCCGCTAAGGCGGGCGCAGGCACAGCCGCTAACGCCGCACAGGCGGCGCCGGCCAGGATCCATTTCTTCACGTCGAAAACCTTTAAAACTCTCTTGCCGGCGATAACGCGACAGTCGCCGCTCGGTTCAAAATTACCGTATAACAACGTGGTAAACGCCATTTTGCACGGCAAGACATGTGCGCAATCGGGACTCTGCCCCTTTTACTCGGGCTCTTCAGATGACAGGGGCCGCGCCAATGCTCGGCGCGGCCCTCTCGGCAAGTTACGCGCCGATATAAACCGGCGTTCCGACATCGGTGACGGAGTAGAGCTTCTTGGCGAATGCGACCGGGAGGCGGACGCAGCCGTGGCTCGCCGGATATCCCGGGTTGAAGCCGCCGTGGAGCGCGATTCCGAATTGGTCGATGCGCTGCATCCACGGCATCGGCGCGTTGTCGTATTTCTTCGAACGGTAGAACGGCCGCTTGTCGAGGACCGAGAAGATCCCGGTGGGGCTCGGCTTCGCATCCTTGCCGCTCGAGATGGTCGAGACCGCCATCAACGTGCCGCCGCGATAAAGGTAGGCGAGCTGGTCGGAGAGGCTGATGACAACACGCTCGGGACCAGCAGCTGCAGGGACGTCGCGCCAGAGATACTGACCGGGCCGCAGCAGCTTCGGACCGAAGGCTTCCAGCATATCGATGCGCGCCTGGGATGCGGCGTCGCTGGCCTCCATCTTGGCTTCGTAGGTTTCGAGGGCGAAAGCCGGCGAGGCCGCGGTGAGTTCAAGGGTACACATGCCCGCAAACGCGAGCACCAGACTTAGACGCTTCATTTCACACCTGAAATTTGTTCTTGACTTTTGCGGGAAAAATGCACCGACCCCGAGTCGGGTTCCTCAATCCACCGTTGTTTCCCTTTCCGAGACGGGCGGACGCGGACGGCTCCGAGTGCTATGCGCCGCCCGCAATGGCCCGGAGAATCACAACGGCAATCGCCGCAATCCTTGCCGGCACGAGCGTCTTCGCGGTCGTGCGATGGCTCCGCTCAAAGCCCCAGCAGGACGATGCACGGTCTCCAGAGCAGATGGACAAGCTCATCGAGGAAGCCGACCTGGAATCCTTCCCTGCAAGCGACCCTCCGGCCTGGACCCTGGGCGAGGATCGCGTGCCCTAATTCTCAGGTGAGCCCGAGCTTGTCCCGCCACGAAGGGGCGAGCAAATCCTGCTCTTCCTCGTGCCTGCGGATGTAGGCGGCGAAGAAGGGGCAGAGCGGGATCACCTTGAGGCTGCGTCCACGAGCGGAGCGAAGCGCGAAGCGGATCAGCGCCGAGCCGATGCCGCGCCTCTCGTGCTGGGGCGGAACCTCGGTGTGCTTGAAGACGATGCGGTCCGGAAAGAGCTCGTATTCGGCAATTGCGACGGCGTCGTCGCCGAGCTCCACCTCGAAACGGTGCTTCGCCGGATTATCCCGGATCGGGAGTTCAGCGCCTTTGTCGATCATCGCACAGATCTAGCCACGGCTGTTGGACCTTGCCAGCCGCCACCGCGTTCCGCGCTCCATGGCCGATCGCGAGCAATTACTACAACACGAGAAGCGCTCGTCGCCTCTGTCCGATCGCGAGGTCGAGGAGGCCGACGAGAGGTCGAGCACCACCGCGAAGGTCGTCCACGAGGCGATCCGGCTCGAGGGGACGGAGGAGCTGGAGCGGCCCTCGAGCTCGATTGCCTGGTCCGGCCTTGCAGCGGGACTGACGATGGGCTGCTCTATGCTTGGCCAGGGCATCCTGCAGGCACGGCTTCCGGACGCGCCGTGGCGCGAGCTGGTGGCGAGCCTTGGCTACACGACGGGTTTCCTGTTCGTCACGATGGGACGGCAGCAGCTGTTCACGGAAACGACGCTCACCGTGATGCTGCCGGTGCTGCACCGGACCCACGGGGTGAGCGACGTCGTTCGCTATTGGACGATCGTATTCGCGGCGAACATCCTGGCGACCTTGCTGTTCGCAGCCACGGCGACGATCCCCGGTCTGTTCCAAGCCGACGCGGTGCGGGCATTCACGGATTTGGGGGTGAAGGCGGCAGAGCCGGGCTCTCTCTCTGTACTGATCAAGGCGGTGTTCGCCGGCTGGCTGATCGCTTTAATGGTGTGGCTGATGCCGGCGGCCGCATCCGCGCGCTTCTTCGTGATCGTGGCCGTCACCTGGCTCATCGGGGTCGCCCAGTTCAGCCATGTTATCGCCGGATCCGTGGAGACGGCGTTCGCCGCGATGCAGGGGGCCATCGGCTGGAGCGATTATCTCGTCCGCTTTCTAGTTCCCGCATTGATCGGCAATTCAATCGGCGGCGTGGTGTTCGTGGCGCTGCTCAACCACGCGCAGGTGAAGGAAGAGATTTAGGCGCCGTCCTCGGGATCCTTCTCGCTCACCGGAGTGAATTCCGCCGCCAGCACGAATGCAACCCAGATGCCCAGGGTTGCCGCGAGCCGGTAGAGGTCGGCGACCGCCATGCCTTTCGGCTGAAACGCCGGAATAAGGAGAATTCCACCGATCAGGATCACGTAAAGGACGACGTTCACCAGCATGTAGGTCCTTCTCTCCGAGGTCGAAACCATGCGGATGACCATTACGGTGCCCGCGAGGAGGAAGATCAGCTTCGCGTAATCCCAGAGGCCCATCGATTGCATCGTGCCGAGATTTGCACCCAGCAATGCGCCGAAGAACAGGTTCAGCCCGTCGATTGCGCCCGCCTTGCCGCCGGCCGTGCTGCGGAAAAATCCGTCCCTCATTCGACCCCCTTTTGCCCAGCTTAGCGGTGCTCAAACTGCCGTAGCAACCCATTGATAAGTCTTGCGTTCACCGCGCTCGAAAATGTCACTGCTCGGGATCTCTCAATGAACATCGCTTCGCCCCAGTGGGTCACCTCGTTTCGGACGTCGTGCCAGCCGCTTAGCACCATTGCGGACGGCATTCGATGCGCCGAACCACATCCCCGGCGAGTTCGAAATCCTCCTGCACCGGCTTGAGCATAGTTCTGTCGCGACGCAGCGACGTTAATTTAACGTTGAATGCAGCTTGCCAAGGGCTGTTGGCGGTGATTAGCTTCCGCTCCCGACGACACCGTCACCGGTGAGATTGTGCGCGTGACGGAGCCGCCGGCCCACGAACCCGCCAATCGTGACGGGCCGTGGCGGAAGACGGGGAGCCCTTTCGATGCACAGGACGACCACGGTGGCGATGGCCGCCGCATCATTGCTTGCGCTTTCGGCCTGCAGGCAGACCGCAGTTGGCGGCAACGAAGCCGGCAACGCCGCGGCCGGAGACGCGACGGCGACTGCAGCCGAAGGAATCAACGGGACCTGGAAGGCCGACATCGACAGCGTGACGTTCGACCAGAAGCCGGACGAATATCTCCTCTCCGCCGGTCAATATTCCTGCAAGAGCTGCGTTCCGTCGACGACCGTTGCCGCCGATGGCGCGTTCCATGCCATCAGCGCTCCTTACGCTGACGAGCTGGCGGTGAAGGTGAACGATGAGCACAACGTCACGCGCACCGCGAAGAAAAGCGGCCGTGTCGTGGGCGAGACGAAGATGAGCGTCTCGGCAGACGGCAACACGCTGACCCAGTCATTCACCGACACGTCGGTGGCCAATGCGCCGGCGGGCAAGGGCGAGTTCGTGGAATCGCGAGTGGCCGCAGGCCCGGCCGGTGCGCACGCCATCTCCGGCCAGTGGAAACCATCGAAGCTGGCGAACTTCAACGCTGAGGCGTTGACCATCACGCTCAACGTTGAGGGCGATACGTTCCACCTGAGCACGCCGACCGGCATCAGCTTCGACGCGAAGCTGGGCGGGCCCGCGGTTGCGATCAAGGGCGACAATGCGGGCACCATGGCTGCGGTCAAGAAGACCGGCGACAACAGCTATGAGGAAACCGACACGCGCGGCGACAAGGTCGTCGGAATCTCGACCTATACGACCGGCGCGGACGGCAAGCTGAACGTCGTCAACCAGGACAAGACGAACGGCTCGACCATCAAGTGGACCGCGACGCGCAGTTGATTGCGCAGGGCGGTTCGTCGCGTGCGGACCGCCCCTTCCTCAGTTCATTTTCATCCCGCGCTTGGCATCGCGCGCTTCGCCCAAGCTCGCAACGAAGTTCGCGACCTTCCACATGTCGTCCGGTCTCATCAGGTCGCGCCAGGCGCCCATGCCGGAATAGCGGACGCCGTCATGGATCGCGACATAGGCTTCCTCCGGAGTGACGTCCGATCCCTCCTGCCAGAATTGCGGAGCGCGGGGATAGAAGCCCTTGCCGCCCCATGCGCTCGGAGCTTTCGAAGTGCCGTGGCAACCGGCACAATTGTCGGAATAGAGCTTCCGTCCCGCCGCGAGCGAGGCGGCATCGTTGGTGGCGAGCGGATTCTTGAGACCCTTGGAGCGACGCTCCAACGAGGCATCGAGGGCCCGCATGCCGACGGACATTTCCCAGCGGGGCGGGTTCGAAGTTGCGTTGCTCGGCAAGAGCCCGGCGACGGCGGCGAGCCCGAACAGAAGCGGGGCAGCAACCAGCCCGGCGACGAAAACGGCAATGCCTTTCATGATGGCCCTCCTGACAATCTGGACTAGCCGAGCGCGACGAGAAGGCGAGCGCACCTCGATGGATCAGCGGGAGCCTTCGATGGACGGCGTCAACTCGCGCTGACGAAGCTGTCGAGCACCTTCTTGCGGCCCGCATGTTCGAAATCGATTTCGAGCTTATTGCCTTCGATCGCCGCGATAGTGCCGTAGCCGAACTTGCCGTGGAACACGCGCTGGCCGAGCGAGAGGTCGGTGCGGCCCTGATTGCCTAGCGAGACGGCGGAGGCTCGCGCTTCGATGACGCGCTGCGGCTGCGCGTTGAAGCGCCCGTCGCGGCTGGCGCGTTGCCAGCCGGGGCCGCGGGTGCTGGCGCGCATCGATTGCGCCGGGCCAAGGTGCGCGAAGGGATCCGCGCGTTCGGACCATTGCGCGCGCCACAGGCTTTCGCCGCCGGTCATGGTGGTTTCCTGCTCGATGTGCGCGTCGGGCAACTCGGCGAGGAAGCGGCTCGGGATGCTGCTCGTCCACTGCCCGTAGATGCGGCGGTTGGCGGCATGGATGATGGTCGCCCTGCGGCGGGCGCGGGTGATCGCGACGTAGGCGAGCCGGCGCTCCTCCTCGAGGCTGGCGAGCCCACCTTCATCGAGGGAGCGCTGCGACGGGAAGACGCCTTCTTCCCAGCCGGCGAGATAGACGATGTCGAACTCGAGGCCCTTGGCGGCGTGGATGGTCATGATGGTGACCTTCTCGCCTTGGCGAGCTTCGTCATTGTCCATGACCAGGCTCACGTGCTCCAGGAAGGCCTGCAGCGATTCATATTCTTCCATCGCGCGCGTGAGCTCGGCGAGGTTTTCGAGGCGGCCGGCGCTTTCCGCCGAGCGGTCGGCCTGCAACATCGCGGTGTAGCCGCTCTCGTCCAGCACGATCCGCGCAAGCTCCGGATGCGGCAGGGTGGCCGACATTTCCCGCCAGCGCGCGATGTCGGCGACGAAGTTGGTAAGGCTGCGGCGAGCTTGCGGCGTGAGCTCGTCGGTGCCGACCAGGGATGCCGCGGCCAGAAGAAGCGGCTGTTGGGTCGAGCGGGCGTGTGCGTGGATCGTCGCGAGCGCCTTGTCGCCGATGCCGCGCTTGGGCTGATTGACGATCCGCTCGAAGGCGAGGTCGTCGGCGGGCTGGATGATGAGGCGGAGATAGGCGATCGCGTCGCGGATCTCGGCGCGTTCGTAGAAACGGAAGCCGCCGATGATCTGGTAGGGCAGGCCGATCGCGATGAAGCGCTCTTCGAACTCGCGCGTCTGGAACTGGGCCCGGACGAGGATCGCCACGTCGTCCAGCGACTGGCCGCGGCGCATGCGGGATTCGACTTCCTCGCCGACGCGGCGCGCTTCCTCGGGGCCGTCCCAGACGCCGATGACGCGAACCTTCTCGCCATCGCCGGCGTCGGTCCACAACGTCTTCCCGAGGCGGCCGGCGTTGTGGGCGATCAGCCCGTCGGCAGCCGCGAGGATGTGCGAGGTCGAGCGGTAGTTCTGTTCCAGGCGAACGATCTTGGCGCCGGGGAAGTCCTTCTCGAAGCGCAGGATGTTGGCGACCTCCGCGCCGCGCCAGGAATAGATCGACTGGTCGTCGTCCCCGACGCAGCAGAGGTTGCGGCGCGGCTCCGCGAGGAGCTTGAGCCATTCGTACTGCGCCTGGTTGGTGTCCTGATATTCGTCGACCAGCAGGTAGCGGAAGCGCTCGCGGTAGCTTTCGAGCACGTCGGAATGGCGGCGGAAGATCGCCAGCATATGGAGCAGCAGGTCGCCGAAGTCGCAGGCGTTCAGCGTTTTGAGCCGTTCCTGGTACTGAGCGTAGAGGTCGGCCCCGCGACCCGCGGCGAAGGCTTCGGATTCCCCTGCGTCGACCTGGCTGGGAGTCCAGCCGCGGTTCTTCCAGCGGTCGACGAGGCCGGCGAGCTGACGCGCGGGCCAGCGCTTCTCGTCGAGGTTCGCGGCCTGGATCAGCTGCTTGAGAACGCGCAGCTGGTCGTCCGTGTCGAGGATCGTGAAGTTGGAGTGCAGGCCGACGAGCTCGGCGTGGCTGCGGAGCATGCGTGCAGCGACCGAGTGGAAGGTGCCGAGCCACGGCATGCCCTCGAGCGCTCCGCCCGAGAGCCTGCCGACGCGCTCGCGCATTTCACGGGCAGCCTTGTTGGTGAAGGTGACCGCGAGAATCTGACTCGGCCAGGCCTTGCGAGTCGCAATGATGTGAGCGAGTCGCGCGGTGAGCGCAGCCGTCTTTCCAGTGCCTGCGCCGGCGAGGACGAGCACGGGTCCTTCGGTCGCCAAAACAGCCTCGCGCTGCGGCGGATTCAGCCCCTGCAGATAGGCGGGCTCGGGACTCAATGCAGGCGATTCAGGCACTTGCCGGAGGTAGGGAAAGGAGAACGGATCGGCAACTCAACGGAGCCGTTTCAAAAGGTTCCAATGGTTGTTCCCGATATCCCCGTTATCCACAGGCTGGTTACCGAAATTTTTGCTTCCGCGACTCGGAATGAAGGTGCATGGTCCTCAAGTGATCGGGGCGGAAGTCCCAGTCTCCCCGGAAAGCCGGCAACGGCAAGAAGGGCGAGGAAGGGGCAGAAGAACCGATCTCCGCCGGCAGGAATGGGAAGAGCTTTCGGGCTCGTCTCGGGCCAGCCGGGAAGAGGCGCCGGAAGAGATGATCTTCCTGTCGCGCGACGCGGCTCCCGGGGTTCCTCGGAACTTTGGTGAGCGAAGCGGGACGCGAGAGAGATCATCCCAAGAAGGGCCGCGGAACATCGGACGGCTTTGACCGACCGAGGACGTAGGTTCCAGGACGTAGGTCGCAAGACTTGGGTTCAGGAGTTTGGGTTCTCAACGGACAGGCCGGACGTCGAAAGACAAGCGAACCTTCGGGAGGCGCAGTCGAGTAGAGGTCAGGGCTCCTCTCACGAGGGAGCGGTACGGTGGAAAGCGACGCCTGAGCTGGTGAGCCAGGATCGAGAAGCGGGGTGCCAAACCTTTCGAGGAGCGGGACCAGGTAGATCGAACACCGGCAGATCCTTCGCTCGGCGCAGTGGGGGCTGGCAGCAATGCCGGCCCCCATTTCTATTGGGCCAAGCGTCCGCCATGCCCATGGTTTGAGCGCCCTGCCGTGGCGGTTCATTCAAAGCGCCCCGACGCAATTCGTCGAAACCTTCTGAAACAAAGTCGGACTTGCGCGTTTGGTCGGGCAGGTGGCACCGGCAATGATGCCGTTGGAGCGGCGGGGCACGAAGGAGTGACACCGTGTTCCGAGCAACGCTTGCTCTCGCTCTGGCTTCGGCCGCATCCGTCGCAACCGCCGCCACTTCCGATGTTTCCGCGCTCAATTCGACTTCGCCCTGGTGGGAACGGGTGACCGTCACCATTGCGGGTAACGGCCAGCCGCAATCCTGCCGCTTCGAATCGAGCCTCGGCCCCGAGTCGGCCAAAGAATGCGAGGTCCAGGCGAGTCAGGCGGCGGTGGCGAAGACTTCGACGGGATCGAAGGACAGCTACACGCGCATCACCTTCGAGCGGCGCTTCAATCCGAGCTGGCAGCCGCAGGCGAACGAGCCGCCCGCGGGTGACATGCTGCTCGGCCGGCAGGTGATGTCGCTGGCGATCGGCTCGAAGGGCACGGTCGAAGGATGCCAGATCGTCTCGGCGTCGGGCGAGATGAAGCCCGAATATGGTTGCAAGGAAGCGTCGGCCGAGAAGTTCCAGGCAAGCGCGTCAACGGGCCGGACCGCGCCGCGCCAGGCCTATATGACCATCCTGGTCTATGGCCATCAGGAGCACGTTGTCTAACCCAGCCGCACGAAGGCGTTTGAACTTTACCGAAGCTCGTTCAGCGCCTGGCCAAGACGGCCAAGGCCTTCGCTCAAGATGTCCGTCGGGCAGCCGAGACCGATGCGGAAATGGTTCGGCATCTCGAACCATCGGCCCGGCACGACGGCGGTGTCGTAGCGCTCGCGGAGAAGCGCATCGAGCGTGTCGGTGTCGCCTCCGGCCCAATGGGGGAAGGCAACGATACCGTGAGCGGCGGGCATGCAGTCGAGGTCGTCGCGCGAGGCGGTGAAGCGGTTGAACAGCTCGCGGTTGCGCTGCAGCATCGCGGGCGTGTCGCCGAGGACTTCGTCGAGGCGCTCGAAGGCGATGCATGCGAGACGCTCGGCTTGATGCGCCTGGTTGACGCCGAAGAGGTCGTTGAGGCGCCACATGCGCTCGGCGAGCTCGGGCTCCGCGAGGATCCAGCCGCAGCGTAGGCCGCTGAGGCCGTACACCTTGGTCAGGCTGTTGGTACAGACGAACTCGGGGCCGAGATGGACTGCGCTTCGCCGCGGCGGGACGGCGGCGTCGAGATAGACTTCGTCGACGAGGATGCGGGCGCTCGACTTTCGAGCGAGCTCGGCGAGAGCGCGGAGGTCGTCTTCCTCGGTCAGCGCGCTGCTCGGGTTATGGAGATTGGTGATGACGATGAGACGGGTGCGGTCGCTCATCGCTACGGCGACGCGGTCGAGGTCGATCCGGAAGCCGCGTTCGTCGTCGCGATCGAAGCGCTTGATGTCGGCGCCGAGGAAGCTCGCTGCGCCGAGCAGCGGCTCGTAGGTCGGCAGCTCGATCAGGACCTCGTCGCCGGGCTCGATCAGCGCGGCCATGGCGAGGAAGTTCGCCATCGAGGTGCCGTCGGCGGCGACGACCTGCTCAAGGGTCACGCCGTAGCGCTTCGCGATGGCGGCGCGGAGCGGAGCATAGCGCGGGTGGCTCGCGCCATCCATGTCGAGATCGGCGAGGCTGATCGGGAAGCAATCGAGCCGGAAGTGGGGGACTTCGCTGGCGGTCAGCGGGAAGCGCACCGGTGGCTTGAACTTCGCCCAGTGCATGTAGTCCGATTGCAGCGCCCTCACGCCGCACCCCGCCGGTCCTTGCGCTGCCAGTAGAGGCAGGCCGGAACACCCGCGAGCAGGATCGCGTAGCCGATGAGGCTGTTCGTGAGGTTGTTCCAGACGGTGGCGATGACCGTGAGGGCGCATGCCCCGACGAAGAGGCCGGTGGTGATTGGGTGGAGTGGGGCTCTGAACGCGACGGGCCGGTCGGGATCACGACGGCGGAAGACGAACAGGGCCGCGCCGGTCAGTCCGAAGAAGATGAAGTCCACCGACACCACGTAGCTGAGGATCTGGCCGAAGGTGCCGGTCAGGGCGATGACCGCGGCTGCGGCGCCCTGGAGGATGATCGCGACGATCGGGACTCGCGTTGTTGCGTTCACCGCGGCGACGCTGCGGAAGAAGAGGCCGTCCTCTGCCATTGCGAAATAGACGCGAGGCGCGGTGAGCATGCCCTGGCTGAGGAAGCCAAGGGCGGAGATGGCGATGCCGATCGCGATGAAGGTTGCTCCACGTTCGCCGAGCGCAAGGCGCATGACGTCGGTGGCGGGAGTCCGGGACGCGGCGAGTCCGGCGGGGCCGAGCGCGTGGACGCAGACGAAGGCGACCGAAGCATAGAGGATGACGACGCCGGCGACGCCGAACAGCAGGCCGCGCGCGAGGTCGCGCTGCGGATCGCGCATTTCGCCGGCGACGAAGCTGGAGGTCTGCCAACCTCCGTAGGAGAACATGACGGGGGTCATCGCTGCGCCGATTGCTGCGAGGGTCGACACGGATTCGATGTGGGCTGGTGCAATTTGCGAGGCGCTTGCCGGTGCGAACAGGAGACCGGAGACGACCAAAGCCGCGATCGCGAGAATCTTGAGCACCATCAGGCCGCTCTGCACGTTGCTTCCGGAGCGGACGCCGAGACAATTGATCAGCGAGAGCAGCGCCAGGACCGACACCGCGATCACATTGTCTCCGACGGGCAGCTGGACGAGATTGCCGAAGTAGCGCGCGAAGGTGATGGCGACGGCGGCCATTCCGCCCGACTGGATCACGAGCAGCAGCGCCCAGCCGTAGAGGAACGCCGGCATCGGGCCGTAGGCGTCGCGCAGATAGGCATATTGGCCGCCGACCTCGGGACGGCGCGCGGCAAGCTCGGCGTAGACGAATGAGGCGGCGAGGGCGACGAGACCGCCGAGCATCCAGACGCCGACAATCAGCAGCGGCGTGTCGACATGCTGAGCGACCTCGGCTGGAGTGACGAAAATGCCGGAACCGATGATGCCGCCCATGACGAGCATGGTCGCGTCGAACAGGCCGAGGCGGCGGACGAGACCGTGCGGACCAGATGCCGCGGGAACCTCAGCGGCTCTTTTGCGCATCCATGACTTCGTACATGCGGCAGATCATCGCGCGCTCGGCCTCGCTCAGATACGGATTCCACGTATCGATGATCAGGACGGCCCGATCTTGCGGCGTGGGATTGTGCGCCTCGTGCTCGATGGTGTCGTCGAAGACGAAGGCTTCGCCCTCGACCCACGGCCGTGTCTCGCCTCCGACTCGAAAGGTGCAGCCTTCGGGAACGATCAAGGGCAAATGCACGATCGAGCGGACGTTGGTCACGCCGGTGTGCGGCGGAATGTGCTTGCCGGCCTTGAGGATCGAGAAGAAGACCGCCGGGGCGCGGCCGGGGATTCGGCACAGCGGCAGCTGCTCGATGAGCGCGGCCGTCTTCGGCGCGCGGGCGCAGGCCTGTTCGACCCGCTTGCCGTCGAACCAAAGGTGCAGCGCACTCCAGTCGAGCGAGCGATCGAGCGGGGTCCATTTGTTCCTGGGCACGCCCGACGGCTGCGTGATGTAGGGGAGGAGGCCCGGATCCGGGTTGGCGAGGATCGACTGAAGCTCGCGGCGGATGTCGTCCGTCGCCGCTTCGAGCGTGGCGAGCCAGGGAAAATGGTCGCGATCGAAGAATTCGTCGGCCGGCAGGAACGGATAGTGGAGGCCGTGGCAGTCGTTCACGTAGACAGTACGGCGGCCGAGCATCACCTCTGCGGCGGCGCGGACGCGGCGATTTTCCCGCGAGGACGCGGTCGCGAGATCGTCGGCCAGCGCTTTGTCAAAAGCGCTCGCCAGCTCCTGGCGCTGGCGGCCGACATAATCCCGGGCATGGGCGAGCAGCTGCTGCATCTCCGGCGAAGACTGGTCGAGCGAGGCGGTGACCGCGAGGACGTTGCTCCAGCGCTCGGCGGCAGCGGCCTCCTGTCGGAGCCGCTCGTGCAATTCGGCAAGCCGGATCAGCGCGGGAAGGAAGCGCTGATCGAGCGAAAGCGCTTTCTCGAGGGCGGCGCGCTCGGACTCCGAGTTTTCGAGTGCCCGGTACGCCGACGACAGGTTCACCCACAGCTCGGGAGCGTTCGGATCTCCGCGGCATGCCTGTTCCAGGTGATCGGCGCCGGCGCGCAGGTCGCCGGTCGCAATCGCATCGAGGCCCAGCACGTTGCGCGCGACGGGTTGCGTCGGGTCTAGAGCGAGGACGGCTTCGAAACGCCGACGCGCTTCGGACATGTGGCCGGACTGCCGCGCGCGCATGGCGGCGCCGAGATGATCCTGGATCGAGCCTGCCGTCGCCATGGTGTCAATCGTGCCGTTTGCCCCGGCGAGGTCAAGGCGGCTTTCGACGCTAGTTCACCACGATCTCGTCGCGCATGCCCATCTGGCTGTGCAGGAAATGGCTACAGTGGGCAGGGTAAGTGCCTGCGCGCGGGATCAGGGTCACGGTTTTCGTCTCGTGGCCGCGTAGCTCGATCTCGCCCTCCGGCGCGGCGCCGGCGACGATCTTCGAATTGGCGAAGAAGCGGTGAGCGGTGAAATCGTGGCTGCTGCCCGACTGATTGACGAACTGCAGCGTGACAGGCCGGCCGGCGGCAAGATGGATGGGCTGCGGCGCGAAGCCGAAGCTCCAGACGCGGATCTGCACTGCGGAAGGGGAAGGTTGCGCTGCGGCGGGAGCAAGCGAAGCCGCCGACACTGCCGCAATTGCAAGAAAACGAACGCCGAACATGGGCACCTCCTGATCTCCCTGCGCCGGTGCCCTTAGCACGGCTGAAGCGCAAGTCGTAGCGGGCGTGAAACGTCCTCCCAGTGGTCGCACTCCTCCGGTTCGAGCGCCGCGGCTTCAGGCATGTTCCATTTCGGTGTCGGAATGATTATTGGCTTCGCCGAGACTCGCATTCCGCTTCGACACGGGGGTCGAGTCTCCGGCTCGGCGTGGGTCGCCCCCGCCGAGCCGTTATGCATCCCAAGCTGCTATCCCGGACCGCATCGGTAATGCGATGTCCTGCCCATATGTAACCAAATAGGTAAAATAGCACTTGACAGCGTGACGCTGTTTGGGTACATGCAGGGCACAGTGAACAATTGTGAGTCGGGCGGCGCTCCTCGGAGCGGCCGCCCGATTTCGTTTGGAGGATCGAGGGTGGCGGGCAAGCGGAAGGGCAGGTCGGCGCTCGTGTTCGTCGCGGGAGACAAGCCCAAGATGCGCAAGGCGCGGACGCGCGACTGGACGAAGGAGAAGGAAGCGAGGTTCCTGTCGGCGCTCGCGGAGACCTGCAATGTCACCCGCGCAACGGAAGAAGCCGGCGTTTCAATCAGCGGCGCCTACAAGCGCCGAAAGGAGAATGCCGCGTTCCGTGCGAGCTGGCTGGAGGCGATCTCGGTCGCCTATCAGCGGCTGGAGCTGGTGCTGCTCGACCGGGCGTTCAACGGCACCGAAAAGCTCGTGAAAAGGCGCGACGGTTCGGAAGAGCGGATGCTCGAATATTCGAACCAGCTTGGTTTGGCGCTGCTGAAGATGCACCGGGATACGGCGATCGAAGCGGCGACAGAAAACGAACCCGAAAACATCGAGGAAATCCGGGAGCGGCTGTTCAACAAGCTCGAACGGCTGCGGAAGCGGGAAGAAGCGCGGGGCAATGCGGAGTGAGCCCGAGGGAGCGGCGGGAGCAGACGATCCTGCTTGCCAGGTCGAACGCCGAGATCCGCAGGAGGATCATCCGCAGCATGACCTGGCAAGACGTCCTTGAAACCGACGCCGACTACGAACGCTGGATCAGCGACGGTCAGCACGAGCCGCCAGGCGACGGGTGGCGCACGTGGCTGATGATGGCTGGCCGCGGGTTCGGAAAGACGCGGGCCGGGGCAGAGTGGATCTTTCGGCTTGCAAACGCGAGACCAGGCGTACGCATCGCTCTGGTCGGAGCGACGATCGCCGACGCACGGTCGGTCATGGTTGAAGGCGTGAGCGGCCTCCTTGCTGTCGCAGCGTCGCACCGGCGCCGACTTATCTGGGAGCCGAGCCTCGGGAGGCTGCGCTGGCCGAACGGGAGCGAGGCGCAATTGTTCTCCGGCGACAATGCCGACGGGCTGCGCGGGCCGGAACATGATTTTGCGTGGGCCGATGAGCTTGCCAAGTGGCGCGAGGGCGAGGAGGCGTGGATGAACCTGCAGTTCGGACTGAGGCGCGGGTCGCGGCCGCGAGCGCTGGTCACAACCACGCCTCGGCCGATCGAGCTGCTCAGGCGGATCGAGGGCGAGCCGTCGACGATCACCACCCATGGGCGGACGAGCGACAACATCAACCTCGACGAGAACGTCATCGAGGTGCTGACCGCGACCTACGGCGGGACGCGCATTGGCGCGCAGGAACTGGATGGGGTGCTTCTGCGGGACATCCAGGGTGCGCTGTGGACGCGCGAGGCGATCGAGCGCGCGCGGGTCCAATTTCCTCTGCGTACAAGGGAGGGATCAGGGGTGGCTTCGAGCGAAGCGAGTTCAACGCTCCTTAGCACCCACACGGGATCGAGCCGCCCGGATGCTTACCCACCCCCAGCCCCTCCCTTCCAGGGAGTGGGGCTCTTGGACCGGATCGTCGTAAGCGTTGATCCGCCGGCGGGTGCCGGCGAGGGATCGGACGCGTGTGGGATCGTGGTCGCGGGATCGATCGGCGAGAAGCTGTACGTTCTCGAGGACGCCTCCGTGCGCGGGCTTTCGCCGGAAGGATGGGCGAACCGCGTCGCGGCGGCGGCAGCGCGGTGGAACACGGCGCTGGTCGTCGCGGAGGCGAACAATGGCGGGGCGATGGTCGAGAGCGTTCTCAAGGCCGCGGACCTGGGGCTGAAGGTGCGGCTGGTGCATGCGTCGAAGGGCAAGTGCGCTCGCGCGGAGCCGGTCGCTCTGAAATTCGAGGCGGGCAAGGCCTTCTTCGCGGGCGAGTTCCCGGAGCTGGAGGCGGAGCTTGGAGGCATGACGGCGGGCGGCGGCTACGAAGGGCTCGGGCGCTCGCCGGACCGCGCGGACGCGATGGTATGGGCACTGACGGTGCTCAGCGAGACGAGAAGCGGGGTGCCGCGGGTGCGGAGGTTGTGATAAGGCTCGTGGCCAGTCGAATAGGCGAGGGGGTCACGCCATGGCGACTGTTGCTGCAAACTTCGAGCGGAAGAGACTAGCGGCCGACGTTCTTTCGGGAACGCCGCGGGCGCATGCGATCGATCGGTGGATCTTCGTCTTCACGGCGGTCTGGTTCATCGCGATCGTGCTGACCGGGTTCATCCCGGATTCGATCATGAAGGTGGGGGCAGTGCAGGCCGGTCAGCGGCCGCCGTTTCCATTGGTGCTGCACATGCACGCGGTGGCCATGGGCTCGTTCCTGTTGCTGCTGCTGACGCAAGCGGTGCTGATGGCGACGGGGCGGCGCGAGCTGCACATGAAGGTCGGCATCCTCGGCTTCGCTTTGGTGCCGGTGCTGGTCGTCGTGGGGTCCATCCTCGCCCCGACTATCTACCATCAGGTTTGGAACTTCGCGCAGACGGCGCCGCCGGATGTGCAGAAGGTCATGCGACAGCGGCTGCTGGATCTGGACAATATTTTGCTGATGCAGATCCGCATCGGAATCCTGTTCCCGCTGTTCATTGCGCTGGGACTGAAGGCGCGGGCGGCGAATGCCGGGTTGCACAAGCGGATGATGTTCCTGGCGACGGCAATTCCGTTGCCGGCGGCGATCGATCGGATGACCTGGCTGCCGACGACCCTGCCGGCAAGTCCGGTGGCGACGGATCTGTACATCTTGTTCGCGGTATCGCCCCTGTTCGTATGGGACGTGGTGCGGAACCGGAGGGTGCACGAAGCTTACTGGATCTGGATTGCGATCTGCGTCCCGTTCGCGGTGCTGGTGAACCTCCTGTGGGACACGCCTGGATGGCATGCGACGGCGCAGCAGATCATGGGCGTTTGAACCGACTGAATTTCGGAGACGGAGAGTGAGGCCGTCACGGGAGTGAATCCCGTGACGTCGGTCCTGTCGCGCTGAGGTGCGCAGGCCGTGCGGCTTTCGTGCTCTCTTCGACATAAGTTCGCGGCGCGGCCTTATGCTCGGGCACTCAAGACTTAGGAGCGAGCGATGGGTTCTCAGCGCCGGTCAAGCGCAGAAGGAAGTCTTCGTGAACGAAAGCCTCCAGACGCTGGATTGCCTCGTGGCCGGGGCAGTCGAAGAGCCGCCGCGAGACGACCCGCCGACGTCGCCCGTCATCGGACAATGCTATATTACCGCGGCCGCGCCGACCGGCGCGTGGGCGGGAAATCCGCTGTGCCTCGCGGCTTACACCAGTGTCGGCTGGCGACTGATTGCAGCGCGCGATGGAATGACCTTCTACGTGCGTTCGGACTCCACGATCGCTGCCTATCGCGCAGGCGTGTGGGAGGTCGGAAAGGTCCGCGGTTCGAGCCTGCTGATCGGCGGCCAGCAGGTGGTCGGCGGCCAGGCCGCTCCGATCCCGTCAGCCTCTGGCGGAACGACGGTCGACAGTGAAGCTCGAGCGGTTCTCGACCAAATTCTTGCAGCGATGCGTCAGCACGGTCTGATCGCCCCGTGAAAAAGGCAAAATATCACAATCGCTTCCGCGCGAGCGTCAAGATGAAGTGAGGCTTTTGCGCAACAGGGGTCGGCCTTGCGCGGCAAAACGCCCTCTCATAATGTGTCGGAGCGGTTCAAACCTAGAACGCACGTTGAAAGGGGACAAATATGCGCAAGCTGGCCTTTGCGGTCGCGCTCGCATCGACGGCTTTGGCGACACCGGCTGTCGCTCGAGACCATTCATTCTATGCCGGCCTTGAGGGCGGTGTGATGTGGATCGAAGATGTAGACTTCGATTACGCTGACACCACTGGTCTCGTGATAACGCCTGGCGTGACTGTCACGCACGACACCGGCTGGGATATTGACGCCGTTGCCGGTTACGATTTCGGCATGATCCGGCTCGAAGGCGAGCTCGGATACAAGCGGGCGTCGATCAATGACATCAGGCTCGATTCGCGTCTTTCCGGCGCGGGCCCGCTCAGCAATTTCAGCGCTAGTGGCCGCAGCCGCGCCCTTTCGGCGATGGTCAACCTCTTGCTCGACTTCGGCAACGATGACGGGCTGAGCGGTTACGTCGGCCCGGGTATCGGCATCGCGGACGTCAAGATGAATCCGTTTGCGGACACCCCGAACGGTCTCGTCGGATTCTCCGACAGTCACAGCGGGCTTGCATGGCAGGGCATCGCTGGCCTCCGTTACGCCGTCTCGCAGAATATCGACGTCGGCCTGAAGTATCGCTTCTTCAACGTTACGAACCTGCGGTTCAGCGGAACGAGCCCAGACGGCCTGACGGATTTCGACCTCAAGGGCCGGTGGCGTTCGCACAGCATTATGGCGAGCGTGCTGTACAACTTCTGGGCGCCTCCGCCGCCTCCGCCACCGCCGCCGCCGCCGCCTCCGCCGCCACCTCCGGCGACGCAGACGTGCCCGGACGGCTCGGTGATCCCGGCGACGGACACCTGTCCGGCTCCACCGCCTCCGCCGCCTCCGCCGCCTCCGGCGCCAGAGCGCGGCCTCTAAGCGGGGTCAAAGGCAAAGAAACACCGGTCCGGGTTGATCCCGGGCCGGTTTTCTTTTGCGCCTGTCATTCTTGCGGCCGCGGTTTCCGGAGCGTGACGTAACGGTCCGCCGCGTAACCGCGCGGGCGAGCAGTCAGCTAGTTCGACGCGAACTGCGGCGGCGCCTGATCCCAGCCATAGAGGTCCGGGAGATAGGTGAGCTTCCCGTCCTGCACCTGCGCCGTGATGTAGGTGAGATAGATCGGTACGCCCGTCGGCACCTGAACGCGGATTTCGGCCTCGCTGCCTGGCGAGACAGGATCCTGGCCAAGCAGCCACCGTCCGAGGCGCTTCGCATCCTCGACGCGTACGCAGCCGTTGCTGAGGTTCCGCTGATCCTTGGCGAAGAGCGCCTTGCTGGGCGTGTCGTGAAGATAGATGTCTTCAGGATTGGGAAACGGGAATTTGAGGATTCCCATTGAGTTGAGCGGACCCGGATCCTGACGGACGCGAAGATGCAGGGATCCGGCCGCGGCGGCCTTCCAGTCGACCGTCGTCGGATCGATCACGTTCGCCGTGTCGCTCCACTCGTCGATGACATGGTAGCCGCGCGTTTTCAGATAGTTCATGCCCTGGCGCAGAACAGTTGGCGCGATCGTCTTTCGCACCAGGTGATCGGGCGCGTGCCAGTAAGGATTGTAGGTTATGTAGTACATCACGCTGGCGATGAGCGGCGTGGGCAGCTCTTTCGTGCCGGTGATCACCTTCATCGAATCGATCGGCCGTCCGTCCTGATAAAGTGTCAGCATCGACGAGCCGGAATCGACCAGCAGGAAGCGGCCGCTGGCGGGAAGCGAACGCACCCGGTCGAGATTGGCGAGCAGCCGCGGATCGGGAGTGAGATTCCCGGTGGCCTGAGCTTCCGCCCAAGCAGAATCGCGCAGCTGTCCGTAAATGGCATTCACATTGGCGGTATTGACGAGATACTGAGCAAGAGACGGCGCGGCCGCCGTTGTGAGCAAGATCTGGTCGGCGCGCGTTCCTTGCGGCCGGAGGATCGACAAGGCGTAAATCATCCCTTTCGTCGGGCGCCTGATCGCCTGAACATATTCGACCCACGCGGTCGACAAGGCGCGTTCCGCAGCATCGCGCGCCGCGGGGTCGCCGCCGGCTGCCTGCGCCACCGAAGCGCGGACTTGCGCAGCTAGCTGCGGCCCTTCCGCGAAACCGTCGAACGGAGCTCGCTCCAAGATTGCGAGCAGTTGCGCGACCGCCGGATCGGCCACGCCATTGCGCAGCCACAGCGGCTTGATGCGGTAAGTGTCATAGGCGGACGCTACCGAACTGGCCGCTGACGAGATTGAAGGAGCGCTGCTGGCCGGTTGGGCGGCGGACCGGCCGGCAGCGAGCGCGGCAATCGCTGCCCCCGCCGAGATCAAAGTCCACGCATGTTTCACCACCGCATCCCCATTAAACCAATATGATTTAGCCGAATTTTCTTAATTTCCCTAGCTGCATCGGGGCTGAACCAGACTCGCGGATACAAGCGACCTTGTCTTCGACGCGGTTCGGCGCATAGGCCGTTGGCCGAAATCTAGCAGAGGGACTTGCATGAACATCAACGGTGTAGCGGCGGTCGTGACTGGGGCGGCTTCGGGGCTGGGCGAGGCGACCGCTCGCGAGCTTGCGCGCCGCGGGGCGAGGGTCGCCGTGCTCGATCGGGACGTTGAACGGGGGGAGAAGGTCGCCTCCGAGATCGGCGGGGTCTTCTGCGAGGTGGACGTCACCTCCGACGAGAAGGTGGCCGCGGCGTTTGCCAAGGCACGCGAGGCTCATGGCCAGGAACGCATCCTGGTCAATTGTGCCGGCGTTGCGAATGCGGCGAAAACCGTGGCGCGGGACAAGGAGACCAAGGCTGCCAAGATGTACCCGATGCAGCAGTTCGAGCTCGCCATTCAGATCAATCTGATCGGGACCTTCCGCTGCATCGCCCATAGCTCATTCGGTATTGTGGACCTCGATCCGCTCGAGGACGGCGAGAAGGGGGTCATCATCGATACGGCTTCGGTGGCGGCCGAGGACGGGCAGATCGGGCAGGCGGCCTATTCGGCTTCGAAGGGCGGTGTCCTGGCGATGGCCCTGCCGATTGCGCGGGACCTGATGAGCGAAGGCGTGCGCGTGAACACAATCCTGCCGGGCGTCTTCAAGACGCCGATGGTCGCAATGATGCCGCCAAATGTTCAGGACGCGCTCGGCGCACAGGTGCCGTTCCCCAAGCGCCTCGGTCAGCCGGAAGAATATGCGCAACTCGCCTGCTTTCTGATCGAGAACCGCTACATGAACGCGGCATCGGTCCGTCTCGATGGCGGCATCCGGATGGCTCCGCGTTGAGCAATGATCATGGCGAGCTTGTCGACGCGCTCGCCGAGGCTGCAAGGGAGGCCGGCGAGGCGATATTGACCGTCGTTCGACGCGGCTTCGAGGTCGAGGCCAAGCACGATCGATCGCCCGTCACAGAAGCAGATCGTGCGGCCGAGCTGGTGATCCTGGCCGCCTTGGCACGTGCTGCACCGGGCGTTCCAGTCATCGCCGAGGAAGAGGTCGCCGCGGGGCGTATCCCGGCGCACGACGATAATTATTTTCTGGTCGATCCGCTGGACGGCACAAAGGAATTCGTGCGTGGCGGCGACGATTACACCGTCAACATCGGCCTTATCGAAAACGGCGTACCCCGGCTCGGGATCGTGTTCGCGCCGGCTACCGGTATTCTGCACGGCGGGTCTGCGACTGAAGGCGCGTGGGTAGACGAAGGCGGGGAGCGCCGACCGATCCGCACGCGGCCGCGCGGCGAGGAGGTGACCGCGGTCGCTTCCAAATCCCACCTCAACCAAGCGACGATCGACTATCTCGAAGCCGCAGTGGGCACGTGCGGCTACATATCGGTCGGCTCGTCCCTCAAGTTCTGCATTGTCGCCGAAGGCAAAGCCGACATTTATCCACGCGCGTCCCCCACGAGCGAGTGGGACACGGCAGCTGGCCACGCCATCCTGCTGGCGGCCGGCGGCGTGGTCGACGGTCCGGACGGAGGTCCGTTACGCTATGGCAAGCGCGCCTTCCTCAATCGGGCATTCGTCGCGACGGCAGGATGGAAGGCGCCTCGCCTCGAACCGTTCCTCGAGCCCTTTTCTGGCGGAGGGGATCTGCCGGCAGGAGTTTAGGCGCAGTCTCTCTTCGAGCTGTCCCAGACCTGCTGACTGGTCCATTCCGGAGCAGATTCTCCGGACGCCGACCGCAGTCGAGCAAGGCTTAAAGACCGGACCTCCGCGGCCGCCGTTTCGATGCGCGCGAACAGGTCCAAGGCGTCGGTGCTTCCCGGCTTTCCGGCCCCGAGGCGCCAGAGCAGCTCTTGCGCCTCCTGCAAGGCGCCGGAAAGTTCATCCAACCACCGCAGACGTTCCGCCGCGGCCAGATCAGTTGGTACTCGAACCACAACACCCCCAGTTCGCCCCTTTTAGCGCATTCAGCTCAAAGTTCAGATCTTCGCGTCCGTTCTGGAGCCAGAATCGTCTAACTCTTCTCCAGAATGCGCGTTATTGCCCTCATGCTCGGTTCCGCTGTTCACGATGGGTTTGCCCCAATGGATGCGTATTCAAGCGACCGAGATCTTCTGACTTACTCCGACTTGCCGCCAGTGCTCATTGCCGGCTCGAGCGACGCGGCGATCGCGCGGGCGAAATCTACCGTCAGGGCGTTCGGCGTGCGCGTCGCCGGCGGCTGCAAGGTAGCCGAAACGGCAGTGCGACTGGATCAACAAGGATCCGCAAGCGCCATTTGGGTTGAGCTTGACGAATCTTCCGCCGAAGATTTCCCGGATCAGCTTCTTGCGCAGCTGAACTCGGAGGTCAGACGCGGACGGTTCGGCGTCATCGTGTCGGCGCCTGCAATGTTGATCGACCCCCTTGTGGCGATCGTTGACGACGATGTGCAGCTGATCATTGCCGGGGAAGAGGCGGAGCGCGCCTCCGCGCTGGCCATTGCGCTCGCGCGCAGAGATTCCGATGAGCGCTATTCTGACGTCGGCTCCGACCGAAACGCGGAGCGGCTTCGGCAACTGAGCGACGAGGTGAGCAGGATCGCTTCCACCCTCGCGCGGCTTTCCACCGGGCCAGGCCGTCCGTTTCCTGTCATAGCTCAACCGCCGACGACGGCCGCTCCGCCCGTGTCGGCCGAAATGATTCGCTCGATCATTCGCGCGCGGCGGCTTCGCGCGCGCTACTTCCAGGAAGAACTGTTTGCCGATCCCGCGTGGGACATGCTGCTTGACCTTCTCCAGGCGGAAATCTCGCATCTGCGCGTGCCGGTTTCCAGCCTGTGCATTGCCGCCGCCGTGCCGGCCACCACGGCCCTGAGATGGCTCAAGACGATGGTTCAGCAGGGGCTGTTCATCCGCCGCGCCGACCCCCACGACGGACGCCGGGTGTTTGTCGAGCTCGACCCGAAGGCGAGCGAAGCCTTGCGCACCTATTTTGCCGAGGTTGGCCACGTTTCCGTAATTTGACGCGATACTCTCGCTTCGCAGTAGCATGAGCGCCTAGTCAGATGAATCTGACACTCTGTCAAGAGCGCATGCTCCGAGTTATCTCACATTGTCGTAGCGCGCGTCGAACGCGATATTCCGCACCATGGCGGTTCTCGGCGAATCTCAGATCTATCGCGACCTGATGCGCTTCAAGCCCGTCGACATGTCGCCCAATGCCTGGGCTGTGAAAGCCGGTGTCAGCCGCACAGTCTGGACCGACATGCGTCGGCACGGAAACCCGTCGCGCCGCACCCTTGAAAAGTTGCTGGTCGCCGCAGGCTCATCGCTGCTCGAGTTCGAAGCGCTCCGTTTGGGTCCAGAACCGCGGCGGCTGGTCAGCAACCCACCCGGACGTCATGTTGCTGACGAGCGGTGGACATGGAGCGGCGCGCCCTTGCCGCAGCTTCCGCTCATAAGCTCCAGCCTCGGCGGCGAATGGGGCGATCCGGGCAGCGGAGTCGAAATCACCGAGATCCATCCGGGGCGGTTGCTCGAGCGATTGCCGCGGCCGGTAAGTCTCGGCCACGATGCGGAAGCATATGCGGTGACGATTGTCGGCGCTTCAATGTGGCCGCGCTTCCGCGCCGGATCGCGCGTCGCGGTCTCGCCGCGGTCTCCAGTGACGATCGGGGACGACGTCCTGGTCCGGGTCCGCGGTTCTGCAGAATACCAAGGTGAGGGCGCCGAACGAGTCCTGATCATGCGGCTCGTGAAGCGGGGCTCCGCCAGCCTGGAGCTGCGGCAATTCAATCCGGACCAGATCATTTGCGTCAGCACGGACGAGGTCGAGGCCGTCGTGAGGATCGCAGGTGAACTGATCTGACAGCCCAAGAGTGTCGGCATGGTGGGCGGTGACGGGCTCGAACCGCCGACCCTCTCGGTGTAAACGAGATGCTCTACCAGCTGAGCTAACCGCCCTTCGGGGAGGCGGGTGCCATGAGCGGTGTTTCAGGGCAAGCGGGCTTGAACGATCAAAGTGACCGTACGAGCTTCGATGCCACCGCAATCCAGGGAGGATTCGCCACAATCTGCTGCCTGCCGCCCGCCTCGAGCGGGAGGATCTGGAGCTTTTCTTCGTCGCGGTTGATGAGCCGCCCGAATAGGAACCGGCCCGCGGGCCGCGGCACCAGAATGTCGCGATTGAGTGCTTGCGCATAATCATTCGGCTGGAGGATGTCGCACCAGATCTCGTCCCCCGAGCGATAGTCGCCGATGCTGGCTGCCACGGTGATTCCGACCTGGCCGTCATCGATCCGGGGCGGCACGACGATGGCTGCCCGCTTCGGAGCTATCGCTCCGCCCGGGCCGAGGACTGCGGCGACGTTGATCTGGGCACTTTCGCCGGCCTGGACGAGATCCTGCGCGTCAACGCCCAGAGCTTTGGCGATGCGGTTCAGCCAGCTGACCGAAACCGTGCGCGTGCCGGTCTCCAGACGCCCGATCGTTTGCGGCGTGGTTGGCGGATCGCACTTCTGCGCGACGTCATCGAGCGTCATTCCACGAGCGCGCCGAACCTCCCGAATACGTGTGATCATTTCCGCCTGCTATAACCAATGAGGTTTTTCGACTGTCCTACACTTTTGCCACTGTGGCAAGGCCGCCCACGATTCGGGACAGGAGCAGCAATTGGGGAAGAAGCCGCAGTCACGCGTGCTGATCGAGCGCGGAATCGATCCGGATGTCGAGAACTCTAAAGGGTATCGTCCGCGCTTGAGGCCGGCGCGGTCCGTAACGGTCAATGCGCTGGAATCGCCTCTGGGATGGCTCTTCGCCCGCGGCTTCGTCAACCAGCGCCAGTTCGACGCCGGCGAGCGGCTGAGAAGCGACTGGGAGCGCGCCCAGCTCGCACCGCGGGTGACCATGGCGTGGGATGCGGCGCCAGTCGCGCGCGGGCGTGGGGGATCGTCGGACGCGATCGATCTCACCTCTGCGCAGATCGACGCCAAGCGAAGATTTCACGGCGCAGTCGCTCACGCCGGTCCGCGACTCGCCGACATCCTGTGGCGGGTCGTTTGTGCCGGTGAAGGCATGCGCGATGCCGAGACTGCCCTCGGTTGGCCCGCGCGGGCCGGGAAGCTCGTGCTGACCTTCGCGCTCGACCGCGTCGCGGACTATTACCGGATCCGCTGAGCCTCAATCCTTGCGGCCGATGCGGTGATCGGCGGGCGCCTTCGGCTTCTTCTCGGCGGTCGCCGAGTCGCCGCGAGCGAGCTCGCGGTCGCGAAGCGTCGGATCGTGCAGATTGTCGCGTGACTCATCCCTGCCGCTGTTGCTGCGCATGTCGTGCTCTCCTACTGCTATGTGCCGTCAACGGGTGAGCGCGGCTTAATCTCCGCCGCTCGCCGCTGCAGCGGAGGGTCCTGGTCATGATTCTCTACGGGTCGTCATTATCCCCATACGTGCGCAAGGTGTTGGCGTTTGCCGGCGAAAAAGGGATCGAGCTGGATGTTCGGCCGACCGGCTTCCCCGATCCCGCGCCGGAATTCCTCGAGGCCAGCCCGTTTCGGAAAATGCCCGCGTTTCGCGACGGCGATTACACGCTCGCGGATTCGAGTGCGATCATCCACTATCTGGAAGCCAGGCAACCCGATCCAGCGCTTATCCCAAGCGATCCGCGTCTGCGTGGCAAGACGATATGGTTCGAGGAATTCGCCGATACGGTGCTGGTCTCGTGCGGCGCCAAGATCTTTTTCAACCTGATCGTTGCACCGCGATTCCTTGGCCGGCCGGGCGACGAGGAGGCGGCCCGCCGGGCGGAGCTCAACGACCTTCCCCCGATCCTCGATTACCTGGAGCGAACCGTCCCGGAGGGTGGCGGATACCTCGTCGGTGACGCGCTAACGCTTGCGGACATTGCCGTGGCCGGGCCCTTCGCGAACTTCCGGCACACCAACACCAACGTCGATCCCAAGCGATATCCGCGGACGGTCGCGTACGTCGAGCGCATCCTAGCGCGCCCCAGCCTGGCGCCGTGGATCGAGCGCGAGACAGCGATGCTTTCGAAGCAGGCGGCATAAGCGCGCCTTATCGACGCGGAGCGGCCTTCAATTGGCGCCCGCGCGCATTCAGACCCTAAGAAGCGCTCGCTGCATCGGGCCGGGGCTGCCGGGCGGCCGGGAGACAGGTCATGAAAATGACTGTTATCGGCATCGGTGTCGCCGCGCTGATCGGTGGAACAGCGCTCGCAGCACCTTCAATCTCGATCATCCGCGAACCTGTCCGCGCACAGCGCGTGAGCTTCGCCGATCTCAACCTCGGAACCTTGGACGGCAGGGTCGCCTTGTACGGGCGGATCCGCGCCGCTGCCCGCAACGTCTGCGAGCGCGGCGGCGAGCGCAGCGTCGAGGCGCTGGTGAGCGCCCATTCCTGCTACACTGCGGCCGTTGCGAAGGCGCGCTACCAGGCGGATGCGTTGGGTGTCGGCAACCGGGACGTCGCCTTGGGCGCTGCCGTCGTGACCGTTCGAGGTGAGTAAGAGGAAGCGCCGCGCTCCGGGTTGGAACGCGGCGCTTGCCTGTTGGACGGGACCCTAGAAGGAGCCGCCGGGGCCGCCCGAGCTGTTTCCACTCGAGCCGCTGTCGTCTTCGTTGGCATCGTCGTCGTCGAGCGCGCCGCGGCCTTGCTTGGCGAAGTCCGAGCCGCCAGT
The DNA here is from genome assembly GCA_046733935.1 of Pseudomonadota bacterium. Taxonomy (GTDB): domain Bacteria; phylum Pseudomonadota; class Alphaproteobacteria; order Sphingomonadales; family Sphingomonadaceae; genus Sphingomicrobium. The sequence continues at coordinate 73,439 of JBKPQH010000020.1, forward strand.
CGCGCCGGCGGACGAAGAGCCGCTTGCGCCTCCGGAAGTCGAGTCGCCGCCGCCCGACGATCCGCCGCGATCCCGGAGGTAATCGTCGGAGCCGCTACCCTGCGAACCGATGAAGCCTTCGTCCGAAGACCCGCCGGTCCCAGTGCCGCCACCGAAGCCGCCGCTTTCTCCGCCGGAGCCGGCGCCAGAGCCCTGATCCGTCGTCAGCGTGTCGCCGCTGCCGCCGCTCGACTGCGCCTGTCCGCTCGAGCTTTGGCCGCCGAGGTCGGCGCCCTGGCTCAGGGGCGTACCGGAACCAGTCCTGCTGTCGTTGCCGCCGATCGGCTGCCCGCCGCCGATGTCGGATGAACCCTGGGAGCCGGCATTCGCATCGCCCGATCCGCTGCTCTGGCCGCCAAGGCTGCCCTCGCTGCCCTGGTTGCTCATGGATTGCTGGCCCTGCTGCTGGCCCAGCTCGCTCTGCTGGTTCTGCTGGCCGGTGGGCTGCCGGGCGCTGTTGCTGCCCTGGCTTTCACCGAATTGCTCGTCGTCGCGTTCTTCAGCCATTGCGAAATACTCCTCACAAGGCCCCCGCTTTGCTCTGCGCGTAAGAACAAGGCTTCACGGCAAACCGTTCCGACCGCCGAACGAACGATGCGACGAACGGCTCGGCGCAAACAAAAAGGCCGCCAGTCCTTCGACCGGCGGCCTCCTCGTTTCGTCGTGGTCAGGCTTAGGCCTGCTCGCCTTCGCCTTCCGCGGGAGCGGCTTCGGCCGGAGCTTCGGCAGCTGCGCCCGGCTCAGCGTTCGGATCGAACTCTTCCGTGAACGCCGCGGTGTCACGCTCGAACATCTGGGCCATGACGTCGACGCCCTGCGCCTGCAGGTCCGCCTCTTCGGGCGAGCGCGCGACGTTGACCTTCACCGTCACCGACACTTCGGGGTGAAGAGCGACCTTCACCTCGTGCATTCCGATCGCCTTGATCGGACGATCGAGGATGACCTGGCTCTTGGTCACCTTCGCGCCTTCGGCCTCCAGCGCGTCGACAATGTCACGAGCGCTGACGGAGCCGTAGAGCTGGCCGGTGTTCGAGGCCTGGCGGATCAGCTGGACCGCCTTGCCGTCGACGCCCTTCGACGCCTTTTCGGCCTCGGTGCGGCGGTTGGCATTGTCTTCCTCGATCTTCGCGCGGTTGGCTTCGAAGACCTTGCGGTTCGCTTCGTTGGCGCGCAGCGCCTTCTTGCGCGGCAGCAGGTAGTTGCGGGCAAAGCCGTCCTTGACCTTCACCACGTCGCCGATGGCGCCGAGCTTCTCGACGCGTTCAAGCAGGATCACTTCCATGGGTCGTTCTCCTTACTTCACGACATAGGGAAGCAGGCCGATGTGGCGGGCGCGCTTGATGGCGCGCGCGAGCTCACGCTGCTTCTTGGACGAGACGGCGGTGATGCGCGACGGCACGATCTTGCCGCGCTCGGAGACGAAGCCCTGGAGCAGGCGAACGTCCTTGTAATCGATGCGCGGCGCGTCCTTGCCGGAGAAGGGGCAGGACTTGCGGCGGCGGAAGAATGCGCGGGCCATTATTCGACCTCCTCTTCGCGGGCGCGGAAGTTCGGACGGTCATCGCGATCGCCCCGCTCACCACGCTCGGACCGGCGCTCGCGCTCCTTCTCGCCGCGACGCATCATCGCGGACGGACCGCTCTCATGCTCGTCGACGCGGATGGTCAGGAAGCGGATGATGTCCTCGTTGATGTTCGACTGGCGCTCCAGCTCGGCGATCGCGGCGGCGGGCGCATCGATGTCGAGGGCGACATAGTGCGCCTTGCGGTTCTTCGCGATTCGGTAGGCAAGGCTGCGCAGACCCCAGGTCTCGGTCTTGGCGATCTTCCCGCCATTGTCTTGAATGATCTTGGTGGCGTTTTCCGCGAGCGCATCCACCTGGGCCTGGGCCAGGTCCTGACGCGCGAGGAAAACATGCTCGTAGAGCGGCATGTTCATTTCTCTCTTTTGGCCGATCGCTGACTTGCCCCGATGGCAAGCCCCTCCGGCTGTCTTCCCAAAAGCAACTGGGGCACGAGCAAGCTCGCACCCCATCGGGGGCGCCTATGGCGAAAAAGCCGAGGAAAGACAAGTCCGCTACGGCCGGATCAATACCTTCAGCGCTTCGCGTTCGTTCATCGCGCGATAGCCGTCGGGCACACCGTCCAGGCCGACGGTCCGGTCGAATACTCGGCCGGGGTCGATCCGTCCCTCCATGACGTCCGGCAGCAACTCGTCGATATAGGCACGGGTCGGAGCAGGGCCGCCCGCAACGATGACGTTCCGGTAAAACATCATCTGTGCGCCCTTGATGGCTTCATAGTGCGGGACCCCCACGCGCCCCACCGCTCCGCCTGCGCGGACGATGTCCATGGAGGTGTCCATCGCTTGCTCCGTTCCGACGCATTCGAGAACGGACTGCACACCGAAGCCGCCGGTCAGCTGGCGCACGCGCTCGACACCTTCTTCCCCGCGCTCGCTCACGACATCCGTCGCCCCGAATTCCTTCGCGAGCGCGATCCGGTCCGCATGCCGGCCCATGATGATGATCTGCTCGGCGCCCAGCCGCTTGGCCGCGATGACGCCGCAGATGCCCACGGCCCCGTCCCCTACGACGGCAACCGTTCCTCCTCGGCGCACGCGGGAGGTCACGGCAGCGTGGTGCCCGGTGCCCATCACGTCGGAGAGAGTCAGGAGCGACGGCATCAGCGCATCGTCCTCGCCCACCTCGAGCGGGAAGAGTGTGCCGTCGGCGTAGGGGATCCGCATTGCCTCGGCTTGCGCTCCGTCGAGCGTTCCATTGCCGAAGAAGCCGACATGCACGCACGCCGTCTGCAGGCCCTCTTCGCAGAACATGCAGCTGCCATCTGAGTTCGCGAAAGGCATGATGACGACCTGACCGCGCCTGACGGTTCGGACGTCGCTTCCGACCTCCTCGACGACGCCGATCGCTTCGTGCCCCATGCGCTGACCTTCGACGTTTGGGCCGCCATTGTAAGGCCACAGGTCGCTCCCGCAGATGCAGGCACGAGTGACGCGAATGATCGCGTCGGTGGGTTGCTGGAGCGCCGGGTCCGGGACATTGTCGATCCGCACGTCGTGCGCCTTGGGCATGATGGTTGCGCGCATCGCTGTTCACTCCGCCGGCTGAGCGGCTAGATACTCGTCATTCGTCACCTTCTCCATCCAGGTCACGACCTTGCCGTCGAGCGCCTCCTGGAGTGCGAATGTGGGACATGGGCGACGCGGCGGTCGCGCCGTGCCAGTGCCGGTGGCTGGGCGGGCACGTGGCGTTGCCGGTGAAATAGTCGTCCGGCCGTCTGACCGGCGATGTGAATCGCTGCGGATGATTTCCATGATGCCTCCGGTTGTCGACGGAGCGCGTCAGGGCCGAGAAGGTTGCAACGGCTCCGCTCTCTGCCCCTTGCGTGCTCGCCAGCCTTCGACAGCGATGAATTGAGCGCGTAAACGGACGAGATGGCCACCAAATTGCGCGAAATCGCATCCGAAACAGACCCGCTCGACGAGATGAGCCTGCCCGGCTGGCTCTACTACGATCCCGAATTCCTGGAAGCGGAGAAGAAGGCGTTCCTCCGCGCGGCGCCGCAGGTGGTTTGCCACGTCAGCGAGATCCCGCAGCCGGGCGACTGGCGCACCCTCGAATATCTCGGGAGCAGCGTGATCGCCATCCGCGGCGATGATGGCGAGGTCCGCGCCTTTTCCAACGTGTGCCGTCATCGCGGTTCGCGAATCGTCGACGGCGACGCAGGCTGTGCGAAGGTGCTGACCTGCCCGTACCACGCGTGGAGCTATTCGCGGGACGGGCGCCTCGTGGGAGTGCCGCACCGCAACGAATATCCGGGCCTCGAGACGGACAAGCTCGGGCTGTTTCCAGTGGCGCTGGAAAACTGGCGCGGGTTCCTGTTCGTGAGGCTCGAGCCGGGTGCGCCTTCGGTGGCCGAGATGATGGCGCCTTACGAGGACGAGGTGTCGCCCTACCGTTTCGAAGACCTGCGGGCGATCGGCCGGGTCACGCTCCGGCCGCGCGCGCTGAACTGGAAGACCATTGCCGACAATTATTCGGATGGTCTGCACATTCCGGTCGGCCATCCCGGCCTGACGCGGCTGTTCGGCAAAGGCTATCGGATCGAGGCGAAGGCGCACGTCGACAAGATGGAAGGCGACCTGGTCGACAAGCCATCGACGAATCCGTCGGAGCGGGCCTACCAGCGCTTCCTACCACCCGTCGAGCATCTGCCGCCGACGCATCAGCGCAAGTGGCTCTATTACAAGCTGTTCCCCAACGTCGCATTCGACATCTATCCCGACCAGGTCGACTTCATGCAGTTCCTGCCGGTGAGCGCGACGGAGACGGTGATCCGCGAGATCAGCTACGCGATTCCCGACGAGCGGCGCGAGATGAACATCGCGCGGCACCTCAACTGGCGCATTAACCGGCGGGTCAATGCCGAGGACACCGAGCTCATCACGCGCGTGCAGCTCGGCATGCAATCGGGAAGCTACGTCGCCGGGCCCCTGGGAACGAGCGAGGTGTGCTTGAGGAGCTTCGCACAGAAGCTGAGGCGCCTCATTCCGGAGGCGCGGCTGGACTCGCCTCCACCCCCGGGCTGGAGCCGTTTAGCCAACGCGAGATGAAGCGGACCGGCAGCCCAGCCACCGCGAACCCGAGACCCCACAATGTCGGTTCGAGGCCGGCGCCGACGAACATCGCAAACGCATAGACGATCGCGATCACCGCGACCGCCATCCACTTGCCGGTCACCTTCAGCTTGAGCGCCGCGGCTGCGCAGACGGCGTAGAGGACCAGCGCCGCAACGGTCGAGACGAGCGTGATGAAGACGTAAAGGGCGACGAAGTTCTTCGACGAGCTCGCGAGAACCAGCAGGGCGGCGATCCCCGATGAAATCAGCAACGACCCGACGGGTGCTCCGGCGGCGTTCTTCTTGCGAAAGATCGCCGGCAAATCTCGCGCCTCCGCCAAGGTGCGGCTGACCTCGGCAGAGAATAACAGGAGCGAATTGCCCGTGCCGAAAGCGCTCACCGCTGCGATCACCGCAACCACCATGCCCGCGATGGATCCGAGGATCGGCGCGATGGCATCCGCGAACGGTGCGCCGCTCTGCGCCGCAAGCGCGCTCGGCAGCAGCATCAAAGCGGCGACCGTGGAGAGCAGATAGATGATCGCCGTAAAGCCGGTGCCCGCGATCGTCGCCACGGGAACGGTGGACGTCGAATCCCGGGTGACGTTCGCGGTAACGACCGCCGCTTCGAAGCCGGTGAGAGAGAAAAGCATCAATGCACCTGCGGTCGTGATTGCGCCGATCGCGACCGGAGTCGGGGCGAGGCTTTCGACCGGTTGAGCGGTGGAGAAGCGGATTGCGACGAGCACGATTACCGCGACCAGCGGCACGATCTTGATGAGTGTTGCCACGATCTGGAGGGCGCCCGCCGAGCGAGCTCCACCGAGATTCACCACGAGCAGGATCGCGATGCTTCCGAGCGCGACGGCGATCAGTCCCGGACCTGACGCGACCATAGGAAAGACATGCCCGAGCGCGCCCGCAGTCGCGACCGACACGGCGGCAACGCCGGTGATCTGCGAGATGACGTAGCTCCACAACGTGAGGAAGGCCGCCGTCTCGCCGAAGGCCTGCGTGACATAAACGAACGGTCCGCCCGGGATGACGGCGGCGAGCCGCGCCATCGCATAAGCGAGGCACATCGTGCCGAACCCGGTCAGCAGGAACGCGATGACGAGATTGTACCCGTAGGGCGCGAGCGTGGTCGGCAGTAGGTAGATGCCCGAGCCGATCATCGAACCGACGACCATCGCGAGGCTCATCCACTTGCCCAGCATCCGAGAGCGCGGTTCCGGATGGGTATCGATGGCGATGACTTCGTCCCGCATCGGCCCGGCTTTGCACTCCCGGACAGGGTTGGCAATCCGCACGCCCGCGCTTAACCCGCGCCGCCAGAAGCAGGGGAGTTCGATGCGCGCATTCATTTTTCCGGGGCAGGGCAGCCAGTCGGTCGGAATGGGCGCGACGCTCGCTCAGGCGAGCCGGGCGGCGCAGGACGTGTTCGACGAGGTCGACGAGGCGCTCGGCCAGAACCTGTTCCGGCTGATGCGCGAAGGGCCCGAC
>JBKPQH010000021.1:0-24508 GCA_046733935.1 Pseudomonadota bacterium
ACCCATGGATATCCGCGCCGCTGAAATCTCCCGCGTCATCCGCGACCAGATCGCGAACTTCGACGCCGAAGCCGAGGTCTCGGAAGTCGGCACCGTGCTGTCGGTCGGCGACGGCATCGCCCGCATCTACGGCCTCGACAATGTCCAGGCCGGCGAAATGGTCGAGTTCGACAACGGCACCAAGGGCATGGCGCTCAACCTCGAGGCCGACAACGTCGGCGTCGTCATCTTCGGCTCCGATGCCGAGATTTCCGAAGGCTCCAGCGTCAAGCGGACCGGCACGATCGTCGACGTTCCGATCGGCAAGGGCCTGCTCGGCCGAGTCGTGGACGCTCTCGGCAACCCGATCGACGGCAAGGGCCCGATCGAAGCCACCGAGCGTCGCCGCGTGGAGGTGAAAGCGCCCGGCATCATCCCGCGCAAGTCGGTGCACGAGCCGGTGCAGACCGGCCTCAAGGCGCTCGACGCGCTCGTTCCGATCGGCCGCGGCCAGCGCGAGCTGATCATCGGCGACCGCCAGACCGGCAAGACCGCCGTCGCGCTCGACACCTTCATCAACCAGAAGGCCGTCAACAGCAGCGGTGACGAGAGCCAGAAGCTCTATTGCATCTACGTCGCCGTGGGTCAGAAGCGCTCGACCGTTGCACAGATCGTCCGCGCGCTCGAAGAGAATGGCGCGATGGAATATTCCATCGTCGTCGCGGCGACCGCTTCCGAGCCGGCGCCGCTGCAGTTCCTCGCGCCCTACACCGGCTGCGCCATGGGCGAATATTTCCGCGACAATGGCATGCACGCGGTGATCGTCTATGACGATTTGTCGAAGCAGGCCGTCGCCTATCGCCAGATGTCGCTGCTGCTGCGCCGCCCGCCGGGTCGCGAAGCCTATCCGGGCGACGTCTTCTATCTCCACAGCCGTCTTCTCGAGCGTGCCGCAAAGATGAACGACGAGCATGGCAACGGCTCGCTGACCGCGCTGCCCGTCATCGAAACGCAGGCCGGTGACGTGTCGGCCTACATTCCGACCAACGTGATCTCGATCACCGACGGCCAAATCTTCCTCGAGACGGACCTCTTCTACCAGGGCATCCGGCCGGCGATTAACGTCGGCCTCTCCGTCAGCCGCGTCGGCTCGGCCGCGCAGACCAAGGCGATGAAGAAGGTCGCCGGCTCCATCAAGCTCGAGCTCGCCCAATATCGCGAGATGGCCGCCTTCGCCCAGTTCGGGTCGGACCTCGATGCGTCGACCCAGAAACTGCTCGCCCGCGGCGCCCGCCTTACCGAGCTGCTCAAGCAGCCGCAGTACAATCCGATGCCGGTGGAGGAGCAGGTCGCTTCGATCTTCGCGGGTACGCAGGGCTTCCTCGACAGTGTCGATGTGAAGGACATCGTTCGTTACGAGGCGGCGATGCTGAGCTACCTTCGCTCGGACAAACCCGAGATCCTCGGCAAAATCCGCGACACCAAGCAGCTCGACGACGATACGGCCGCGGCGCTCAAGGACGCGCTGACCGCGTTCGGCAAGCAGTTCGCTTAAGGGGAAGCGGCGCTAGACGATGGCGAGCCTCAAGGCCCTCAAGATCCGCATCGGCTCGGTGAAGTCGACGCAGAAGATCACCAAGGCGCTGAACATGGTGGCGGCGTCGAAGCTTCGCCGTGCCCAGCAGAATGCCACCGCGGCCCGACCTTATTCGTCACGCATGACCGACGTCGTCGCCTCGCTCTCGTCGCGCGTCGCGGCGGGCCCGCAGAGTCCGAAGCTCCTGACCGGCACGGGCAAGAACGAGACCCACCTGATCATTGTCGCGACAAGCGACCGTGGGCTTGCCGGCGCGTTCAACAGCAACATCGTCCGTTTGGTCCGCCGCACGGCCGACGACCTGATCGCCGAGGGAAAGACGGTTTTCTTCTACATCGTGGGCCGCAAGGGCCGGCCGGTGATCCAGCGGTTGTATCCAAAGCGGATCATTGCTCAGTACGACACGAGCGAGATGAAGAACCCGAGCTACGCCGAAGCCCAGGCGATCGCGAAGGACATCATCGACCGCTACACGACCGACGGAATCGACGTCGTGCACCTCGCTTATGCGAACTTCCGTTCGACACTCGTTCAGGAGCCGACGGTCGAGCAGATCATTCCTGTCGCGCCGCGCAAGAGCGAGGAAGATCAACAGTCAACCGCTCGTCCGGCCGGTCCGCCCGCGGCGGTAGAATATGAGCCGGACGAGGAGGAAATCCTCGCCGACCTGCTGCCGCGCAACATTGCGATTCAGATTTACCGCGCTCTGCTGGAGAACCAGGCCGGCTTTTACGGTTCGCAGATGACCGCGATGGACAATGCAACCCGCAACGCCGGCGACATGATCAACCGCCTGACCATTCAGTACAACCGGACGCGCCAGGCTGCGATCACCACCGAGCTCGTCGAAATCATCTCGGGCGCCGAAGCGCTCTAACGAAACTTGAAGGCAAGGAAGACAGACATGGCCACCGCCGCCGACACGAAGCCCAAGCCGCGCGCCAGGAAGGCTGCCGCTGCCGACACCACTAGGCCGACCGCAAAGCCGACGAGCAATCTCACCGGCCGCGTCAGCCAGGTCATCGGCGCGGTCGTCGACGTCGCGTTCGAAGGCGACCTGCCACCGATCCTCTCGGCTCTGGAGACCGACAACCAGGGCAATCGCCTGGTCCTCGAAGTCGCGCAGCACCTCGGCGAGGACGTCGTGCGCACCATCGCCATGGATACGACCGAGGGGCTCACCCGGGGCCAGGAAGTGCGCTCGACCGGCTCCGAGATTCGCGTCCCCGTCGGCCCGAAGACCCTCGGGCGCATCATGAACGTCATCGGCGAGCCGATCGACGAACTCGGCCCAATCGGCGCCGAACAGACCGCTCCGATCCACGCCGAGGCCCCCGCCTTCGTCGACCAGTCGACCGAAGCGTCGATCCTCGTCACGGGCATTAAGGTCATCGACCTACTCGCCCCTTACGCCCGCGGCGGCAAGATCGGCCTGTTCGGCGGAGCCGGCGTCGGCAAGACCGTGCTCATCCAGGAGCTGATCAACAACATCGCCAAGGGTCACGGCGGTTATTCGGTGTTCGCCGGCGTCGGCGAGCGCACGCGCGAGGGCAACGACCTCTACCACGAGTTCCTCGATGCGGGCGTCATCGCCAAGGACAAGGACGGCAATCCGACGCCCGAAGGCTCCAAGGTGGCGCTGGTCTACGGCCAGATGAACGAGCCGCCGGGAGCCCGCGCCCGGGTCGCTCTCTCCGGTCTCACCATCGCCGAATATTTCCGCGACCAGGAGGGCCAGGACGTGCTCTTCTTCGTCGACAACATCTTCCGCTTCACACAGGCGGGTTCGGAGGTCTCGGCGCTTCTGGGCCGTATCCCTTCGGCCGTGGGCTATCAGCCGACGCTCGCGACGGACATGGGTACTCTGCAGGAACGCATTACCTCGACGAACAAGGGATCGATCACTTCGGTGCAGGCGATCTACGTGCCCGCCGACGACCTCACGGACCCCGCGCCGGCGACGAGCTTCGCCCACCTCGACGCGACGACCGTGCTTTCGCGCGCGATCTCCGAGCTCGGCATCTACCCGGCCGTGGACCCGCTGGACTCGACCAGCCGCGTGCTCGAGCCGCGCGTCGTCGGCCAGGAGCATTACGAGACCGCCCGCGCCGTTCAGGCGACGCTGCAGAAGTACAAGAGCCTGCAGGACATCATTGCCATCCTCGGCATGGACGAGCTTTCGGAAGAAGATAAGCTGACCGTCAGCCGCGCGCGGAAGATCCAGCGCTTCCTGTCACAGCCGTTCCACGTCGCGGAAGTCTTCACCGGCATTCCCGGCAAGTTCGTCCAGCTCGAGGACACGATCCGCTCCTTCAAGGCGGTCGTCGACGGCGAGTACGACCACCTTCCGGAAGCTTCCTTCTACATGGTCGGCGGCATCGAGGAGGCCGTCGCCAAGGCCGAGAAGCTGGCGCAGGAGGCTTAAGGCTTGGCCGGAGAGCTTCGCCTCGAAGATTGCGTCAACGAACGCTGCCCGTGGTCCGGCGAACGGGTAAGCGCGGATAGCCTGACGCTTTACCGCGGCAAGGTCGTCGGGTTCTGCAACACCGGCTGCCGCGACAAGTTCGAGGCCGCGATTCACGCGTTCGATGCCAAGATTGAAAGTAACCACTGATGGCCGATCTGCACTTTGAGCTCGTCACGCCCGATCGGCTGGTGATGTCCGACGACGTCTACATGGTGGTGGTGCCCGGCACCGAGGGCGAGTCCGGCATCATGGCCGGCCATGCGCCCTATATGACGACGCTCCGCAACGGCGATATCGCGGTTTATCGGAACCAAGGAGCGCAGCCCGAGCGGATTCCGGTCACCGGTGGCTTTGCCGAGGTGAGCGACCGCGGCCTCACTGTGCTCGCGGAAAGCGCCGGGGCATAAAGATGGTGGACGGGGGTTAACCACACCCCTCATCGATTAGCTTTTTCTAAAAGGTTTCACCCCTATTCACCACCCAGGACCTCGTGAGAACCACAACGGCAGGGTGGGAATGAGCGCATTCGGTAAGCGTGGCGGCATGAGCGGCGGTGGGCGCCCGAGCTTCGGCGTCGCCAAGCCCATGAAGGGCGGTCCGGGCACTGCCGCTGCAACCCCCGAACCAGGCGGCGACCAGTTCCCGCCGCTCGACGAGCTTACGCCGCCCGTCGACGCACCGGTTTCCGAAGACGGTTCCGCACCGAAGCAAGGCGCGATGGATCGCCTTACCGCTCGCCAGAACGCGAGCGGCGAGCAAGGCAGCAGCAAGAGCGAAGGCTTCGAAGCCTCGGTCCACCGCATCAAGGAGCAGGTGCTTCCGCGCCTCCTCGAGCGCGTCGACCCGGAAGCGGCCGCGACGCTCAACAAGGACGAGCTCGCCGAAGAATTCCGGCCAATCATCAGCGAAGTCCTCGCCGAGTTGAAGATCACGCTCAACCGGCGTGAGCAGTTCGCGCTGGAGAAGGTTCTCGTCGACGAGCTTCTCGGCCTCGGGCCGCTCGAAGAGCTTCTCGCCGATCCGGCCGTGAGCGACATCATGGTCAACGGCCCCGAGCAGACCTACGTCGAGCGCAAGGGCAAGCTCGAGATCGCGCAGATCCAGTTCCGCGACGAGGAGCATCTGTTCCAGATCGCCCAGCGCATCGTGAACAAGGTCGGCCGACGCATCGACCAGACCACCCCGCTCTGCGACGCGCGCCTCCAGGACGGCAGCCGCGTCAACGTCATCATTCCGCCGCTGTCGCTCCGCGGCACCGCCATCTCAATTCGTAAATTCTCCGAGAAGCCGATCACGCTCGACATGATGCGCGGTTTCGGATCGATGTCGGAGAAGATGGCGACCGTACTCAAGATCGCCGGCGCATCCCGCATGAACGTCGTGATCTCTGGCGGTACCGGCTCCGGTAAGACGACGATGCTCAATGCCCTGTCGAAGATGATCGACCCGGGCGAGCGCGTCATCACGATCGAAGACGCGGCCGAGCTTCGGCTTCAGCAGCCGCACTGGCTCCCGCTCGAAACGCGTCCGGCGAACCTCGAGGGCCAGGGCGCGATCACCATCCGCGACCTCGTCATCAACGCCCTGCGTATGCGTCCCGATCGCATCATCCTGGGTGAGATTCGCGGACCGGAGTGCTTCGACCTGCTTGCGGCCATGAACACGGGCCATGACGGGTCGATGGCGACGCTCCACTCCAACTCCCCGCGCGAATGCCTCGCGCGTATGGAGAACATGGTGATGATGTCGGACATCAAGGTCCCCAAGGAAGCGATCTCACGTCAAATCGCGGACTCGGTAGACCTCATCGTCCAGGTGAAGCGCCTGCGCGACGGTTCGCGCCGCACGACCAACATCACCGAAGTGATCGGCATGGAAGGCGACGTGATCGTCACCCAGGAGTTGTTCAAGTTCGAGTATCTGGACGAGACCGCCGACGGAAAGATCCTCGGCGAATATCGCTCGATGGGCCTGCGGCCCTACACGCTCGAAAAAGCCAAGCAGTTCGGCTTCGACCAGCCGTATCTGGAGGCGTGCCTCTAAAAGTCCGCCGTCGCGAGGTCTTCCGCGATCAGCAGCCGGTCCTGCTCATCCCATAATTGTCGGATCGAGCGCGGCAGGGCATCGCAGACCTTGCGGATCTGCCCCTGCGAAATGTGCCTGTTCAGTACCCCGAACACGGTGCCGATGGCGAGAAGCGGGTCGATTGGACGCGTGTCCCGCAGCCCCGCCGCGACATCTTCAATGAACTGGTCGCGCGTCATGCGCTCTCCGGGGAGACCGTTCGGATCAAAATGATCATAGTAGACGCCGCGGACCAGCATCGGCAGCTGGGCGCCAAGGTGTGCGGCAAGCGGCAACGGCAGGCGGTCGCGAAGACGTTGAAGGACTGTCGAAAGCACGTGCCAGGCCAGGTGCCGGTCAGGGCCGATGTCCTCCATGATCTCCTTCAGCCAGATGTGCGTGGCTTCCAGCGTTTTATCGAAGACTTCCAAGCCATTGGCGCTCATGTGTCCGCTCCCGATCCGATTCGCGCCCGAAAGCCGCGAACGTTCGCGAGGCGCCAAGCGTTCCGCCAACTCGAAACATCGTTCACTCGACCGTGCGATGAAGTCGACTTATGCGCGGCCCAATTGTTCGGGAGGACTGCTCATTCGTCCGTGCCAACTAGCCCTTGCCGCAAGCCTCCTGCTCGGATCGTGCTCACGCCATTCGCAGCCCTCGAACGACATTGTTTTCGTATCCAACGAGGGCACCAATCAGGTCGCGGTGATCGACGGTGCGACGGGCCGTATCGAGGGACAACTCGCGACCGGCCCGCGACCGCGCGGCATCGCCCTCTCGCCTGACGGCAAGACTGTTTACATCGCCGCAAGCAACGCCAACCGGATCGAGGCCTGGAACGTCCACTCACGCAACCGCGTCGCGACATACGCTTCGGGCTCGGACCCGGAGCGCTTCGCGGTCGGCCCGGACGGGTCCATGCTGTACATCGCCAATGAGGACCACAGCGCAATCTCCTTCCTCGACCTGAAGAGCGGCAAGATCACTCGAGAGGTCCGCGTCGGGCCCGAGCCGGAAGGCGTCGGTATAAGCCCGGATGGCAAGCTGGTCATCGCAACCTCGGAGGTCGCGAACCTTGCGCATTTCATCGATGCTGCCACCGGCAAGCTCCTCGACAGCGTACCCGTCGGCAGCCGGCCGCGCTTCGTCCTCTTCCTGAACGGCGGGCGCACGGCCTGGGTCTCCTCGGAGCAGCGCGGCACGATCAGCGTGTTCGATACCGCGAGCCGCGAAATCGTCCACACTATCGACCTGACGCAGAGCTTCGATATTCCGGAGCCGGTGCAGGCCGTGGAGATGCGCGCGACCCGAAACGACAAACGCGTCTTTGTCGCCATGGGCCGTTCCAACCGGGTCGCGGAAATCGACCCCGCCACTTACGCGGTTGTACGCTGGTTCCCGACCGGGCAGCGCACGTGGGGCATCGGCATCTCCCCCGACGAGAAGCGGCTCTACGCGGCGAGCGGCCTGTCCGGCACGCTCACCGTGGTCGACCTCCAGCGCAACAGGATCGAGCGAACCGTCGAGCTCGGCGGGCGTCCGTGGGGCGCGATGGCCTCTCCAAAATGAGGAAGGCATTTGCCGTGATGGCGGCGGCGCTCCTCGTCGGGTCATGTGGCCCGCAGCGCAACCTCACGGCGTGCGCCGACCCGAACAACCTGCCGTTTTCCAATCGCGCCGGCGAGGGCTTCGAGAACAAGCTGGCGCAGATGATTGCCTCGGACCTCCACGCAAAGCTCGATTACGTCTGGTGGGCCCAGCGGCGCGGCTACGTCCGCAACACGCTGAACGAGCGCAGTTGCGATTTCTGGCCGGGCATCAGCAGCAACGTCGAAATGGTCGCCACGAGCCGTCCTTATTATCGCTCCACCTACGTCTTCGTCACGCGCGAGAGCGAGAAGCTCGGCGGCCTCACGCTCGACGACCCGCGCCTCAAACGCCTGAAGATCGGCGTGCAGATGATCGGCAACGATCAAACCAACACGCCCCCCGCCCACGCACTCGCGAGCCGCGGAATCATCGCCAACGTGCGCGGCTACATGCTCTACGGCGATTATCGGAAACCGAACCCCCCGTCCGAGATCATGCAGGCGGTCGAGCGCGGCGATGTCGACGTTGCGCTCGTCTGGGGACCCCTGGCCGGCTATTTCGCGGTGCGCTCACCCGTCCCCTTGCATCTCGAGCCGGTGACGCCCTGGTTCGCCGATATGCAGTGGCCGATGCAGTTCGACATCTCGGTCGGCGTGCAGAAGGACAATCAAAAGCTGTTGAAGGAGATCGACCAGATCCTGGCTCGCCATTCGGGAGAAATCGGCAAGCTGCTCGCGGATTACCATGTGCCGATCGCCGCCGGGCAGTGAGCTACCAACAGCCGTTGCCCGAGTGTGGCTATTCGAATGAAGGGGGGCGTGCTCACCTTTCACGCATCAACTACGGCTCCTGCTGGAAGGCTCGCGTTTGGCGAATGCCGTCGCTCTAGATCGGCTGGGGCGCGAACCATGCTGCGGTTCTATCGGTCGATCACCTGGTCGCGGGGGCGGCTCGGACGCTTCCTCGACAAGCTGATGCCACAGCCCGAGCGCTAGCCGTCGACAGGGCCGAACCCGGGTTGCGCCCTTCAGTCGGTCCCCCTAAATGCCACCCCGAGTGGGCGTGTAGCTCAGTGGTAGAGCACTGTGTTGACATCGCAGGGGTCGCAAGTTCAATCCTTGCCACGCCCACCATTTTTCCCAAAGCATAGAAGAACTTCTAGAACGCGCGGCTCAGAGCCGGCCGTGCTGGTCCTCGGTCTGGAACATGCGGTCCACCTCCATGACGAGGTCCTTGAGGTGGAAAGGCTTCGACAGGAGCTTCGCTTCCGGCGCGGTTCGGCCGCCCTGCAGCGCGACGGCGGCGAAGCCGGTGATGAACATGACGCGGATCGCGGGGTCGATGGCGCTGGCTTTCTGCGCGAGTTCGATTCCATCCATCTCCGGCATCACGATGTCGGTGAGAAGGAGATCGAACTGCTCATTGTGCAGCAACGGCATGGCTTCCGTGCCGCAGCCCACGGCCTGGACCTCATATCCGACACGCTGCAGTGCGCGCTGGAGATACTCGCGCATGGACGTATCGTCTTCTGCGAGAAGAATGCGTGCCATTGCCTTACCTATGCTATGAAAGCCTGCGTTTTGCCAGAAGCGAATAACGCTCTCGCGCGTTGCAGGTCCCCAAAGCAGTTCTAAACTGGCACATAAATTTACTCTCATGTCCCTCCCGTCCCCCATCATCCATCCGCCCCGAGGCGATTTGCCGGTCCTGCTCTCGGTGCCGCATTCGGGCCGCGACTATCCCGAATGGCTCGTTGCGATGGCGTCGGCCGGCAAAGCGTCGCTGACGACTCTCGAGGACCCACTGGTCGATCGTCTGGTGTGGCGAGCGGTCCAACGCGGCTGCGGAGCGGTGATTGCGCGGACGCCCCGCGCCGCCGTCGATTGCAACCGAGCGGAGGACGAGGTCGACCCGTCGGTGGTTGAAGGCGCCCGCCGCGGACGAGTGACCGCGCGGGCCCGCGGCGGCCTCGGAATAGTTCCGGGACGCACTCAGCAGCATGGCTATCTGTGGCGGCGACCGATCGATCGCGACCAGCTCGACGAGCGTATCACCCAGGCCCACCGGCCATACCACGCCGCGATCGACGAGCAGCTCGCGCTCCTGCGGGACCGCTTCGGCTGCGCATTGCTGCTCGACTGCCATTCCATGCCGCCGCCGCCGCAAGGTGTTCCTCCGGTCGTGTTCGGCGATTGCAGGGGCCGCACCGCCGACGGCTGGATCAGTCGCGAATCCATCGCGATCGCGAACCGCTGCGGCTTCGAAGCGGCATTGAACGATCCATTCGCCGGCGGGCACGTCATCGAAAGGCACGCGCGGCCCGAGCGAGGAGTGCACGCGCTGCAAATCGAGCTCGACCGCCGGACCTATCTCGACCGGACTCTCAAGCTTCCCGGCCCCGGGTTCGACAAAGGCGCCTCGTTAATCGAGGCGCTGGCCGTCGAGTTGGGTGAAAATCTGCTCGGCCGTCAATATGCGACGGCCGCCGAATAATCAGGCGGTAGCGGGCGCCGGCTCAGGAACCTGCTGCGGCGCCTTGCCCTGCTGCACCTGACGCCCGAACACATCGCGCATCTGCGACAGCGAGAACAGGTGGGCGTAGATGATCGGCAGCATGCCGTTCTGGTTCATCTTGCGAAGCTCGTCGCCGCGCAGCTCGCGCAGCTTGTCCTCATCGACCATCCGGAAACCGCGATAGACGAACGGCTGCGGTGCACCCTCCGGCTGGATGGCGACCTCGCCCTCCATCAGTAAATCGCTCTTCTGGAGGTCCTCCATGAAAGCGGCGGTGCGCTGGCCAGCGGCTTCGAACTGCTCGCAGAACTGCAGGATAGCCTTGGTCGCGTCGCTCGGCTGGTCGCCGTCGAACAGGGGCTCGCCGTCATCGAACTCGCCCACCGCGCCGGCCGTTGGATCGACGCAGAGAGACAGCTCGTCGCTGTCCGGCCGAAGCCGCGCGAGCAGGAAGGGGTAGCGCCGGATGTAGGCGGGAATGTAGGTCTGCTGGTCGAGCGGACGGCCATCCGCGCCAAGGAAGACGTTCACGCCTTCATTGAGTCCCAGGAGCGCCATCGGGATCGGGCTTTCGCCGATCGAGAAGACGATCGGATAGTGCCGCTGCACCAATGTGAACTCGTCCACCGTCAGGGGGATGGCGTGCGTCGAGCTGATCTCCGGCGTCGCCGGAATCGCGCGGACCTTCATTTTGCCATGCTGCGTGACGTTCAGGGGCTCGAGCGCCTTATAAAAGAGCGGCAAGTTTTGGGTCGGGGCGGCAGTCGCCATCCTAATCATCTCCTGGGGACCGAGCTGGGCGGCTCCGCAGAGAGGAACCTGCCAGTCATATTTCGAGCGCGCATCTATTGGCGTTCCAGCCATTAGGCAAGCCGCGGCGGAGCCTGCCACGTCGCTGCCCACATCCGCCAGTTCATTGATTATTCAACGCTTCACTGCGAAGCCTTCCCCTCGCGAGGGCGAGGCTAATCAGTGATTGCGGGCGGTTTCTTCAGCTTCATACCGATTCTGCTCGGCCTGTTGGCCGTGCAGCCTGCCGCCATGCAGCAGGGCGTTACGCGTCTCGTGATCCAGGACGAAGTCATCCTGCGCATTCCCGTCGAGCCGCGCCCGCTCGCCCCTTCGGTGCAATGGGTCGAGCACAAGGGACCCAAGTGCATCCCGGTGAGCGCCATTCGCGGTGCGCTGCTGTCGGGGCCCGAGCAGGTGGACTTCATCTTCGGCAACCGCGCCCGCGTCCGCGCCCAATTTGACGAAGATTGCCCCGCGCTGGACTTCTACACAGGTTTCTACCTCCAACCTGAAGGCGACCGGCTGTGCGCGGGGCGCGATGCAATTCACTCGCGCATGGGCGGAAGCTGCACGATCGAACGGTTCAAGCTGCTCGAGCCGAAGCTGCGCCAATAGCCTTGGTATCAGGCGGGCGAGTCCCCACATTCCTTGACAAGTCCGAACGCCTCCGCTTAGCCGCTGCACTGCAGCCGAACGGCCTTCGAGAAGCCTCGGGCTCCACTCTATCTTCCGGAATTTGAATGACTTTCGCCGATCTCGGCCTTTCTGATGAATTGCTCCGCGCCGTAGACGACAGCGGCTACGGCGAACCGACGCCCATCCAGCGCGCCGCCATCCCTTCCGTGCTCATGGGTAAGGACCTGATCGGGATCGCGCAGACCGGGACCGGAAAGACTGCCAGTTTCGTCCTCCCGATGCTCGACATCCTGCACCATGGCCGCAGTCGCGCGCTGATGCCGCGCTCGCTCATCCTCGAGCCGACGCGCGAGCTGGCGATGCAGGTGTCGGAGAATTTCGACAAATACGGCAAGTACCATCCGCTCTCGATGGCGCTTCTGATCGGCGGCGTTCAGATGGGCGACCAGATCAAGGCGCTCGAAAAGGGCGTCGACGTGCTCATCGCGACGCCTGGCCGGCTGATGGACCTGTTCCAGCGCGGCAAGATCCTGCTTACCGGCTGTGAGCTGCTGGTGATCGACGAGGCCGACCGCATGCTCGACATGGGCTTCATCCCCGACATCGAAGAGATCTGCTCGAAGCTCCCGAGCTCGCGCCAGACCTTGCTGTTTTCGGCAACCATGCCGCCCCCGATCCAGAAGCTTTCGCAGAAATTCCTCAAGGACCCCAAGCGCGTCGAGGTGGCCCGTCCGGCGACCGCCAACATCAACATCGAACAGCGCCTGATCGAAGTCCGCGCGGACAAGAAGAAGGACGCTCTGCGCGACATCCTCCGTCACGAGGAGTTCAAGAACGCGATCGTCTTCTCGAACCGCAAGACCACCGTGCGTGAGCTTGCGTCCAGTCTGAAGCGCTCCGGTTTCGCCGCTGGCCAGATCCAGGGCGACATGGAGCAGTCAGACCGGATCGCCGAGTTCGACCGCTTCAAGAAAGACGAAATCACGATCCTCGTCGCATCCGACGTCGCGGCACGCGGTCTGGACGTCAAAGGCGTCAGCCACGTCATCAACTTCGACGTACCCTGGCAGCCGGACGATTACGTGCATCGCATCGGCCGTACTGGCCGGGCGGGGATGAAGGGCATCGCGATCACGCTCGCGACCCGGGAAGACCGCGAGGCCATCGACCGCATCGAGAAGCTCATCGGTCACAAGATCGCGCGAGCCGAAACGCCGGCGGACGAGAAGCATTCGGAGCCAAAGTCGCGCGGTGCGAAGCCCAAGTCGGGTCAGCGCGAGAAAGCGGGCCGCGAGAGGACGGAGCGGCCGCAAGGCGCTGCTCCCGTTGAGCGCTCTCCCGTCGTCGAGGACATCAAGGGCGACTGGAACGGCCCTCTTCCCAGCTTCCTCTCCGTCAGCGCGGTATAATCGCTGACACTGGAAAGGCGCTCGGGCCCTTCCTAGCTCCTTCGCGGGCTGCGCAGCGAAAGGAGCCTTCATGGCCGACAGCAACGACTACGTTCCTCCCCGCGTCTGGACCTGGGAGCAGCCCAGCGGCGGCCAGTTCGCCAACATCAATCGTCCAGTCGCCGGATCTACGCACGAGCAGGAGCTCCGAGTCGGGAAGCACCCGCTGCAGCTCTATTCCCTCGCCACGCCGAATGGCCAAAAGGTCTCGATCATGCTCGAGGAGCTGCTTGAGCGCGGCCACAAGGGCGCCGAATACGATGCCTGGCCGATCCGCATCGGCGAGGGCGACCAGTTCGGCAGCGGCTTCGTCGAGGTGAACCCCAACTCGAAGATTCCGGCCCTGGTCGATCGGAGCGGCAAGGAGCCGGTGCGCGTCTTCGAATCCGGCGCGATCCTTGTCTATCTCGCCGAGAAGTTCGGCGATCTCCTGCCATCTTCAGGCCCGGAGCGCGCGGAGACCCTCTCATGGCTGTTCTGGCAGGTGGGTAGCGCACCGTTTCTCGGCGGCGGCTTCGGCCACTTCTTCGCCTACGCGCCCGAAAAGTTCGAATATCCGATCAACCGCTATGCGATGGAGGCGAAGCGCCAGCTCGACGTTCTCGACCGCCGCCTGGCGGACAATGAATATATCGCGGGCTCTGATTACACGATCGCCGATACCGCGATCTGGCCCTGGTATGGCGGAATTGCGCTCGGCCGCAGCTATGAAGGCGCGGACGTCTTCCTCGCCACGCACGAGTACGAGCATCTGGTGCGCTGGGCCAAGCAGATCGATGCGCGCCCGGCAGTCGAGCGAGGACGCATCGTCAACAAGCTTTCGGGCGATCCGAAGGAACAGCTCCACGAGCGCCACGACGCGAGCGATTTCGAGCTTCGCACGCAGGACAAACTGGCACCCATGGACGAAACCGAAGCGGTGAAGGACGACGCGATCTAGCGGGCTTCAGCCGCGACGCATGATCCAGTGCGGCATGACGTGCGGGCATTCGGCTTCGGGATCGATCTCGAACCCGTGTTTTCGATAGAAGCGGATTGCCCGCTCGTTGTGCCTGACGACGTTGAGCCACATCGGCTTGTCCTCGCCCAGCCACGCCATGCCCGCGCGCATCAGCGACGACGCAATACCGCCGCCGTGGAACTGCGGGTCCACCATCAGCCAGTCGAGTTCCCGGCTTTCGTCGGCGTGCACCGTCGCAATCACGAATCCAGCAAGCTTGCCAGCCGATGCGGCCGTGACCAGCCGTTGATTCGTGTTTCGCGCAGCAGTGCTGACGCTCGCGGCCGAAATCCGGACGACGCGCTCGATGAAACCGAGCTCATCGGCATTGAGTCCGTCCTCGAAATAGGTTGCCGCGGTCGCTCGACGCGTGAGCTCGGCAATTTCCTCGTCGCTCGTTCGACGGAGTGCGTCCGCGTCTGTGTAGAGCTCAAGCGCGGCCATTGCGATACCGGCCGAGAAAATCCGCCGCGAAAATCTTGAGGCGCTGCGCCGAAATGGCGTCCCGAAGTCCCTGCATCAGGCGCTGGTAGAACCAAAGATTGTGCTGCGTCATCAGCATCGCGCCGAGGATCTCGCCCGATTTGACGAGGTGGTGCACATAGGCTCGCTCGAAATTCGCGCACGCCGGACACGGACATCCCGGCTCGATCGGTTCGCTGTCTTCCGCGAACCTTGCATTGCGCATGTTGAGCGCCCCTTCGGCGGTGAACGCCTGGCCCGTTCGCCCCGAGCGCGTGGGAAGCACGCAGTCGAACATGTCGATCCCGCGCACGACCGCTTCGACCAAATCGTCCGGCTTGCCAACGCCCATCAGGTATCGCGGTTTGTCCGACGGCAGCATTTCAACGGCGAAGTCGAGGCAACCGAGCATCGCCTCCTGCCCTTCCCCGACCGCCAGCCCGCCAACGGCATAGCCATCGAATCCGATCTCCAGCAGGGCTTCGGCGGAGCGCCTCCGCAACTCTTCTTCGAGCGCTCCCTGCTGAATGCCAAAGAGCGCTGCACGTTCGGCATCCCCACCGCCGCGGTCGAATTCGTGGCGCGACCTCTTCGCCCAGCGGACCGAGCGTTCCATCGCTTCGCTCTGCTGCTCCCGTGTCGAGCTCGTCGGCACCAGCTGATCGAACTGCATTACGATGTCGGAGCCGAGCAGCCGCTGGACCTGGACCGAACGCTCGGGCGAAAGCATGTGCCGAGACCCGTCGAGATGGCTCGCGAACGAGACGCCCTCTTCCGTCACTTTCGTCAGCTCGGACAGGCTCATCACCTGATAGCCGCCGCTGTCGGTCAGGATGAGCCGGTCCCATCCCATGAATTTGTGCAGACCGCCGAGCTTCGAGACGCGCTCGGCACCCGGCCGCAGCATCAGATGATAGGTGTTCCCGAGAATGATGTCGGCGCCGCTCGCGCGCACCTCCTCCGGACGCATCGCCTTGACCGTCGCAGCCGTGCCTACCGGCATGAACGCCGGCGTGCGGATCTCGCCCCGCTGCATGCGTATGATTCCGGTGCGTGCGGCCCCGTCCGTGGCGGAAATATCGAAAGCGAAGCGCGGCATTCGCCCAGGGCCTTAGCGGCTCGACAACGCCTTCGTCAGCCCCGCCCACGGGTCGTAAACCGCTGCATAACCACGTTCGTGCACACGATTGTCATGGGCGAACCGGCACAAAGGCATCCATTGGTTAAGGATCGGTCCACGATGGCTACAGCTGCGGATGACCTTCAGGGACCTCGCAAGGGTGCGCGCAAGCGCGTGCTCATGCGCGGCACGTTGTTCACCCCGGACGGGGCGTTCGTCATCTGGATCCGCGACATCTCGACCGTCGGCGCGCTCATCAGTTGCAAGGATCGCCTGCCAACCAACTGCGACGTGATCTTCAAGCGCGGACCGATTTTCGCCGCCGCGCACATTGCCTGGGCCAACGACACGGGCGCGGGGGTTAAATTCTACCGCGATCTCAGCGACGACGCCGTCGCCGCCGCCACGCTGCCGCTTTCGAGCACGGGGGAATAGGCGAACAGCCGATTCGTTGCGCTGGCCCGCTAGCCCGAGGGCAACAACAAGCTCGCGTCGCCGTAACTGTAGAAGCGGTACCCAGCTTCGATCGCATGCGTGTAGGCGGTCTTCATCACGTCCAGCCCCATCAGCGCACTGACCAGCATGAAGAGCGTGGACTTCGGCAAATGGAAGTTGGTGACCAGGCCGTCGATCGCCTTGAAGCGATAGCCGGGCGTGATGAAGATCGCGGTGTCGCCTTCGAAGGGCTGGATCTTGCCGCTCTCGTCGGCGGCGCTTTCGAGCAGACGCAGGCTCGTCGTGCCGACGGCGATCAGCCGTCCTCCGGATTCCCGCACCGAATTCAGGCGAGCTGCCGTTCCTTGATCGATGCGGCCCCACTCGGCGTGCATCTTGTGCCCGGACGTGTCCTCGGACTTCACCGGCAGGAACGTCCCGGCCCCCACGTGCAGCGTCAGCGTCTCGCGGGCGATGCCGTGCGCGTCGAGAGCCTGCAGTAGCCGCTCCGTAAAATGCAGCGCCGCGGTCGGCGCAGCGACTGCGCCCTCCTCGCGAGCGAACATCGTCTGGTAGTCCGCGCGATCCTCTTCGTCCGCCGACCGGCGCGAAGCAATGTACGGGGGCAGCGGCATCCGGCCGGCGCGTTCGAGCAATAGCTCGACAGGCTCATCGCCGTGAAAGCGCAGCAGCACGGAGCCCTCTTCGGCTTTTTCAATCACGGATGCGCTCACACCGGAACCAAAGTCGATTGCATCGCCGACTCTCGCGCGCTTCGCATTGCGCAGGAACGCGTGCCAGTCGCGCGGCCCCTCGCGTTTGTGCAGTGTCGCCCCGATGCTGGCCTCTCCGCGCCGGCCCTCGAGCTGCGCGGGTATGACCTTCGTGTCGTTGAACACCAGCACGTCGCCCGGCCGAAGCATTTGCGGAAGCTCGCCGACCTGGTAATCGGATATTTCCGAACCACGCACGACGAGGAGCCGGGCTGCGTCCCGCGGTCGCGCGGGACGCAGCGCAATCCGTTCAGGCGGAAGCTCGAAATCGAAAAGATCGACGCGCATGGATGCGCGGCCTAGCGCTACTGCGCGGCCTGCGCAGCCATCTCGCCGAGGTAAGCACGGACGATTTTCGTCGGCTCGGCCGGCGGCTCGCCCGGAGCGATCGCGTCGACCGCGTCCATGCCGGAGATCACCCGGCCCCAAACGCTATAGTTCCCATTCAGGCTCGCGTTGGGCACGAACATGATGAAGAACTGGCTGTTTGAGCTGTCCGGATTGTCGCCGAGCCGTGCCGCGGCGACCGTGCCGCGAAGAAACGGCAAGGCACTGAACTCGGCCTTCAGGTCCGGAAGGCTCGATCCGCCCTCGCCCGTCCCCTTGGGGTCGCCGCCCTGCGCCATGAAGCCGGGAATCACGCGGTGGAACGTCAGGCCGTTGTAGA
This sequence comes from Pseudomonadota bacterium, assembly GCA_046733935.1. Taxonomy (GTDB): domain Bacteria; phylum Pseudomonadota; class Alphaproteobacteria; order Sphingomonadales; family Sphingomonadaceae; genus Sphingomicrobium. The sequence goes on from JBKPQH010000021.1 coordinate 17,545, forward strand.
AGCCTTGGCGAACGAGGGTTTGCACCCTTTCAACATGGCGAGGAGCGACGTCCGGGCGCATCTGGATCACAACCGAGCCACCGTTCGACAACTCCAGCGTCAGCTTATTCGCCGGGTTCGCCGCCACTTCTGGGGGAGCCGCCAGGCTCGGCATTGGCGCGGCAGGCTGCGGTGCAGGCTTCGCCGCAATCAGCGCGAATGCGAGCGGCAGCAACGACAAGGCTTTGACGAACATAATCCTCCCCGGAAGAATCTTGCGCGTGATCGTGCGGCGGTGCTGACCTTAGCGTGAACCGCCGTTCAAATGCCGCCGCACATCCTCGGCGACCGCAGGCGTGACGAATTTGTCGATCGCTCCACCGAACCGCGCGATCTCTTTCACCAGCTTCGACGCGATCGGCTGCAGCGACACGTCGGCCATCAGGAAGACGGTCTCGATATCATCGTTGAGCTGCTGGTTCATGCCCGCCATCTGAAACTCATATTCGAAATCCGCGACGGCCCGCAGCCCGCGCAGGATGGCCGTCGCTCCCTGCTTCTCGGCGAATTCCATCAGCAGGCTGTCGAACTCGACGACTTCGATCTTGCCGGGAATGTCGGCCACCTCGCGCCGCACCATCGTCAGCCGCTCATCGACCGAGAACATCGGCTCCTTCGACGGATTGGTCGTCACTCCGATCACCAACTTGTCGACCAGGTGCGCGCCGCGCCGAATGATGTCGAGATGCCCGAGCGTGATCGGGTCGAACGTGCCCGGATAGACAGCGATCTTCATGTGCGGCCCCCTAGTGGTCCCGCTCTATCGCAAAGCGCGCGATTGCACGAAGCAAATCCGCCTCCGTGCCATGCCCGGATAGATGCTGGACCGCCTGCTCGACCAGGAAGCCGGCCTGCTGCCGCGACCGTTCTTCGCCGAGCAGGGAGACGAATGTTGCCTTGCCGGCATGCGCGTCCTTGCGCGTCGGCTTGCCCGCTGCGGCTTCATCCCCGCTATGGTCGATGAGGTCGTCCGCGATCTGGAACGCAAGACCGATGTTCCGCGCATAGCCGCGGTAGGGCCGCCGCGCCTCGGCCGGCAGCTTGGCCATGATGCAGCCGGCCTCGACCGCATATTCGATCAATGCTCCGGTCTTGAGCTGCTGAAGCCGCGTGATCGCGGCCAGGTCGAGCACCTCGCCTTCAGCGACGAGATCCATCATCTGCCCGCCGGCCATGCCCTGCGGCCCCGCGGCGCGCGCCAGCTCGAGCACCAGCTCGTTCCGTACCCACGGATCGTCATGGGTGGAGGAATGGGCGAGAATATCGAACGCCAGCGCATGCAGGCTATCGCCGGCGAGCACCGCCTCCGCCTCGCCGAACGCCTTGTGCACGGTCAGCTTGCCGCGCCTTAGGTCCGCATCGTCCATGCACGGAAGATCGTCGTGGATCAGGGAATAGACGTGGATCGCCTCGATCGCGCATCCCACGCGCAGTGCTCGGTTCGGGTCGATCGCAAACAATCGCGAAGACGCAATCGTCAACAGCGGGCGTAGTCGCTTGCCGCCCCCAATCGCCGCATGCCGCATGGCTTCGTAAAGGCGATCGCGATTGTCGCCCGTCGGCGCCAGCAATTTCGCGAAGAAGTTGTCGACCTCGGCGCGGACCCGCGCGCTTTCCGCCTTCAGCTCCTCGGCCAACCGGTCGACGGTCTCAACCGGCATCGAAGGGCTTCAGCCCCGCAGGCTTGCCGTCGCTTCCGAACGCGATCTGCTCGATGCGCGCCTGGGCGTCCTTGAGCCGTGCCTCGCAGTGCCGCTTGAGCCGGTCGCCCTCCTGATAGAGCTCGATCGAGCGGTCGAGCGGCGCCTCGCCCTTCTCGAGCGTGCGCACGATCTCCTCGAGCCGCGCGAGCGCGGCTTCGAAACTCAGTTGACTGACGTCCTCAGCGGTGGTGGCCATAACGCTGTTTCACCCTCGCGCCGCCGCGAATCAAGAGAGGCGCTTATTCGACCGGCGTATTCTTGAACGGGTCCCGGATGCCCGGAACAACCTCGTCGCGAAGGGCTTCGTCGCCCGCCTGCGCAAGAGCCGCTTCCGCCTCGCGCGCATGCTGCTCGCGCTCGCGGCGAAGCTCCTCGATGAGTGCTTCGCGATCGCCTTCGAACCGAGTGTCGACCGGCGCGGGCGCCCCGGCGGCCTTTGCAGCCTTCGCAACCGCGGCGTCGAGCTCGCGCTGCGTCGTGAGGCCGAGGGTCACCGGGTCCTTCGGCGTGATGTTCGCCATGTTCCAGTGCGTGCGCTCGCGGATCGCGGCGATGGTCGTGCGCGTCGTTCCGATCAGCTTGCTGATCTGGCCGTCGCTGACCTCCGGATGGTTCTTGATGATCCAGGCGATTCCGTCCGGTTTGTCCTGCCGCTTCGAAACCGGCGTGTAGCGCGGTCCGCGGGTGCGGCGCACCGCCTCCGGCGGCTTGAACATCTTCAGGCGATAATCGGGGTCGGCCTGGCCTTTCTCGATCTCTTCGTGAGTCAGTTCGCCGGCGCGCACCGGATCGCGGCCGGTCAACTTGGTCGCGGCGGTATCGTCGGCGATCGCCTGCACCTCGAGGATGTGCAGTCCGCAGAAATCAGCGATCTGCTCGAAAGTGAGGGACGAATTATCGACCAGCCACGCGGCAGTCGCATGGGGCATCAGGGGCTGGGCCACGTCAGATGTCTCCGTTAGAAATGAATAGGGCCGCCCCTCTCGGAGCGGCCGGCTTGGCGGGCGATGTAAACCTGCGCTGCCGTTCGGGCAAGGGGCGGTCAACCGTGTATCGGGAGGAATCTCGGCTGGGCTTTTACCCGTTCGATCCACCTGCCGACGTTGGCATGGCGCCTCAGATCGAACTCTCCCGCGTCGGCAACGTGGGTGTAGGCGAACAGGCAGATATCCGCGAGGCTCAGCGCATCGCCGACCAGCCACTCCCGGTGCTCGAGATGTTCGTCCATCAGCTTCAGCGCCGCTTCGCCGGCCTCGCGCTTTAGCGGGATCTGCAGCCGCTGCGCCTCGGACAGATTGTCCGTGCCGATCCAGCAGATCCAGAAGCGCAGCGTCGCGATGTTCGGCTCGTGACTATATTGCTCCCAGAACATCCAGCGGAGCATGTCGGCACGATCGAAGCGGTCGTCGGGAACGAGGCTGGAGCCCTCCGCCAGATAAAAGCAGGCGGCGTTGCTTTCGGTGATGAAGCGATCGCCCACCTGCAGGACCGGGATCCGGCCGTTGGCGTTGACGCTCGCCATGAACTCCCGCGTTCGCGTCTCGCCTTTGGTGATATCATATTCGCGCAGCTCAATCGGCCTTCCCAAAAGCGCCGCAGTGAGCCGGATCTTGTAGCAATTGCCCGATTCCGTCTGCTCGTGGAGGATCAGATGCTCGGTCATTGCGCAATTTCCAACACGATTTTCCCGACGTGCTCGCCGGCTTCCATACGCGCGTGGGCCTCGGCCGCCCGGCTGAGCGGAAAGGTGCCGTCGATCACGGGCTTGAGACGGCCGCCCTCGACATAGGGCCACACCGTGTGCGCGATCTCGCCCGCAACCATCGTCTTGAATTCGACGGGACGCGCCCGAAGGGTCGAGCCAGTCAGCGTCAGCCGGCGCCGCATGACATCGGCGATCGCAATTTCGGTCTTTGCACCGCGCTGGAAAGCGATCGAAACGTGCCGCCCGTCTTCAGCGAGCGCAGCAAGGTTGCGCGGCACATAATCGCCTCCGACCATGTCGAGAACGACCGACACGCCCCTACCCTCCGTCAGCTCCCTGGCCGCCTCGACGAAATCTCGGGTCCGGTAATTCACCGCTTCGACCGCCCCGAGATCCAGCGCACGCGCGCATTTCTCATCCGTTCCGCAAGTGACGATCACGTGCAGGTTGAACAGCAGCCCCAAAGCGATGGCCATGGTGCCGATGCCGCTCGTACCGCCGTGGACCAGAACCCAGTCGCCGTCGGCTGCGAAGCCGCGTTCGAACAGGTTGACCCAAACGGTGAAGAGCGTTTCGGGCATCGCCGCCGCCTCAACCAGCGACAGGCTGCTCGGGACAAGCAGGCATGTCCCCGCGGGCGCGACGCAATATTCGGCGTAGCCACCGCCTGCGACCAGAGCGCAGACCATCTGGCCCAACAGGGCTTCGGCGCCTTCGCCTGCTTCGACGACCTGTCCCGCGACCTCGAGGCCAAGGATGTCCGGAGCGCCGGGAGGCGGCGGATAGAGTCCGCGCCGCTGGAGGATGTCGGGACGGTTGACGCCGGCTGCAGCGACTTCGATCAGGACCTCGCCGGGACCCGCTCGCGGCACCCGTCTTTCGACCAGCGCAAGCTCCTCGGCCCCGTCGGGCTGCGGCGCGACGACCGCCATCATGGAGGATGGGATACCCGGCACAGCGGCGCGGTTATTGACTTGAGCAGCCGCAGGGTCAACGATTCGCTCATGGACCTGGAAGAGCTGTTCCCGAGCAAGCCCGGAGATCCTCTGGTGGAGCTTGCAAAGCAGGACCTCGACCCCATGTCCATCGAGGAGCTGGAGGCCCGAATCGAAGCTCTCAAGGCCGAGATCGCCCGCGTCGAATCCCACATGCAGCGGGTACAAACCCACCGCTCCGCCGCCGAAGAGCTGTTCAAGAAGCCGTGACCTGGGCGGCCGTTAAGCCGTCGAACATCTCTCAGTGCGATAATCTGTTGAAAAGCCGGGACACGGCTCTTGATTGCCGCGTTCCGCCGTATGACATTTCATTCAAAGCCCGCGGGTACTCCGCGGGTGCGGGAGTAACAGCCTAAATGCCTAGTTTTGCTCGCGAACTCGAACAGACCCTCCACAATGCGCTTGGGGAGGCCAGCCGCCGTCGGCACGAGTATGCGACCCTCGAACATCTTCTGATTGCCCTCATCGATGACGAGCATGCCTCGAAGGTGATGACCGCCTGCGGCGTCGGCCGGGATGAGCTTCGCGCTTCGGTCAAGCAGTATCTGGATAATGAGCTCGGAGCGCTTGTCGCCGACAGCGCGACCGACCCGACGCCCACCAGCGGATTCCAACGCGTCGTCCAGCGCGCGATCCTGCACGTGCAGTCATCCGGGCGCGACGAGGTCACCGGCGCGAATGTCCTTGTCGCGCTCTTCTCGGAGCGGGAGAGTTACGCGGTCTATTTCCTGCAGCAGCAGGACATGAGCCGTCTCGATGCGGTGACCTACATCAGCCACGGCGTCGGCAAGGGCGAAGGCTCGGCCGAGGCGCGTCCACCCGAAGGCACCGAGGAGAAGAGCGAGAAGGAAGGCGGCAAGAAGGAATCCGCGCTCAAGCAGTTCACCGTCGACCTCAACGAGAAGGCGCGGGCCGGCAAGGTCGATCCGCTGATCGGCCGAATGCCGGAGGTCGACCGGACGGTGCAAATCCTGTGTCGCCGCTCGAAGAACAACCCGCTCTACGTCGGCGATCCGGGCGTCGGGAAGACCGCCATCGCCGAAGGCCTCGCCCGCAAGATCATCGAGGGGGACGTTCCCGAAGTGCTCAAGGGAGCGACCATCTACGCGCTCGACATGGGCGCGCTCCTCGCCGGCACCCGCTACCGCGGCGATTTCGAAGAGCGGTTGAAGAGTGTCGTCTCCGAACTCGAGAAAATGCCCAACGCGATCCTCTTCATCGACGAGATCCACACCGTCATCGGCGCCGGAGCCACCTCCGGCGGCGCGATGGACGCATCGAACCTTTTGAAGCCAGCCCTCTCGTCGGGCGCGATCCGTTGCATCGGCTCGACGACCTACAAGGAGTTCCGCAACCATTTCGAGAAGGACCGGGCTCTCCTCCGGCGCTTCCAGAAGATCGACGTCAACGAGCCTACGGTCGAGGACACGATCAAGATCATCGCCGGACTGCGTTCCTCGTTCGAGGGGCACCATAACGTCCGCTACACTCCGGACGCGATCAAGTCGGCGGTCGAGCTTTCGGCGCGCTACATCCACGACCGCAAGCTGCCCGACAAGGCGATCGACGTGATCGATGAGGTCGGCGCGATGCAGATGCTGGTCCCGCCTAGCCGCCGCAAGAAGATCATCACTCCAAAGGAAATCGAGGCCGTGGTCGCGACCATGGCGCGAATCCCGCCCAAGTCGGTCAGCGCCGACGACAAGCAGGTGCTCGAGCATCTCGAAGCGGACCTGAAGCGCGTCGTGTTCGGCCAGGACCTCGCGATCGAGAAGCTCGCCTCGGCGATCAAGCTCAGCCGCGCGGGCCTTCGCGATCCCGACAAGCCGATCGGCAACTACCTCTTCTCGGGCCCCACGGGCGTCGGCAAGACGGAGGTCGCACGCCAGCTGGCGTCCGTCCTCGGCGTTCCGCTGCAGCGGTTCGACATGTCCGAATATATGGAGCGCCACTCCGTCAGCAGGCTGATCGGCGCGCCTCCGGGCTATGTCGGATATGACCAAGGCGGCCTTCTGACCGACGCGGTTGACCAACACCCGCATTGCGTGCTGCTGCTCGACGAAATCGAGAAGGCGCACCCGGACCTGTTCAACATCCTTCTGCAGGTTATGGACAACGGGAAGCTGACCGACCACCACGGCAAGACCGTCGACTTCCGCAACACCATCCTGATCATGACCACCAATGCCGGCGCGATGGACATGGCGCGCGAGAGCATCGGCTTCGGGGCGGCGTCGCGCGAGGACGCGCAGGAGGATGCGGTCAAAAAGATGTTTACTCCGGAGTTCCGCAACCGCCTCGATGCGATCGTGCCGTTCAGCTACCTGCCGCCGGCCGTCGTCGCTCGGGTCGTCGACAAATTCATCCTGCAGCTCGAGCTTCAGCTGGCCGACCGCAACGTGCACATCGAGCTCGACGACGAGGCCCGCAAGTGGCTGACCGACCGCGGCTACGACAAGCTCTACGGCGCGCGCCCGATGGGTCGCCTCGTCCAGGAGAAGATCAAGCAGCCGCTCGCCGAG
>JBKPQH010000022.1:0-34378 GCA_046733935.1 Pseudomonadota bacterium
CGATATTGTTGCGCTGGGTGAGCTGGACGTTGCCGATGATCGTGATCAGCTTGCGGTCGAGGTCGTAGATTCCGAAGTCGCCCTTTGCGGTTTCCGAAGGACTTCGAACGACCACTCCGCCGGCAGCGTCGAGGCGATGGATCTGGACCCCGCCCGCGGCCGAGCCTGCTCCGCCCGGCTTGCTTGAATAAGCGACCGTCAGCCGCTGCGTGTCGAGAGTCATCTCGGCCTGCGTGGCATGGACGTTGCCGGCGAAGATCGCACGGTCGGCGCGATCCTGTACCTCGATGCGGTCGGCGGTGACGTCGACGGGCGCGTTGCTGTTGTGGCCCTTTAGCGCAGACATGCCCTGCTGCTGGGTTTGCGCAGCGGCAACCGTCGCTATCGCAGCAGTCAGTGCAAGGATGATGCCAGGAGAGCGCACGCCCATCATCTGACCGCCCCCTGCACGATTTTCAAGCGAGCGCCTCCATCGAGGAGGACGGTCCGGCTGTTCAGATCGGCCTTCAGCTGTCCTGCCTGGAACTGGCCCAGGCGCATTGCGCCGGAGACCGGACCCTCGCTGTGCATCTGGCGCTGCTTCATGTCGACAATGACGTCGCGAGTCGCGAGCCGATAGCCGTCGCCTCCGGTGACGCGCACCGGACCGTCGATGACGATCCTCTGGGTGTCGAGATTGTAGCGACCCTTGTTCGCGCCGAGCACCAGGGGCGCGGGGGCCTGATCGAGTTGCGCGAACATGCCGTTGATGTTGACGATCGGCACGTCGGAGCTCGGCTGGACCGCGGTGTTGGCGACGATCAGGAATCGCTGTCCCTTGTCGTCGGTGCCGGTGTACCGCGCTTCCTCCACGCGCATCCGCTCATGCGCGTTCTCCACCTTCTTCTTGTCGAGGATGAAGCTGACGTCTCCCCTCTTGCCCAGGGGAGCAAGCGCGAGGACGGCAATCAGGATGCCGACGGCCGCCGGAAGAACGACCTTCGACCAGCGCACCAGCCGGTCGTGCGCGCTTCCGGGCAGCGCCCAGACCTGCTTGCGCCGGTTGACCGCTGCGTCAGCCATCAGCCGTCATGCGCGAAAATGTCCTGCTCGGGCCAGCCTGCGATGTCCAGCAGGGCCCGGGCAGGGAGGAAATCGAAGCAGGCTTGGGCAAGCGGCATGCGTCCCTCGCGCTCCAGCCGCTCGTCGAGCTTCTCCTTGAGCGCATGGAGATAGCGAACGTCGCTCGCGGCATATTCGCGCTGGGCCTCGGACAACTCGTCAGCACCCCAGTCGCTGGTCTGCTGCTGCTTCGACAAATCGACGTTGAGCAATTCCTTGACGAGATCCTTGAGCCCGTGCCGATCGGTGTAGGTCCGAACGAGCCGCGACGCGGTGCGCGTGCAGTAGAGCGGCGCGGCCATGATGCCGAGATAGGCCTGCATGATGCCGACATCGAAACGCGCGAAATGGTAGAGCTTCAGGCGATCGGGATCGCCGAGCAGTGCCTTGAGGACTGGTGCGCCATAGTCGCTGCCTCGCTTGAACCGGACGAGATGTTCGTCGCCTTTTCCGTCCGACAGCTGAACCAGGCACAGCCGGTCGCGGCCGGGGACGAGTCCCATGGCTTCGGTGTCCACCGCGATCGGACCGTCGGCGAACTGGACGTCCGACGGCAGGTCTTCCTCGTGAAAATGGACCGCCATTGTTACTCCTGAGCAAGGTCTTGCCATCCTGCTTTAGTCCGCTCTTGACCCGCCTTGCCAGCCCCGCGCGGAATCAAACTAGGCCGTCTCATATTTTTCAGGTAAGGGTGTGAACGGTGCGTGAGTAGAACACGTGCTTTGACCGGTTGCGCATGGGGCCCAAGGCGCGTTGGTTCTATGTCATTGTGGGCACACGGAAGTTTGGACGGGCATGGGTTTCGATAGAGGGCGCAAGGGGGATCGCGGTGGCCGCGGCCGCGACAAGCGCGAAAGTTTCGGTGAAGAGAGTTTCGGCGGCGATCTGGGTTATCAAGAACGTGGCGGCTTCGGCGGCGGACGCGGCGGTTTTGGAGACCGCGGCGGCTTCGGCGGCGGTGGCGGCTACGGTGATCGCGGCGGCGGCGGTGGCGGCTATGGCGGCGGAGGCGGTGGCTTCCGTGGCGGTGGCGGCGGCGGCTTTCGCGGCGGCGGTGGCGGCGGAATGCCTCCTCAGGTCGTTGGCGAAGGCAAGGGTGTCGTCAAATTTTTCAACCCCCAGAAGGGCTTCGGCTTCATCGTTCGCGATGACGGCGGCGAGGACGTGTTCGTACACATCTCCGCGGTCGAGCAGGCAGGCCTGACGGATCTGGCCGACGGCCAGCCGCTCGAATTCACGCTGGTCGATCGCGGCGGGCGAATCTCCGCGACCAACCTGCGAATCGAGGGCGAGCCAATGCCGATCGAGCGCAGCGGCGGCGGCGGCGGAGCCGGCGGGCCGCAGCGTCAGCTGACCGGGGAGAAGGCGAGCGGAACGGTCAAGTTCTTCAACTCCATGAAGGGCTTCGGCTTCATCCAGCGCGACGACGGTCAGCCGGACGCGTTCGTCCACATCTCAGCCGTCGAGCGCGCGGGCATCCCGACGCTTAACGAAGGCGACCGGCTCGAGTTCGAGCTCGAGGTCGACCGCCGCGGCAAATTTGCGGCGGTTAACCTTCAGCCGATCAGCTAGGCGATTGACAGTCTAGGGGGCGAGGAGCCGGCGGAGGAAACTTCGCCGGCTCTTTCTTTTGCTACATCGCGCTGTCGTAGAAGGCGTCGAGATCGGCCTTGAGCCGGTGCGACGAGACCGGATCGACGTACATCATGTGCCCGGCGGGATAGTAGCCGTAGCGGATGTTGGCCGCGATCGCCGGGTCCACCAGCATATGGCCGACCTCATAGTCCGCGCCGAAGAAAGGTGTCGCGAGGTCATAATAGCCGTTGACCATGAACAGCTTCATGCGCGGATTTTGCCGCATCGACGAAGCGAGATCGACGCTGGTGTCGGCGATCGGCTGACCACCCGCGGCGCTGTCGTGGGTGAACTCCCACTTGTTCCCGATCCCACCGTAATTGTTGATCCGGTAGGTCAGCGGCGTCTTGTAGCCGAGATCGCGGAACAGATAATCGTTGATCGCGCCGGTGAAGCCGCCGGTGATCGCGCTCGCCTGCGGATCGTAGGTGGGATCCGATCCGACCAGTTCGGCTTCGGTGCCGAGATAACGCGAGTCGATGCGGCCGATGATCTGGCCGCGCTCACGCAATAGCTCGCGCCGGAAACGCTCGGGGTCGACGCGCAAGTTGGTGCGCAGGATATAGTCCGGCGCGAGTCCGATGAGCGCCGCCATTTGCGTGGCGACAGCGCGCTTCTCCTCCTCGCTGACCGCTCGGCCCTTCTGCAGAGCCGCGGCGTACGGGCCGCTGGCGAACGCCCGCGCCTGTTCGGCGAAGGCGTCGATGCTTCCGTTGTGCGGGACCTTGTTGTGGTACCAGGCATCGAGCGCATAGGTCGGCAGGAAGTTGACGTACTGCTGGTCCCCGGCGAAGTCGGCGAAGTTGAGCACAGTCGAGACCAGCACGATGCCGTTGAGCTGAACGCCCTTGTCGGCGAGCCTGGTCGAGAGGCCGGCGGCGCGCAGCGTGCCGTAGCTTTCACCGATGATGAACTTCGGGCTGTTCCAGCGGCCGTACTTGGTCAGGTAGCGCTGGATTCCCCGTGAAAAGGCATCGAGGTCCTTGTCGACGCCGAAAAAATCTTCAGCTTTCGCCTTGCCGACCGGGCGCGACAGGCCGGTGGTGACGGCGTCGAGGAACACGAGGTCGCTCTTGTCGAGCAAGGTGTCCTGGTTGGAAGAAATCCGGAACGGAGGCCCGGAGATCGTCTCGGGAATCGAGGCGTCGACCTTCATCGGGCCGAACGAGCCCATGTGCAGCCACATGGTCGAACTGCCGGGGCCGCCATTGAACAGGAAGGTCACAGGGCGCGGCCGGCCGTTCGCGCCCGGCATCGTGTAGGCCGTGTAGAACATGCTCGCGACGGCCTCCCCGTCGTCGTTGCGGATGGTCAGCGTGCCGGGCGTGGCCGTGTAGGTGAGCGTTCGGCCGCGGAAGCTGATCGAACGCCGCACCGGCTGCGCCGTCTCTTCGGCGCTCGCCTTGGCGGTGTCGGTGTCCTTCTCCTTTTCCTTGTCCTTCGACTGCGCGGACTGCGTCCCCGGCGGCGGGGTGTCGCCGGCATTGCTCGATGATTGCTGGGCGAAGGCTGCGCTCGACAGGAGCAGGGAAAGCAGCAGTGCGGACGAACGCATCATTGTCCTTTCATCGGGATCGGGCGGCCCTCGACCATGACATAGCCGACGCGCTGCACAGCGGTCGGATCGACCAACGGGTCTCCATCGACTGCGATCAGGTCCGCCGACTTTCCAGGGTCGAGCGTGCCGGTCTCATTCGACAGGTTCATGAGGTCGGGGCCGCCCTTCGTCGCCGCGATGAGCGCGTCCCCCGGGCTCATTCCGCCCTTGGTGACCATCAGCTCGAGCTCCTTGTTGGCCTGCGTGTGCGGCGCGACGGCGCTGTCGGTACCCAGCGCAATCTTTACGCCGGTCCGGTAAGCGAGATTGAGGCCCTTACCCCAAACGCCGAGCGTCTGCCGGGTCTTCGCTTCCATCGCGGGAGTGAGCTTTCCGGTGCCGAGCAGCGAGCTGACGCCGCTAAAGGCCATCAGCGTTGCGGAATAATAGGTTCCGTGCGCCTTCATCGCGCGTGCGCCCGCCTCGTCGAGGAACGTCCCGTGCTCGATCGAATCGATCCCCGCGTTGGTCGCCGCAAGGATGCCGCGGGCACCATGCGCATGCGCGGCGGTCTTCAGGTGCATCGCATGCGCCATGTCGACGATGCCTTTGAGCTCGGCGTCGGTGAAATGCTGCTCGAGGCCCATCGCTCCTGGGTCGAGCACTCCGCCGGTCGCCATGATCTTGATCACATCCACGCCCGCCGCGGCGAGCTGCCGCACGACCTTCTGGCACTCCTCGACGCCGGTGCAGACGGACGGGTTGAGATGCGCTTCGTTGACCGCAGCGGCCAGCTCGGGAGGCAGCCCGGTGGCTTCATCCGCGTGGCCGCCGATGATCGACAGCGGGGCGCCGGACACCTGGATCCGGGGTCCGGGGAAGCGGCCTTCCGCGACGGCTTCGCGCACTGCGATGACCCCGCTCGTGTCCCCGCCCAGGTCACGCACGGTGGTGAAACCCGCACGCGCCATTTCGAGCGCATGGGTCAGCCCCATCGTCGCTCGGTAAGGCACGGACTCCTTCTGCGTGAACTCCTGGTACCAGGGCTGTCCGCTGGTGCCGGTGAGGTGAACGTGGACGTCGGTCATCCCGGGCATCACCGTGCGGCTTCGCTCGTCGACGACGATGGCTCCGGCGGGAGCGGTGAAACCGCTCTCGATTCGGCTGACGCGACCGTTTTCGACGACGACCGTGGAATTGCCGCGCGCCGGTTGCGCTGCATCGACGATCAGGCGGCCGGCCTGAATCGCATAGGTTTCCGCATGGGCGATGCCGGCCATTGCCAGCGCAGCGACGCCGGCGAGCAACGTCTTGAGCATGATTGTCCCCTCTTTCGAAGGGCGAGAGGATTAGCGGCTAGAGCGCCCGCATCAAGTTACCAGTGAACGCAACGCCGCGATCGTGTCGGCTTCCCTGGCCGGCTTGTCGGTGCGGATTCGGCTGATCCGCGGGAAGCGCATCGCGAGCCCGGACTTGTGGCGCGCGCTCGCGTGGATCGAATCGAATGCGACCTCAAGCACGAGATTCTTTTCGACTTCGCGCACGGGCCCGAAGCGCTGGACGGTGTGGCCGCGGATCCAGCGGTCGAGCCACTTCAGCTCCTCGTCGGTGAAGCCGAAATAGGCCTTGCCGACCGGCAGCAGCTCGGCGTCCTCGGTCCAGCATCCGAAGGTATAATCGGAATAATAGCTGGAGCGTTTGCCCGACCCGCGCTGCGCATACATGAGGACGCAATCGGCCGTCAGCGGATCGCGCTTCCACTTGTACCACAAGCCCGTACGCCTTCCCGCGACATAGGCGCTGTCGCGGCGCTTGAGCATGATGCCCTCGATCGCAACGTCGCGAGCATTGAGCCGAAGATCCTCCAGCTCCTCAAAGGTGTTTGCCTCGATCAGGCGGGAGATGTCGAAGCTCGCCGGATCGAGGCGCTCTGCAAATCCTTCGAGCCGCGCGCGCCGTCGTTCCCACGGCAATTCCCGCAGATCCTCATCGCCATCGAACAGGATGTCGTACAGCCGCACGAACGCGGGGTAGGCGCCGATCATCTTCTGGCTGACGTTCTTGCGGCCCAGCCTTTGCTGGAGCGCGTTGAAGCTCGCGGCGGATTCGACCTCCAGACCCGAACCCTGGGCCTCTCCCCGGACGAGAAGCTCGCCGTCGAGCACCGCGGGAGTCCGGAAAGCTTCCGCCACGTCGGGAAAGCTACCGGAGATGTCGTCGCCCGTGCGGCTGTACAGCCGCGTGTCGCCGCCCGCGTGGACGAGCTGGACTCGAATGCCGTCCCACTTCCATTCGGCGGCATAATCGTCGAGCGACACCTTCGCGTCGTCGAGCGGATGGGCGAGCATGAACGGGCGGAAGATCGGGACATCCCGCGCCGTCGGCTGCTCGGCCCGCCCCTCGGCCCAGTCGAACAGTTCGGCGAACGGCGGACGCAGTCCGTGCCAAACCTCCTCGACCGCTTCGAGCTGAAGCCCGAACGCCTGCGCCAGCGCCTGCTTGGCAAGGCGCGCATTGATGCCGACGCGCAGTTCGCCGAGCGCAAGCTTCAGCAGCGCATAGCGCCCCGACGCGTCGAGATGATCGAGCATCCCCGCAAGTACCCGCGGTGCTTCGAGCTTCGATGCCGACCGGAGCCGGTCGATCACGTCCGAAATGCTCAGCGTCGCGTCGTCTATCTCAGGCGGCTCGCCGGTGGCCTTGGGCCAGAGCAGCGACACGGTCTCCGCTGTGTCGCCGACATAGTCGCGGCTCATGTAGAACAGCACGGGGTCGATCCGCTCTTCTACGAGCCCCCGGACAGCCGCAGGCTTCACATGGGGGATATCGAGCGTGCCGGTCAGCGCAGCCAGGCCGTAGCCCCGGTCGGGATCGGGCGTGTCCCGGAGATAATCACCGATCAGCTGCAGCTTGGTGTTGCGCGATCGCGTGTAGACGAGATCGTCCAGCAGTTGTGAAAAGGCGCGCATCGCGCCTCCAATGCACGAACGGCGTTACGGTGCCTTAATGAAGCCGGACGGCGAGCGCCGCGAGGATCGCGTTGCCGTCGCGCTCCGAATCGCTGTCGAGCGCCTCGTCGACATGCTCGAGGCAGCACTGCATGGAGACACGGTGTCCCGGCAGAAGCGCCAGCTGTGCGCTTTGCCGCGCCAGCCCCTCGAGAGCCGCAAGGCCGTGGATGGCCGCCACGCGCCGGATCGCTTCCATGCGGACGTGAAGGTCGAGCGGGGACAGGCGAGGACCGGCTTCGCGGATTTCGGCAACGCGCAGCGCCACTTCATTTCTTACTCTGGCGAGCGGATCCGTTGCCATCGCGTCGTCCCTCCTGATTTAACGGAGGTTCGCCCAACGGCGTTAACGGAAGGTTACAGCACTGTGTCGGTTGACAATTCCGAGTCCCTGCGTCATTGGCGCCACACGTGAGCGGCGGCAGGCCGCTTTTTGTTTTTCCAGCATTTGGGACTTGCCCGATGGCCAAGCCGGCAACCGTCAAGATCAAGCTCGTCAGCAGCGCCGATACCGGCTTCTTCTACGTGACGAAGAAGAACCCGCGCACCCAGACCGAAAAGCTCAGCTTCAGGAAGTACGACCCGGTCGCGCGCAAGCACGTCGAGTTCAAGGAAGCTAAGATCAAGTAGCGCGCTGCGGCTATCCGCCGCGCGCCTAACTTTCCTGCCCGTCGGTTTCCCCCGCGCCGGGCTCCTCAGCCACGTTGTCCGTCCCGCCGACGCTCGTCTCGGTCTCGGCGGCGCCTGCCTGGCGGTTGAGCAGATGATCGACCGTTTCGGCAAATCTCACGACGGAGATGGGCTTCGACACATAGGCCTGCGCTCCCGCTGCACGGATCCGCTCCTCGTCTTCGCTCGTCGAATAAGCCGTCACCGCCATGATCGGGACCTCGCCCAGATCCTTGTCGTTGCGCAGCATGCGAATCAGCTCGAGGCCGCTCACGTGCGGGAGCTGGATGTCGGTAATCACCAGGTCCGGCGTGAATTGGCGGGCGGCATCGAGAGCGAGGCGGCTGTCCGTCACCGCCTCCGGCTCATGGCCATGCGCCGCGAGCAGGTCGCAGAAGAGCTTGATGTTGAGGGCATTGTCCTCGACGATCAGGATCTTGGCCAAAATGCTTCCTTCACCCGTTCATCCGGCTGTCTAGGCGGTGCCGCTCGAGACGCCAAACGACCCCTATGCTCTCGCTCTGGCCGCGCTTGCGGCGACCGTTTCCGACGAACGGCGCGCACAACGGTTCCTCGCCTTGACCGGAATCGAGACAGACGAGCTGCGGCGCAAGGTTGATGACCCGGCGCTGCTCGCCAGCCTGATCGCATTTCTCGAAGCGCATGAGCCCGATCTTCTCGCCGTTTGCGAAGGCATTGGAATAAAGCCCGACGCGCTCGTACAAGCCCGGCGCGCGATCGAAGGGACTGCATGACCAAGACGATCCTGATTACGGGGGCAACTGCGGGTTTCGGCCGCGCCTCAGCCAGGCGCTTCATCCACGGCGGGTGGAACGTGATCGGGACCGGTCGCCGCTCCGAGCGGCTGCGCGAGCTTCAGGAGGAGTTCGGCGATGCCTTCCTCCCGCTCCAGATCGACATGCGCGACCGCGAGGCCGTGGAAAGCATCGCCGATCTGTCGCCGCCGTGGGGCGAGATCGACCTGCTGCTCAACAACGCGGGCCTGGCGCCGCCGACCGATCCTCTGCCTGATACCGACTGGGACCGCATTGAGACGGTCATCGGCACGAACGTCACGGGCCTCGTCGCGTTGACCCGCGTGCTGCTTCCGAAACTGATCGAACGTCGGGGCCAGATCATCAACCTTTCATCCGTGGCCGCGACCTATCCGTACAAGGGAGGCGCAGTTTACGCGGGCACGAAGGCCTTCGTCCGCCAATTCTCGCTCGATCTTCGCTGCGACCTCGCCGGAACAGGCGTCCGAGTGACGTCCGTCGAACCAGGAATGGCGGAGACCGAGTTCACGCTCGTTCGGACCGGCGGGGACCAGGAAGCGTCGGACAGGCTCTATTCCGGAATGAACCCCATGACTCCCGAGGATCACGCGGAACTATTCTGGTGGCTCGCGAACCTTCCGCCACATCTCAACATCAACACGATCGAGCTGATGCCGGTGAGCCAGAGCTGGGCGGGGTTCACCGTGAATCGCGAGGGTTGATTCGAAACCGCCCCGGTGCTTGGGGCAAAGCCATGAGCATCGATCAGCGACTATCCGAACTCGGGATCACCCTTCCGCAGCCCGCCGCGCCGGTGGCGGCCTATGTGCCTGCCGTCGAGCAAGCCGGACTGCTGCATATCTCCGGCCAGATCAGCTTTGGCGAGGACGGCAATTTGATCCTCGGCCGCCTCGGAGAGGACCTGAACCTCGAACGGGGGATGGAAGCGGCGCGCCGCTGCGGAATCATGCTCCTCGCCCAGATCAAGGCGGCGCTTGGCTCGCTCGATCGTGTGGAGCGGATCGTGAAGCTCGGCGTGTTCGTGAACAGCGCTCCGTCCTTCACCGACCAGCCCAAGGTCGCGAACGGCGCGTCGGAGCTGATGCAGGACGTGTTCGGCGAGGCCGGACGCCACGCCCGCAGCGCAGTCGGTGTCGCGGTTCTTCCGCTGGGCGTGGCCGTCGAAGTGGATGCGATCGTCGCGGTCAAAGCCTGACCCGCTCGATCCGGGTGCGCTCGGCTTTGCGCACCGGGGCCTGCATTATGGCTCCGGCATTCCCGAAAACGGCCTGACAGCTTTCGCCGCCGCGCTCGACTTCGGCTGCGGGATCGAATGCGACCTGAGACTCACTGCCGATAATCACGTTGTCGTGTTCCACGACGCGGATGCGCTGCGGATCTGTGCCAGTCCCATTCGGATCGGCAGGACCAGCTTCCGCAACCTGTCGAGGCTGCGCGTCGGTGAACATCCGATGCCGACGCTCGAAAGCCTGCTCACGATGGTCGATGGCCGAGTGCCGCTGCTGCTCGAAGTGAAGGTGGAGCGGGATATCTGGCGGTGGCCGGCGGCATTGAAGTCCGCGCTGCAGGGCTATCATGGCGCCTGCGGAGTCATGAGCTTCGATCCGCGCGTGCCGCGTCTGATGAAGACTCACATGCCGGAGATCCGACGCGGGCTCGTGATCCGTGACAGCCTGCCCGCGATGCGGCGGCGAATGGCAACGTGGCTGGCCGATCCGCAATTCCTCGCGGTGGACCGGGCGGCGCTCGGCAAGAGATGGGTTGAGCGAGTTCGGCGCCGAATGCCGGTCTACAGCTGGACGATCCGCACCGCCGAGCAGCGGGCGCAAGGCGCGGTTCATGCCGATGCACTCATCTGGGAAGCCGATGGCCGACCGCGAATCTGAAGTCATAGCGAAGATCGCTTCGGGCGTTTCCGGCCTGAATTCCCATGCATGGGACCGCCTTGGAACCGGCGACCCGTTCCTCAGCCACGCGTTCCTGTCCGCGCTCGAAGATTCCGGCAGCGTGGGTCCCGGCACCGGCTGGACGCCCGCGCCGATCTTCGTCGAGGAAGAAGTGAGGCTGGTCGCCGCGGCGCCCGCCTACCTGAAATCCCATAGCCAGGGCGAATATGTGTTCGACCACGGCTGGGCAGATGCCTGGGAGCGCGCCGGCGGCGAATATTATCCCAAGCTGCAGGTCGCCGTTCCCTTTACGCCGGTCCCGGGACCGAGGCTGCTCGGGACCCGTCCGCAGCAGCTTCTCGCGGCCATCGAAGCGGTGACCATCCAGAACGGAATGTCATCCGCGCACATCACCTTCATCGACGAGGCCGGCGCTTCGGAATGCGAGCGGCGTGGCTGGCTGAGCCGACACGGCGTCCAATATCACTGGTTCAACCGGGGCTACGGCAACTTCGAAGATTTCCTCGCCACGCTCACGAGCCGCCGTCGCAAGACCTTGCGGAAGGAACGGGCCGCCGCGCGCGAAGGTCTCGAATTCCGTGCGCTCCGCGGAAGCGACATCGGCCCTGCGGAATGGGATGCGATGTGGGCTTTCTACCAGGACACGGGCTCCCGAAAGTGGGGGCATCCCTATCTCACCCGCGAGTTCTTCGACCTCGTCGGCGAACGGATGGGCGACCGCGCGCTGCTCCTCCTCGCCTATCGCGGCTCTCGGCCAATCGCCGGAGCGCTCAACTTCATCGGCCCCGACACCCTCTACGGGCGCTATTGGGGAACGGTCGACGAAGTGCCGTTCCTCCATTTCGAGCTGTCCTATTATCAGGCCGTCGAGTGGGCAATCGAGCATGGCCTCAACGGCGTGCAGGCCGGCGCGCAGGGCGAGCACAAGATCAGTCGCGGCTATGAGCCGGTGGTCACCCGCTCGGCCCATTTCATTCCCAACCGCGGCTTCAGGCAGGCGGTCGCGGAATTCCTCGAGGCAGAGCGCGCAGGAGTCGGAAGCGAAATTAACTGGTTGCGGCAGGATCTGCCCTACCGCTCCACGTCCTCCGAATAGATCGCGACGGTTCGTCCGCTCGCATCGGCCATCCCGCGGTACATCGCAGCCGTGGTGAAGCCCCATGCGGCTTCCCCGCTCGGCGCGACCGCAATCAGCCCGCCCTTGCCGCCGAGCGACTGGATATCCTGAAGCACGCCGTCGAGCGCCTCCTGCAGCGACTGGCCACCGAGCCGGATGCGCTCGGCCAGCTGGTGAGCGGCCACTGCGCGGATGAAATATTCTCCCGAGCCCGTCGCCGAGATCGCCGCCGAGCGGTTGTCGGCGTAAGTCCCGGCGCCGATCAACGGGGAGTCGCCCACACGGCCCCATCGCTTGGCGGTAATGCCCCCAGTCGACGTCGCGGCCGCGACATTGCCTGAAAGATCGACCGCGACAGCGCCGATGGTTCCGTACTTGATGGGATCGGCCGCGCTCCCGGCCGCGCGCGCCTCCTCGAGCTGCCGCCGGCGCTCTGGGAGGATGAAGAAATCATTCGCGACCTGCTCGATGCCGGCGGCTGCGGCGAACCGGTCGGCAGCTCCTCCTGCGAGGAAGACGTGCGGACCATGGTCCATCAGCCGCCGCGCCAGGCTGATCGGCGCGCGCGTCGTCTTGATACCCGACACCGCACCCGCGTTGCGGTCCCGGCCTTCCATGATCGCGGCATCGAGCTCGACTTCGCCGTGCTCGGTCAGCACGCTTCCGCGGCCCGCGTTGAAGCAGGTGTCTTCTTCGAGGACGCGCGCTGCGGCTTCGACTGCGTCCACGGCGGTGCCGCCGCGGGCGAGCATGGACGAGCCCGCCTCGAGCGCCTGCTCCAGGCCATCGCGGGCACTCGTTTCATGTTCGGGCCCGCCGTGGGCGATCCGCTCCGACCCCGCTCCGCCGTGCACCACCAAACGCCATTTGTGATCCGTCATTCCGCGGCCCTTAGCGAGCGCATCCGCAAGCCGCCAGTTGACGTTTGCAGCCGTGGCATATAATTATGATATCATATTTATGGAGGCAAAGGTGGCAAACGACAAAGTCATTGCACTGACGGCGACGAGCGAGCGGGCCGCATCGACGATGAACGGCTACGGGATGCTCATCGTCCTGCTCCTCGCGATCCTCGCGGACATCTATGGCATCAATCAGCTTGGGGGCGCGGGCACCATGCTCGCACTCGGCATCGTCCTGGTCGCGACGCTCGTGTTCGTCCTGGTAATGCCGGGCTTCTACATGCTGCAGCCGAACCAGGCGGTCGCGATCACCCTGTTCGGCGAGTATCGCGGCACGGATCGCACGACTGGCCTGCGTTGGACCTGGCCTTGGATGGCCAAGAAGAAGGTGTCGGTCCGGGCCAACAACTTCATCTCGGACAAAATCAAGGTGAACGACCTGCGCGGCAACCCGATCGATATTGCCGCGCAGATCATGTGGCGTGTCGTCGATACGGCGCAGGCTTTGTTCGACGTCGACGACTACAAGCAGTTCGTCCGCGTGCAGGTCGAAGCGGCCATCCGCACCATCGGCTCACGCTATCCCTACGACGATTTCACGCACCAGGAGGTGACTCTGCGCGGCAACCACGACGAGGTCGGCGCAGAGCTGCGCAAGGAGCTGCAGGAGCGGCTCAACGTCGCCGGGATCACCATCGACGAATGCGGCTTCACTTATCTTGCTTATGCCACCGAGATCGCTGGCGCGATGCTTCGCCGCCAGCAGGCGCAAGCCGTCGTCGCGGCACGCCAGACGCTCGTCGAGGGTGCGGTCGGAATGGTCGAGATGGCGCTCGATGCACTCTCCGAGAAAGGCGTCGTCGAACTGGACGACGAGCGCCGCGCCGCGATGGTGTCGAATCTGATGGTGGTCCTGTGCGGCGAGCGCGACGCGCAGCCTGTCGTCAATACCGGCACGCTCTACCAGTAGGAGCCGCGCGTGCCCCACGGCGAGCGCAAGGCCTATCCGCTACGCGTCGATTCCGCCTTGTGGTCGGCCGTGGAGCGCTGCGCTGCCGCGGATCTGCGAAGCGTGAATGCCGAGGTCGAGTGCCTGCTGCGCGAAGCGCTGAGCGCGCGTGGCGTGAAGCTCAAATCGCCGGCGCCGCGCAAGCGCGGGCGGCCACCGAAGGAGAAGGGCAATGAGTGACGGGCCAGAATGGTTCGCTCCGAAGCGCTACGGATATGGCGCCGGACTGCCGATCAGCTGGCAGGGCTGGGCGCTCACGCTCGGCTTCATCCTGTTGACCCTGCTGCTGGCGATCTTGCTGCGCGATCGTCCAGTTCAGCTCTTCGCCGCGGTCATCCCCCTTTCGGTTGCCTTCATTGTCATCAGTGCCCGCTCAACCCGCGGCGGCTGGCGCTGGCGTTGGGGAGAAGAAGACTAACCGACCGACAGGTCGCGCTGCTGGTTGACCAGCCGCCATTCGTCGAGGTCGCCGAGCATGATCCTGCCGGCCTGCTCCGTGAGGTCGGCGGCGCGCGACAGGCTCACGTCCCGGCTCAATTCCTCCTCGATCTGCCTTAAGGTATTGGCGGTCGCCAACGAGCGCAGCGCGTCGCCTCCGAAGTCAGCCTGGAAACGAATGCCGAACACGGCCGTGCCGAGAGCGGGAAATCCGGCCGAGACGAGCGTAAACCAATTGCCGAAGCGATTCACGTAGGCGGCGTCCATTGCCAGGCCGACGAGCGTCGCAACGGATACGATGAGGGTCCCAGAAAACAGGATGGTCGCGATCCATTCGAGGCGCTGGTCGAGCATTTCGATCTGGTGCGCGTGACGCTCGTGATAGCCAACCTGCGGCTCGACCTCGAACTCCGCGATCGCCTTTCCCAGGCAGGCTGCGCGGGCGGCATCGATTGCTCCCGACGGGCAGCCTATCGCACGCCAGATCCCGCTCGCATACCAGTCGATCCAGCGTCTCGGAACAGGGTTGGTCGCGGTGCCCGGCGGGTCGGGTGCGGCGATCCCGAGCAGCTTCAGGCTGCGCATCGGGCGAAGCCGCTCGGCGAGCTGGCGATAATCGAGCCAGCGGCGATGCCATTCGTTGCGCGAGCCGATGCTTGCGTTGAGGATGATCGCTAGCGTGATCACCAGCTCGAACGCCGCGAACTCGAACTTGAGGTGCGGCGCCATGAAGGCGCTGAGGCCGAGGCAGACAGCAAAGCCGCCAAGTACGAAGTTGAAAATGTGGCCGCTGCGATAGGTCTGCGCAAAATGCGTCGCGAGACGGTCGGCCCAGCTGTAGGCCTGCTCGAGGAGATCGATGGGAGCCGAGATCTGGAGGGGGTCGGCGCAGCCCTCCCGATAGCGCCGCCACTCGTCTCTAATCTGCGCTTCACAATGCTTGTTGGTGAAATCTTTCGCCCCAAAGCGGTTCACTCCGGCGGCAGCGAGCAGCAGCGGATATTCGATTCGTGTACGGACCGGCCGCAGCCGCTCCCGGGCAAACCGCCTGAGGAAATCCTGCTCCTCAGCGTTGGGCGGGGGCATGAGCAGTCCCTGAAGCATCGCGTCCATCGCGACGCGGTCGAGCGGCCGCTCGGCGCCGGGTTCGTCGGCCAGTGTGAGCACGGCCGGATCGAAAGCGCTCCACACGACGCGCGCCGGCGCGGCCTCTTCCAACGGCAGGTGGATCACCGCAGTTCCGCGCGTGATCGCCAGCTGCACGACTTCGCCCGTCCCGCCGCGCCCCCGCGGGGGAAGTCCGTCCCACACCGCAATGAGGAGGTCGCAGTGGGCGACGGTCGCGCGTCCGGTCATGACGTAAGCGTCGAGCTGGCGCTCGCTATGCCCGGGAAGTTCGAGGACGCAGCTCGCGCGCTCCATTAGAGCATCGAAGCGCTCACGGGCACCGTGGTTGGCCAGGCTCGCCCGATATTCGGCGCGGCCGAACGGCAGCACCACTTGCAGTTCCCAACCAAGCTCGAGCGCGAGCTCCGCGGCAATCTGGTCTGCGCCATCGGCAATGGGCGAAACGAAGCGCAGCCGTAACGGAAGCCGGGCAAAACAGTCCTGCTCCTTGAGCAGCAGCGCCTGGCCCGCCTCGGCGATCAGGAGGAGCACGTCGCGGATCTGGGCTTTCAGCCGCTCGACGCTTCCCTTGGGCAAGCTGTCCGCGCGGTGTCCCGTTACGCCGACACTGAGCACGAACGGCAGGCTCGGCGGACCTGTTCGTTGTTCGTCGGTCGCGCCGGCGGTCCGGATCTCAGGCGAAGGCGCGTTCACGGGCTCTATTCGTGGATGATGATCGGATCGAAGCTTCGCCCCTGGTCGAAGTTCAAGCGATAATGAATCTCCAACGGGACGCCGCTCGCCTCAACATCGACGTCCAATCTCTTCGCTCCATGGAGAGAGGGATTTGTATATTGCGCAGCGCTTGTGGAGCTCAGCGGACATCCCTCCGGGTCCGACCAGAATGCGTCGCAGCTGCCGCCGACTTCCGGCTTGAACTGCAGCGTCGGGATGTTTCCAGGCCGCAAATTAAACTGCAGCGTATAGGTATCACCTTTGTCCAGGCGGATGTGCCCGTTTTTCTTGTGGTCCGAAGGCGGGTCGATGTTGCAATTTACCGTGCCACCCGATTCGGACAGAGGTGTCACTTCGATTTCGACCCGCTTCCTCGGCATCTGAATTCTCCTTTATGCTACGGCGCGGCCCCTCGCTGCTATTCGTGAATGATGATCGGGTCGCAGCTTTTATTGTTGTCGAAGTTCAGCCGGTAGTGGGCGACCGCCCGCGACGGGACGGATGCAGCATGGATGGTGAGCGACGTGTCGGAGTTGCGCGTCGCACTGAACGGGTGAATTGCGTTGCCACCCGGTAGCGGCGGCGGGCATTTCGACGGCTGGTTGCAGAATGGTTTAGTCGGATGAAACTTTAGGCCGGTCGATCCCGGATCGAATGTGACGTCAATATCGTATTGCTTGTTCTTTTCCAGGAAGATCGCGTCGTCGGTTACGTCGTTGCCAGTAATCTGACAGTCGACGTCATCACCGTTCACACCTAACGCTTTTACCGTGACGGTCGTCCTTGTCAGGTCGGTGGTCTCGTTATTGCCCTTGAACATGTCAGTCCTCCTTCAGCCAACTCGAAGTTGCGGATTGCGGTAACCCATCGCGCTAAGCCGCGCAGTTCGCTGGCGAGCGGCTTCTGATTGTCCCACTCGCTGCAGCAGCATGGCGCGTTCGGCCATCTCGTTCGGCTTTTCGGCAACGTTCGAGGGAAGCACGCCCAACGCTGCCTGCCACGCAGCGGCAGCGCCGGCCGTATCGGCCAGGCTTCTGCGCGCGTCACCCAGCACGCGGAAAGTCTGCGCTAACTCGAACTTGTCTTCGATCGGGTCCGTCGATTGGACGGTTTTTGCCGTAGTCACGGCTCGCTCGGCGAATGCCGATGCCTGCGCGGCATTGCCGTTCGCGGCGGCGATTCGAGCGCGCATGTCCCAGCATTCACGCACAATGGCGCGCCAGGCCTGAAGCTTCGCATCCGCCGCGACCAGCCGGGAAGAAGCGTCACAAGCCGTTGCGGTCTCGCTCGCAGCCGCTTCCTTCTGGCCGGTTTCGAGCAGGACTTCGGCGAGGTTGAGACGAGCGCGCGCCGAAAAGCCGCGCCAGCGCGAATTCGTGGGTTCCAGAGTCATCAGGGAGTCGGAATGGGAAACGGCCGCGCGGAGATGATCGAGGGCTTTTCGGGTCTCGCCGCGCCAGGCGTATAAATTGCCGAGGTTGCGCTCGGCGGTGACCAGCTTTTGGCGATATTCGACATCGCCGGTCTGGTTGAGCAGCCGATTTAGCAGCGCGGCATGCTGTTCGCGGATGGCCGCCGCTTGAGCCAGTTGTCCCTGTGATGCGAGGCCGTCCGCAAGCCACGCTTCCGATTCCGTCAGCGCCTTCTGATAATCCGGATTTTCCGGATCGGCGGTCGCCAGCGCCTGGATATTGCGGAATGCCCGGGTGAATTGTGACGATGCTTCGCCGAAGCGCCGCTGGTCGAACAGCAGCACCCCCAAATTGGTGTCGGCGCTCTGCTGCTCCATCCGCCACTTCATGTTGTCCGGCGCAAGAGCGACCATCCGGTCCGCGAGCCGCTTGTACTCACGCAACCCCGATTCCGCTTCGGCCATCTGGCCGCGCTGGCGCTTGATGTCGGCCGTCCAGAACACATTCTGCGCGTGATCGTAGAGCCGCTCCGGATCGCCGGGATTGCGCCGGATCGCTTCCGCTGTCCCGCTCAGCGCTTCGCGATAAAGCCGCTGTGCAGCGTTCACGTTCCCGCGGACATAGGCGACCTGCCCCATCAGGCTGAGCGCCCGCGAGCGTTGCAGGAGAGCCGCATCGGACAGCTGCGACATGTCTTGCTTGCTGTAGTAAGCTAGAACCTTCGATCCGACTCCGTCGAGCGCATCGAGCCGTCCGATCGGCTCGAGCTTGTCCTTGAGATCGCCGAGCATGAAAGAGACGAGTCCTTCGGCCTCGCGCCTCTGGTCGCGAGCGGAGTCGCGCGCCTGGATCGCGGTGATGGCAAGCGTGCTCGTGACCGCCATCCCGCCGAGCGAAGCGGCGGCGAGCCAAGCCATCTGGCGGTGACGCCGGGTTGTGTTGCGCTGGACGAGCTCGTCGAGGCCGACGCCGAGCATACCCGCAACCAGCTTGAGAAAGCCCGTGCGCCGATCTTCCGGGCCGCCGCGCAGGTCCGCGGCCAAGGGCTCCGCGCGCTTCGCGGTTCGGTGGCCACGGCGATCATATTTGAAGCGCAGCGCGGGCGGGAAGCATTCCTCGGCTTCGCGCCCCGGCATCTCGCTAGCGAAGGGTTCCCCGGACGCGACTGCGGCGAGCACGCAGCCCTCGGGCCGCGTGCGCTTGAAGGATTCGATCTCGGCGTTGGTCCACCGCGACTTGGACGCAGCGGGCGAGCATAGCACGACGAGGAACTGGGACGCTGCAAGTGCGGCCTTGATCTCCTCGCCGAGATCGTCGGCCGCGGAGAGGTCGTGCTGGTCGCGGAAAATCGGCGTCAGGCGCCTGGGAACCACCCCATTAGCCGTCAGCCGGCCGGCAAGCGAATGCGGTACCCGGAACTTCTCCAGTTCGCGGTGCAGCCAGTCGGCCAGCTCCCTGTCTTGATGGCTGTAGCTGAGGAAAGCGTAATAGCGCGTTCGGAGCCTGGGCATGCGACGCACAGGGTCGCCGCCGTGCTCGTGGGCGCCGTCCGTCGCCAGCAATCGGGCGAGCTTGGCCATAGGCCCCCCAAGCGAGTCCGCGTTAACCCTGTTAACACAACGGGATATGCCACGCGAATCTGGCGCCCCCGGTTTTCGCGGCCACCGGAACGCCTTATATGGCTCTCATGTCCGTTCGTCCGTGGCGCGATATCGAGCGCCGTCCGTCGCGCCAGATCATGGTCGGCTCCGTCCCTGTCGGCGGAGACGCGCCGATCAGCGTGCAGACGATGACCAATACGCCGACCGAGGACGCGAGCGCGACGATCGACCAGATCCGCCGCTGCGAGGATGCGGGCGCGGACATCATCCGCGTGTCCTGCCCGACGGCCGAGGCGACGGCGGCGCTGAAGGAGATCGTGCGCGCCGCCCGAGTGCCGATCGTGGCCGACATCCATTTCCACTACAAACGCGCGCTCGAGGCGGCCGACGCCGGGGCTGCGTGCCTGCGCATCAATCCCGGCAACATCGGGTCCGAGGAGCGGGTCCGCGAAGTCATTGCCGCGGCGCGCGCGAACGGCTGCGCGATCCGCATCGGAGTCAATGCCGGGAGTCTCGAAAGGGACCTGCTCGAGAAATACGGCGAACCCTGTCCCGAAGCCCTCGTCGAAAGCGCGCTCGACCATATTCGAATCCTCGAGGACCACGGGTTCCGTGACTACAAGGTTGCGGTGAAGGCGAGCGACGTGTTCCTCGCCGTCGCCGCCTACCAGCAGCTCGCGAGCGAAGTGGATTGTCCGTTGCACCTCGGCATCACGGAGGCCGGCGGCCTGATCGGCGGAACGGTCAAATCGTCAATCGGCATCGGCAATCTCCTGTGGGCCGGGATAGGCGACACGATTCGCGTTTCGCTGTCTGCCGAGCCGGAGGAAGAGGTTCGCGTCGGATACGAAATCCTCAAGGCGCTCGGAATCCGGAGCCGCGGCGTTCGCGTCGTGTCCTGCCCGAGCTGCGCGCGCCAGGGCTTCGACGTGATCCGCACCGTCGAAGCCCTCGAAGAGCGCCTGCAGCACATCAAGACACCGATGTCGCTCAGCGTGCTCGGCTGCGTCGTCAACGGACCGGGCGAAGCCCGCGAGACCGACATCGGGATCACCGGCGGAGGACAGGGCAAGCACATGGTCTATCTGTCTGGCGTGACCGATCACCATGTGCAGGACGCCCACATGATCGACCACATCGTGAAGCTGGTCGAAGCGAAGGCCGCCGAGATCGAAGCCGCCGAAGCGGCCCGGCATACGCTCGACGCCGCCGAGTAGCGTTCAACCTATTTTTACCTTGCCGGCGCACCATTGCGCCGTGACCAAGCTGCTGCTGCTCGTTGTTCTTCTCGGCGGGGCCGTCGCCAACGGCTTGGCTACGACTCATTCCGATCCGCCGCTGCTGATTGATCCTGCGCCCCCGCCGGGAGCGCCTCTCGACGCCGCGAATCAATAGCCGCTAAGCGCGGCGCGTGAACCGCGTCGCTCAGCATCCGGTACAAGCCTTTCTCGCCGCCCTTGCGGCGGTCGGCACGCTGTCGATCATGGACGCGGTGATGAAGCATCTCGTGCTCGTCATCGGAATCTTCGCAGTCAGCGTCTGGCGGTCGCTGGCGAACCTCGTCGTCAGCGCCTTCCTCTATCTTCCGCGCCGCTCCAGCTGGCCGGACCGCGTCACTCTGCGGTTGCATATCGCCCGTGGGATCATCGTGACCGTCATGGCTTTCCTGTTTTTCTGGGGGATCGGTCGGGTGCCGCTGGCGCAGGCGATCGCACTCACGTTCATCGCGCCGCTGATCGCGTTGCTTCTCGCCGCCGTGTTTCTCCACGAACGCATCGGACCAAGCTCGATCGCCGGATCGATCGCAGCGTTCGGCGGAGTGATCGTCATCGTTCTCGGCCAGGCGCGCGCCGCAATGGGCGAGGATGTGCTGCTTGGGACGGTGGCCATCCTCGGTTCGGCGTTGTGCTATGCCGTCAACATCGTGCTGATGCGCAGACAGGCGCTCGCCGCGAAGCCGCTGGAGATCAACTTCTTCCAGTCGGTGACGGTCATGACTTTGTGGCTCACGGCAATTCCGCTCGTCGGAGCTCCGGCCTGGCCCGGACCGCATTGGGGATGGATCGCGGTCGCTTGCGCATTATCGACCAGCGGCACCTTGCTGTTCGCGTGGGGCTACGCGCGCGGTGAGGCGAGCTATCTCGCGGTCACCGAGTACAGCGCGTTTCTTTGGGCATCCGCGCTCGGCTGGCTCGTATTTCGCGAGCGCGTGTCGATCTACACGCTTGCCGGCGCCGTGCTGATCGTCGGCGGCTGCCTGGTTGCCGCTCGCAGAAAATACGAGCCGCCGGAGATCGACGTGGCTGCGTAGCTCGGGCCTAGCCGCTTCCAAGCACGTTGATGGTGAACGCGAGCACGCCGATGTTGAAGAAAAAGGCGGCGAGCGAATGAAGCGTAACGACCCGGCGGATATGATTGCCGCTGATCGTCACATCCGATGTCTGGAACGTCATCCCCAGGGTGAAGGCGAAATAGACGAAATCCCAATAGACCGGCTCGGTCGTGCCGGGAAACGTCAGGCCCGAGCATCCGACGTCGGGCTGCATGTATGCGAGGTGGGCGTAATGCAGCGCGTAGACCGTGTTGCTGAATAGCCAGGCGAGGATCAGCGTCCCGACGATGAGGATTCTCGTGAACGGCTGCGGCGTTCGCCCGACCGCCTCCGCGGCGATCGCGATGAGCAGGATCGCCATGACGATTCCGGTGATCGCAAGCAGGACGTGACGGTTGGCGTCGTTCTCCTGCGCATGCTCGCAAATGTCCTTGGTGTTCCTGGTGGCGAGAAGCGAAAGGCACGACAGGAGGAAGAGGGTCGCCGCGACGTCGAACCCGGCCATTGCTCCCAAGGCCCAGCTCTGCAGCAGCCTGGCCGCCACCGGAGCGGAGATCAGCAGCGCTGCCATGAAGGCGATGAACCGCGCCGGCGCGATCATGTTGCCGATGGTCTGTGGCTTCGCCATGAGACGTGAGCGTAACGAACGGGCGCGACGCGTCCAGTGAAAGGATTTTCATGCCCTGGCTGTGGCTGATCGTCGGAGGATTGTTCGAAGTGGGCTTCACCACGTCGCTGCGTTTCGTCGACGGGTTCCGCAACCTGCCGTGGACGCTCGCCTTCCTCGCATCGGTCACAGTCAGCATGGCCCTGCTCGAGGTCGCGTCGCGGTCGATCCCCATGGGCACCGCCTACGCGGTGTGGGGCGGCATCGGCGCCGTAGGCACGGTGGCCGTCGGAATCCTCTGGTTTCAGGAACCGTCGAGCATGGTCCGGTTGTTGCTGATCCTAACCATCGTCGCGGCCATCGCGGCGTTGAGGCTGACCGTGACGTCGTGACGTTCAAGGAGCCGCAGCATCCGCGTCCGCTTCCGTCAAAACCAACGTTGGTCCTGGCCGCCAGCTATCGCTGCGGCCTGAGCAGCGGCGCGATTTCCGGGCTTTCCTCGATCGAGCGGTAGAATTTCGGCCGGGGAAAAGGTCCGCGCGCCTGCTCGTAGGCATAGCCAAGGTCAAGCAGCAGCTGCTCCGACCACTTGGACCCGATGAAGCTGAGGCCGACCGGCAAGCCCTTCACCAAGCCCATCGGCACGGTCAGGTGCGGATACCCCGCGACCGCCGC
Organism: Pseudomonadota bacterium; assembly: GCA_046733935.1. Lineage (GTDB taxonomy): Bacteria > Pseudomonadota > Alphaproteobacteria > Sphingomonadales > Sphingomonadaceae > Sphingomicrobium. Next base: position 22,590 of record JBKPQH010000022.1, read on the forward strand.
GAGCGAGCCTGCTCCGCCACCCGAGGATTGGTCGCCGTTAACCGCTTCGATCTTCCACGCCGGCGGCATCGTCGGACCGACGAGCGCGACCACATCATACTGCTTGAGCAGGCGGTCGATGCCGTTCGGTCCTGCCGCGCGAAAGCTCGTCCTGCGCGCCGCTTTGTAGGCAGGATCATCGAGACCCTTCGTCTTTTCGGCGTCCTCGAAGGAGTCCTGACCGAAGAGCGGCATCTCCTGCCTCGCATGAGCTTCGTCGAAAGCGATGACCTCGGCGAGCGACCGGACGGGGATCGGGGCCGGGCTGCTCTTCAAATATTTGGCGAGATCCACCTTGAATTCGGCGAGGAGGACATGGCCCTCGTTCTTGCCGATGGCGCTGTCGTCGAACTTCTTGATTTCGACGAGGGTTGTTCCCCGTTCACGCAGCACGGCAAGCGCAGTTTCGAACGCCGCGTCCGTGCCGAAGCCCGAGGCGAACCGCATCACCCCGACGCGCTTGCCGTTGAGTGAGCTCGCATCGAGCGCAGCAGCATAATCGCGCTTGTGCCGGTCGGCTTGGGACGTCGCCGCGTCCGCCGGATCGCTTCCGGCGATCGCCGTCAGCAGCATGGCCGCTTCGCGGACGGTGGCCGTCATCGGGCCCGCGGTGTCCTGGCTATGGCTGATGGGAACGATGTGCGTGCGACTCACAAGTCCGACGGTGGGCTTGAGCCCGACGATGCCATTCACCGCCGCAGGGCAGGTGATCGATCCGTCAGTCTCGGTACCGATCGCAAGGCGCACCAGGCCTGCAGCGACTGCCGCTCCGCTTCCGCTGGAGCTTCCGCACGGATTGCGGTCGAGCGCCCACGGATTGCGCGTCTGCCCGCCAATCGCGCTCCATCCGGAGATCGAATGGTTGGACCGGATGTTGGCCCATTCGCTGAGGTTGGTCTTCCCGAGGATCACCGCGCCGGCAGCGCGCAGGCGCGCCACCAGAGGGGCGTCCCGGCCCGTGACATTGTTGGCCAGCGCGAGGCTTCCAGCCGTAGTCGGCAGCGACCCCGCGACTTCGATATTGTCCTTGATCAGCACCGGCTGGCCGACGAGTGGCCCCCTGGGCCCGCTAGCGTCGATACGCGCCGCCTGCTCAAGCGCCGTGGGATCCAAAGCGATGACCGAGCCGAGCTGCGGATCGATCCGCTGGATTCGCGAGATCGCCTGCACGGTGGCTGTTCGGGCGTCTTGCTGGGCGAGCGCTGCGCAAGGAGCGAATGTCGCTACGAGTGCAATCAGCGCTTTACGCATTTGTACTCCGATCAGCGCGGTGCGAGCAAAGCGTCCAACGTACCTTCGCCTTTGCCGACTTTCTCCAGCCGCGGATAGCGCAGTCCCCCGTGCCAATCGAGGGCGACGGTGCGGTAGAGATCGCCCGCCTTGATCAGCAGCTCGACCGCGCGGCCCTTACCCGCAGCCGACTTGATCGCCTGCTTGAGCGCGTCGGAGTCGAAGGTCCGGCTGTTCACCGCGAGAATCTGATCGCCGACAGTCATTCCGGCGTTGAACGCGGCGCTGTCCCACAAGACGCTCGTCACTTTGCCGTCGTTGCCGACGACGAAACCGCCCGAATAGGTAAGATCGCTGTTCTTCGCGTCCTTCTCGGCGCTCTTTGTCCATTTGGTAGGCTCGGGGCCGAAGACGAGGCGGTAGCCGCCCTGCGTAATCCCTTCGAGGGGCGGCTGCGCGGCGACATCGTAGACCTTGCGCTGCAAATATGAGCGCCAGTCGTATGGCTGCACCCGGTTCAGCGTCGCGACGATATCGTCAAACGCATAGACGACCTCGCCCCAGTCGCGATCGCGGATGCCGAAGAAGGCCCTGGCGAAATCGTCGATCGAGCGCTTGCCGCTCGATTGCTGGCGGATGATCCGGTCGACGTCGAGCCAGATGAGCTGGCCTTCGCTGTAATAATCCTCGCTCCGCTGCCAGCTGCGCCAAGGCGACGCCGCTCGGCTGGCGATGATCGGGTCGTTGGTCGTGTCGACGAGCGGGCGCCAGACACGCCCAGGAGTGCCTGTGCCGTAGGTAGCCGCGGTTGCCGCGATCGCGTCGAGCGTGTCCTGCTTCGACAGCATTCCCGAGCGGGCGCCGAGCACATAGCCCCAGAACTGCGTCTGGCCTTCATAGACCCACAGCAGGCTGTCCTGCATCGGCGTCCGGTAGTCGGGCGTCCACAGGTCGGCGGGCCGCCGGAATTTGCCGTCCCAGCTGTGGCTGAATTCGTGCGGCAGAAGATTGCGGTCGCGAAGCTTGTTTTCCCAATCAGTGAAATAGCCGCGATCGACCCCGTCCTCCGAGCTGCGGTGATGCTCGAGCCCGATCCCGCCGAGATTGTTCGAGATCGTCAGCAGGAAGTCGTAATGATCGTAATGCTGACTTCCGAACGCCTTCAGTGCCTGGTCGACGAGGCGCCTGTGCGCGTCGATCTGCGCCGGCGTGGCGGCAAGCTCTTCCGGCGTATCTGCAATCACGTCGAGCGCGACGTCCTGGGTGAGCGGAATTCGGCGGTAATGCGCGCCCGCGATCAGCGGCGAATCCATGAGGATTTCGTAGCTCGTGACGGGATAGTCGATGCGGTTCGCCGTCTGCCGGGTAGGACGCAGGGCGGTCGCGACCTTCCAGCCTTCCGGCACGATGACCGACGCTTGCACCGGAATCTGCCGAACGAAATAGCCGGCCGGATAAAGCGAGTTCGAAAGCCACTGGATGCTCGCCATGTCCGGCGTCGCGACGATGCGGCCCTGGTTCTCCGCCGTCGGCGTGACATATTGGAAATCGACGTCGATGGCTTTGACGCCTTCGGGCACCATCACGTGGAATGCGGTCACGTCGATATTGTCGCGAACCCACTTGAGTTCGCGACCGCCCGCGGTGAAGCGGAAGCCCGTCGCGTTCTTGATGTCGCCGCGCGGCGTATGCCCGCCCGGGATCCACTTGGGATAGAGCAGCACGAAGTCTCCGGCGCTGGCCACCGGAACGCGTTCGTGAATGCGGAAGATCGCGCGGGTCACGTCGGACGCATCGACCGTCAGCTGAATCGTTCCGGGATAAGGCACGTCGCGAGGCGCCGTGATCGTGTCGGTCTTCGCCGTCGGTTCCGGTCTGCTGTTTTGCGGCGGAACGACCTGGGAGAGAGCCGCCGTCGGAACAGAGGCCGCGAGAAGGACAGCAAGCGCAGCTCGGCGCATCCACATGACTCCTTGGAACTCAACGCTTCGGGAATGCCGGACCTCTAGCGGGATTCATTCGCTGCGCAACGCGCCGTGCGAGCGCGTTGGGCGAATGCGCTTGGCTCTTTGTCGAACTTAACGGGGTTGTCATCGCATGTTCAGTTCGCCGCGCTAGCGCTGATCGAATGAAATTGCGCTCCATATTGCTGCTGGGGACAGCGCTCCTCCTTCCTGCACTCAGCGCAGCCCGCGGGCAGCAGCCGTCGTCCGCGACCCAGACTGCGCCCCAGCCAGGCACGAGTCCGGCAACAAACGCGGACCAGGTGAGCGACGAAAACGGGGACGAGGAGGAGATCGTCGTCGTCGGCGCACGGCCTCGCGGTTCGGTAGTCGGCGACATTCCGCCCGAGAGCACGCTCGATGCGCGGGACGTGCGGGCGACCGGCGCTTCGAACATCAACGAGTTGCTCGAGGCGCTGGCGCCGCAGATTGGAAGCAGCCAGGGCCGCGGCGCCGGAGCGCCCGTGCTTCTCCTCAACGGCCAGCGCATCTCCAGCTTCCGCGAGATGCGCGACATCCCGACTGAGGCGATCCAACGGGTCGAAATCCTGCCCGAGGAGGTTGCGCTCAAATACGGCTACAATGCGGACCAGAAGGTCGTGAACATCGTCCTTCGGCAGCGCTTCCGTTCAACTGTGGCGCAGATCGGGGCAGGCGCTGCGACCGACGGAGGATATGCCAGCGGCACCGGCGACCTCACGCGCCTGATGATCCAGCGCAACGGGCGGACCCAGTTCAACCTTCATGCCGAGGGCAATTCGATGCTGACCGAGGAGGAGCGCGACATCCTCCTCCACCAGCCGCCTCTCGCAGGCGACCCTGACCAGCTTGCTGCGCGGTCGCTCGTAGGGTCGAAGCGCGACATCCGCGGGGCTGCGATCTTCAATCGTCAGGTGCTGGGCGACGTCTCCGCAACGCTCAATACCGAGGTCGAGCATAATGAGGGCCGCTCTTTGATCGGTCTCGACAATAGCCTGCTCACGCCGCTCGGCCGCAGTACGACCACCGATAGCGCGCACGCCGGACTCACGCTCATCGGGGACGAGGCGCAGTGGCGCTGGAACGTCACGGGCAACGCCGATTGGGATCATACGATCACCGGCACCGACCGCGACAGCGATGTGCACGATCGTGCGAGCGAGACGAGCAAATCGGCCGACCTCACCGCAACCGCGAACGGCACCCTGTTCAAGGTTCCCGCCGGCAATGTCGGGACGACTCTGCGCATCGGTGCGAGCACGGTGGACCTCGACACGCAGCGTCGCGCCAACGGAGTTTTGACGTCCAACTCTCGGGGACGGAGCACCGGCACCGCGTCGGTCAACATCGACGTGCCGGTCTCACGCCGCGGACGGGGCTTCAGCGCACTCGGCAACCTCACCCTGAGCGCGAACGCCCAGGTCGACCAACTCTCGGATTTCGGAGCGCTGACGAAGTTCGGGGCGAACGCCAACTGGTCGCCGGTCAACCGACTGAACTTCGTGACCAGCTGGACGCGTGAGGAAGGTCCGCCGACGATCAACCAGCTGGGCGATCCTGTGCTCGTCACGCCGAACGTGCGGATCTTCGACTTCACGACCGGCCAGACCGTCAATGTGACCACGATCACCGGCGGCAATCCCAACCTCGAGCACGATCGTCGCACCGTGTTCAAGCTCGGCGGTTACTGGAAGCCGAGCGAGAAGACCGATCTCACCTTGCGCGCCGATTACGTTCACCAGACGATCGACAATCCGATCTCTTCGATCACGGTCACTCAGCAGATCCAATCGGCATTCCCCAATCGCTTCGTTCGCTGCACGGTCGTCGATCCGTCGACCGGCTGCGATGCGGTGGGACAGCTCATCTCGGTCGACCTGACGCCGGCCAACTTCGACAGCTCGCGCAAGGACACGCTGCGCGTGGGTTTCGATTTCACGAGGCCGCTGAAATCCCGACGGCCCTCCCAAAGCATCATCGACCAGATGCGCCAGCAGTTCGGCTTCGGGCGACAAGGCGCCGCTCCGGGCGGAAGCGCTCCGCAGGCCGGCCCGCCTCCTGGCGGAGGCCGTGGTTTCGGCGGTCGCGGAGGTGGTGGAGAAGGATTCTTCGGCGGCGGCAATCGGGGGCGCCTGACCTTCTCGGTGACCGACACAATCGCGTTCGTAGACGAAGTGACGATCCGGCCGGGCTTACCCAAGCTCGACTATCTTCACGGCGACGCGGCGGGCCAGACGGGCGGGACTCCGCGGCACCTCGTCCAGGCCCAGGGCGGCTATTTCAACAACGGCATCGGTGCGCGCATCGGCGCCAACTGGCGGAGTGGAACCAACGTGGACACCCAGACCGGGGACGCCCTGCATTTCTCGCCTCTGGCCACGTTCGACCTTCGGCTGTTCGCCAATCCGGGCGACATTCCCGAAGTCGTTGTGAAGCATCCGTGGCTCCGCGGCACTCAGGTTCGGCTCGAGCTCAGCAATATCTTCAATAGCCGGCCAAAGGTCCACGACGCCTTCGGAAACGTCCCCCTGAACTATCAGCCGGACCTGCTCGATCCGCTCGGCCGCACGTTCATGATCAGCTTCCGCAAGCTTTTCCTTCCGCCCCCGAGCTTTTTCCGGCAGCAGCGCCAGCGCGAACAGCAGCAACCGCAGATGGCGCGCTGAGGAAGCTTTTGCCAATTCGGCAATTTGTGCTTTAGCGCGCCGCGATGACGCCGGTTCAGCCCGTCCGGGGCACGCAAAGCCTGCTTGGAGAAGACGCCGACCGCCTCGCAAAGGTGGTCGAGGCGTTCGATCGCGTTCGCCGGTTGTACGGGTTCAAGCGGGTCGAGGTGCCGACGATCGAGCACACTGGCGTGTTCGCGCGCACCATCGGCGAGACGACGGACGTGGTCGCGAAGGAGATGTACACGTTCGAGGACCGCGGCGGAGAATCGATTACGCTTCGACCCGAGTTCACGGCGGGGATATGCCGCGCCTATCTCAGCGAAGGCTGGCAGCAGTTCGCGCCGTTGAAGGTCGCGACCCAGGGCTCGGCGTTCCGGTATGAGCGTCCTCAAAAAGGCCGCTTCCGCGAATTCCACCAGCTCGATGCCGAGATCATCGGCGCGGCCGAGCCGCAGGCGGACGTCGAGCTGCTGAGCCTCGGATACCAGTTGCTGGTCGAGCTTGGGATCGCGGACGGGGTGACGCTCGAACTGAACACGCTTGGCGATCCCGATACGCGCGATGCTTGGCGTTCGGCGCTCGTCGAATATTTCCAATCGCACAAGGGCGATCTGTCCGAAGACAGTGTTTCACGGCTCGAGCGCAATCCGTTGCGCATCCTCGACAGCAAGGACGCGAAAGACCGCGCGATCTGCGCAAGTGCGCCAGCGGTCGACGACTATCTGACGAGCGAGGCGTCTGACTTTTTCTCGGCAGTCGTGGCGGGGATCGAAGCATCCGGCGTGCCGTGGAAGCGCAACGCGCGGCTGGTGCGCGGGCTCGACTACTATCGCCACACCGCCTTCGAATTCGTGACGGACCGCCTCGGCGCTCAGGGCACCGTGATCGCGGGTGGCCGGTACGACGGGCTGATCGAAGCCCTCGGCGGACCACACACTCCGGCGGTCGGCTGGGCGGCGGGAATCGAGCGGCTGGCGATGATGATTAATGCGCCGCGGCCGGACGCCTCGTCGGTTGCCGTCATCCCTCTCGGCGAGCGTGCCGAGGCCGAGGCTCAAAGAATCGTCGCCGGTTTGCGCCGCCAGGGCATCGCAACCGAAATGGCCTATCGCGGGAATATGAAGAAGCGTCTTGGCCGGGCGAACGCGTCCGGCGCTGCGTACGCGTTGATCATAGGCGATGATGAACTCGATCGCGGCCAAGCACAGCTGAAGGATCTCACGACCGGCGAGCAGCGCCCCGTATCGCTCGATCTGATTGGGGAAGCGATCGGCCGATGACGCAGATCTCTTCGGACCGCATCGCTTCGATCGAGGCGAGAAAGCAGGAGCTTGCCAACCTGATGTCGGCGCCGAACCTGGCGCCCGACGAATTCGTGCGGCTCTCCAAAGACTATGCGGCAATCGAGCCGGTCGCGGCGGCGGCGCGCGAGGTTCGCCGGCTCCGCGCCGAGCTCGAGGTGCTGACCGGCATGCTCCACGATGCATCGGCCGAGCCCGAGCTCAAGGAGATGGCGGCAGCGGAAGCGGAGGAGATCAAGCACAAGCTCCCGCAGGCGGAGCGGGCGCTGGCGGTGAAGCTGCTGCCGCGCGACGCCGCGGACGACCGGGCCGCGATGCTCGAAGTCCGCGCCGGGACCGGCGGCGACGAAGCCGCTCTGTTCGCGGGCGACTTGCTGCGCATGTACCAACGCTTCGCCGAATCGCAGGGCTGGAGGTTCGAGCTGATCTCCGCTTCGGCATCGGAGCTGGGCGGGTACAAGGAGGCGATCGCCTCGATCAGCGGCCCTGGCGTTTTCGCCAAGCTCAAGTTCGAAAGCGGCGTCCATCGCGTGCAGCGCGTGCCCGCGACCGAAAGCGGCGGCCGCATCCACACTTCCGCCGCAACCGTCGCTGTTCTTCCGGAGGCCGAGGACGTGGACATCCATATCGACGACAAGGACCTCAGGATCGACGTATATCGCTCGTCCGGTCCGGGTGGGCAGTCGGTCAACACGACCGATAGCGCGGTTAGGATCACCCACCTTCCGACCGGCCTGGTCGTCATCCAGCAGGACGAGAAGTCTCAGCACAAGAACAAGGCCAAGGCGCTCAAGGTATTGCGCACGCGACTATTTGAGATGGAACGCGAGCGGCTGGCGAACGAGCGCGCGGGTGCTCGGAAATCGATGGTCGGGTCAGGCGATCGGTCCGAGCGCATTCGGACATATAATTTCCCGCAAGGCCGCGTCACCGATCACCGAATCAACCTGACCCTGCACAAGCTCGAAGAGGTCCTTGAAGGCCCGGGCCTGGGCGAGCTGGTCGAGGCGCTCATCGCCGAAGACGAAGCGGAACGTCTCGCGGGGCTCGAGGACGCGTGAAGCGGATCGACCGCGCGCTCGGCGATGCCGCGCGCCAACTCGAAAAGACGAGCGACACGGCAAGGCTCGATTCCGAATTGCTGATGGCCGAGGCGCTGCATATCGATCGCGACAGGCTGTTGCTGTCGCCGCCCGATCGGCAGGTTCCGAAGCGCTTTTGGGACATGGTCGAACGGCGCAAGGCCGGCGAGCCGGTGGCCTATATCACCGGGCGGCGGGCCTTCTGGAACATCGAGCTGCACGTCGGTCCCGGCGTGCTCGTGCCGCGCCCGGATTCAGAAGTGCTGATTGCTTCGGCGATCGAGCATTTCGACGGGACGGAGGGCCCGAAACGGGTCCTGGATCTCGGAACGGGTCCAGGGACGTTGTTGCTGGCAGCCCTCGATGTCTGGCCGGAAGCGACGGGGCTCGGCATCGATGTCTCGCGGCGGACCATGTCCTACGCAGCAGCGAATGCCCGGCGTCTCGGTTTCGAGCCCCGTGTGAGGTTCCGCGAGGGCGACTGGGCCAAGGGGATCAAGGAGAAATTCGACCTGATTCTCTGCAACCCGCCCTACGTGCCCGAAGGCGCCGAGGTCGGCGCCGGCGTCCGGGAGTTCGAGCCGGACGAGGCCTTGTTCGCGGGCAGGGAGGGCCTCGATGCCTATCGCACCCTCGCTCCGCAGCTGCCGCAATTGCTTGCCGAGGGCGGCCTAGCCGCGGTCGAGATCGGTCACGATCAAGCGGCTGTTGTCACGCGCTTGCTCGAGCGTGACGGGCTGCAGGCGAAGGTGGCGCAAGACTTCGGCGGCCGCGACCGTGCCCTATTGTTAACTTGGGTTTGAACGAAAATCGCTTGGCATACCGTGCCGGGCGCACTACATCAGTCCTCAGGGCCGGGCCCGCTCCACCACGAAAGCTGTAGAGCGCATCCCGCCCACCCCCGACGCAATCGAGCCGTTCAACTGGCGCAAACGAGCGCAGACCGGAACGAGAGGGTCAGGAGCCGGCGCTGCGCGCGCCGACCCTGCCGCCCTGTGCAAAAGGGGGACGGCGACTACTTCGTAAGGACGTAGATTTGATCAATAATCGACAGGGCGGCCGTAGGCGCGGCCGAGGGGGTCAAAGGGGACAGAACCTCGGCGGGCAGCCGGGGAACCGTCAGGACAATCGCCAGCGCGGCAATGCCGCCCAGCTGCTCGAGAAGTACAAGAGCATGGCACGCGACGCCCAGCTCGCCGGCGACCGCGTCCAGACCGAATATTATCTGCAGTTCGCAGACCATTATTTTCGCGTGCTGAGCGAAAGCCGCGCGCGCTTCGAGGACCAGCGCCGCCAGCGCGGCGAGGACATCGAGGAAGACGAGGGCGAGGAATTCGAGACGGTCGAAGCGGAAGCTTCCGGCGGCGATGAACGCGAAGAGCGGAGCGAACGAGCCGAACGACTGGATCGCGGTCCGCGCGGCAACCGCCGCGATCGCGAGACGCGCCGCTTCAATCGTGACGAGCGTTCCGCTGGCGAGGATGGCGAGGATCAGCGCGAAGAAGCGCTGCGCCTGAACGGCCGCGACGACAGCCTCCCGCTCGACGTGCTACCGCCGGCGATCGGCGCCGATGACGGCGGCGAAGAAGCCGGGCCTCGGCCCCGCCGCCGTTCGCGCGGTCCGCGCGCCGCCGAAGGCGAGGACGAGGTCGCGCCAGCCGCTTAGCCGGGGCCGATTGGCCTCGGCCGATGCTCCTCATCCAAAGCGACGAAGGTGAACAGGCCCTCGGTCACCTTGACCTCGGTCGCGCCGAAGTCGCGCTCCGCAATCACTTCGATCCTGACGCCCATCGAAGTGCGTCCCTCCCGCTCGATCTCCGCATAGACGGAAATCAGGTCGCGCAGGTGGATGGGGGCGAGGAACTTCATCGCCTCGATCGCGACCGTGGCGACCGGCCCCTTGGCCCGGCGAGAGGCCATGATGCCCGCGGCGACGTCCATCTGGCTCAGCACCCAGCCGCCGAAGATATGGCCATTGGCGTTGATGTCGCCCGGCCCGGGGATCACACGGATGACCGGCGCGCGCTCGGAATTGCTCATTCGTCCAAATTCTCCTGGTCAAATTGCGAAGCCTCTTCATCATGACCGCTCGATGAGCTCAGGAAGGCGAGCGTCATCAAGGACGTGCCGAGGAGTACGGTGAGGCCGATGCCGAGCGCCGTCGCGACCAACATGTGGATGTGGACGCTCGCATCGCCGCGCGCGACCAGCATCACCGCGATCGCCGCGACGAGGATCGATAGCAGAACCAGCAGCCGGAAGATCCGCCAGAAGCGGCGCATCGTCGAATATCGGGGGCTGGGCAACGGGTCCTGATGGGGCACGGGGTTCCCTTTGGCCACGCGAAGTGGGACTATCAAGCGGCGCCAAAGCGCGAGTCCGGAAAGGAGCTGCCATGACGATCGCATCGGTGCTTCGGAGCAAGGGCAGCGAGGTCGAAACGATCGCAGCCGACGCCTCGTTGTTCGATGCCGTCCGCAAGCTCGGCGAGAAGCGAATCGGGGCCCTGCTGGTGACGGAGCAGAACCGAATCGCCGGCATCATGTCCGAGCGCGACGTGATCTACTGCCTCCGCGATCATGGACCCGAAGTGCTCGAATGGCCGGTCAGCAGAGTAATGACAGCTCCGGCGATCACGGCGGAGTCCGCGACCAGCGTGTTATCCGCGTTGGCGCTCATGACCCAGCGCCGGATTCGGCACTTGCCCGTTGTGGACGACGGAGATCTTAAGGGGATCGTATCGATCGGCGACCTGGTGAAGTACCGGATGGAGCGGATCGAGGCGGAAGCGGAGGCGATGCGGACCTATATCCAGAGCGCCTGAGCACCGATCCGAAAAGCTGTTGGAACTCAGCGGTTTCCGCCTCTTGAAGAGCCGGCTGCCGTGCTTATCTTGCCTCTGCTAGGGTCAATCGAAACGACGGCCCGAGCCGCTCGAACGGCCATTGCAACATAATTGCAAAAAAGCCGGTTGACGCGTTTGAGAGCCACACATATATGGCCATCCAGCAAGCGGACGCGGCCTCCTAGCGAGGTCTCGCGTTCGTTTCGCGCCTCTTCTTAGTCGGTACAACCGATGCCCGGAACAATCGAACCGGGGGAGGATGCGCGTCGGCTCTTTGACATTGTTGGTTTAGATGAAGGGACATGTGGGCGGCGGCCCGGTCTCCCGGAGCCTCTGGGTTCGGGTTGGTCGGTCAAATCTTATGCCGTTCCAATGGGTCCTCTTCGAAGCCTTCGGGTTTCGGGGCGGATGCTCATATGTCCAAAACGCAAACACACCAGTTTGTGATTTTGTGCAGGAATGGCTCCCAGAGATGCCGGTCTTGCTCTCGCGTATTCCCGCGGGGGTTCGATCGTACATCAACTTGAGAGTTTGATTCTGGCTCAGAACGAACGCTGGCGGCATGCCTAACACATGCAAGTCGAACGAAGGCTTCGGCCTTAGTGGCGCACGGGTGCGTAACGCGTGGGAATCTGCCCTTA
>JBKPQH010000023.1:0-12112 GCA_046733935.1 Pseudomonadota bacterium
CTGAAAGCCCAGGAGGCTTGCCGCCAGATCCAGGCGGCGATCGAGCATGCCGTCGATTCGGGCGAGCTCGGGCTCGAGGATGTGTTCGACCGCGATTATCAGATCGTCGAGGGATCGAACCCGGTCCAGTACACCGTCCGCTTCAACGACACGGCCGACCGGCACGTCCGTCCGATCCTCGACCGGAGCGAGGCCTCGGATGGCCGCATCATCGGCTGTGCGATCGGTGACATGAACGGCTATCTGCCGACGCACCTCAGCAAGCGCAGTCACCCGCAGGGCCAGGATCCCGTGTGGAACGACGAGCATTGCCGCAACAAGCGCATTCTCATCGACGATGCGACGCGCATGGCACTGGCCAGCGACAAGCCGGCGACGCTCGCCACCTATCGCATGGAGCTCGGAGACAAGTTCATTCCGGTGAAGAACGTCTTCGTGCCGCTGTGGATCAAAGGACGCCGCTGGGGCAATTTCGAGCTGGCGTACCGGGACGATTGACGCACTTTCGTCCCGGGCCGGGACGAGGCCTTTTCGAAAGGTTACGGGGTCATAAACCTGGTCTTTACGCCGTTGGGTTACGACCGCCCTGAATAAGGCTCCCCTGAGCCTGACGAATGAGGGGATTGGAATGGCGGTCAACCGGTCGGTAAGTCATCAGCCGGTCAGCGTTGCCGAAGCGCAGCTTGCTCGCGTCGCGGGCGATGGAAGCGCGCGCCATGCTCATCTCAATGGCTTGCTCGAAGCTTCCGGTCCGTATGCCGCGAGCGACCTTGCCGACGCCGTGCACCTGCTGTGCAACCTCCATGGCCGCTATCCGGGTCTGATCGAGATCGCGCTCCAGCGCTGTCCGAGCGGAGAAGCCAAGGAGTGGCTCGACCACGCCGCGGAGGCGTTCGAGCGCGAGCGGCTTTATCTCGTGCGGCTGACTTCTGCCGTGGGGCCGCTTCCGAGCACTCCCGGTTCGGCGGAAACCGAGGCGAGTCTCGTCGCTGCCCGCCATGCGCTGGAAACTCTCGCTTCCTCGGAGCGTAGCGGTTGCGCGCTGGGCGCCGCGACGACGCTGGTTGGGGATTGGTGGCCGATCCGCCGATTGCTCGACCGAGCTTCGACGCGGGTTGGCCTCGAATGCCCCGCGCCGTCGCTTCCCGACGAGGCCTCGGTAGTCGACGTGATCCGCCGGGCTTCCGACACGCCGGCGAGCGAGCGTGCGCTTGCGTTCGGCGGCGAGCAGCTGCTGCTTCAGCACCGCGCCCTGTTCGATCTGCTCGAGGCCAGGGCAGCCGCCCGCGCCGCTTTTTGAACTTCCCGCCGTTACGCGGCGAGGGGCAGATCTTCCGAGTCGCTATTATCAGCCGCTACCGGCTGCGTGGCCGGCTTCGCGTTCGGGAACACCAGGCGCGATACCAGCACCACGGCGCCTAGCGCGAAGTAGCTGCCGATCGCGATCACCGGGCTGTACAGCACCATCGCCGCGAGAATGACGCGCAGGAAGGTCGGGTTGAACCCGAAGTCTTCGCCGATCGCCTCGCACACGCCCAGAATCGTGTGAGACCGGAGGGGGAGGGGGACGTAATTCTCTTGCGCCGACATTCTTCTGAACTCCTTGGCAAAGCTGTGTGCTCCCCTCTGAGCAAGAGCCGTGCCAATTATGAAAAACATGTGATACCAAAGCTTTACACTCGGGACGGGTGAGCATGTTCGCAAAAGCCGCCACGTCCTGAGCCCGACATTTGGGAATCTTCACCTCGTGCTGCAAGTGCGATATTGCAGCGCAACATTGATATTCGACGAACGGATGCAAATCTTATAAAGGGCGCCGCGCGAGCGGCGCGAAGGAGCAAGGTCCCACGATGATGCGGATCATGATGAAGTCGAAGATCCACCGCGCCACGGTGACGCAGGCCGACCTCGACTATGTCGGTTCCGTCACGCTCGACGCTGCGCTGATGGAGGCGGCAGACCTGCTCGAAGGCGAGCAGGTGGCGATCGTCGACATTACCAACGGCGCCCGAATCGAGACTTATGTCATCCCCGGCGAGCGCGGCAGTGGCGTGATCGGCATCAACGGGGCCGCGGCGCACCTCGTTCATCCCGGCGATCTGGTGATCATCATGAGCTACGCAGTCTTGAGCGATGCAGAAGCGTGTGCCCTCAAGCCGCGCGTGGTGCACGTCGATGCTCGAAACCACATCGTAAAGCTGGGCAATGACGCAGCCGAACCTGTTCCGGGGTCCGATCAGAAGCGCGGCGACCTCATCGCGGCGGAGTGAAGTCGTCGGCGACCAATAGTCGCCAGGGATCCGGCAAATAGTCGGTCGACATATAATAATAGAATCGGCACTGCCCGGCCGGCGTACGGTTGATGCCTTTGGCTATTCCGAAGGCCACGCCGCCGCTGAAGACCGGTCCGCCGCTGTCGCCGGGCACGCAGCTCGGGCCGCGGACCGTCACCCAGCTAGGCTGACACGGACCTCCGCATAACGTGCCGGGTGGCGCGTAGTCGGTGAATTCGACTTCGGCGCAGCTGTAGCCGGAGCTTTGGCCGAAATGGCAGACGAAATCGCCCGGACGAGTGCTGTCGCGATTGCGCCATGTCGTTACTCGCCGGAGAGAGTCAGCACCCCGGTCGGCATAGAAAAAAGGCTGGCCAGCCCCCGGTGCCACGTTGATCTGGACGTCCCGGTAGGCCAGCCCGTCCTGGCTATCGAACGGCAAGCCGATCGTCGTGCCGTCCTGGTCGTAATATGTGAGCTCGTCAGGGCAATGGGCGGCGGTGGCAATGCCGGTCCGCGTTCCATCGGTGACGACGAAACCTGTCGTGCACAGGTTGCGCCTTCCCGTGACGCTGCTGATTCCCTCGACACGGCCCCCACCGTCAACGTTCATGTTCTGCTCGATGAGATCGTTGATGACGATCCGGACCGGCACGCCGCTGACCTGCTCGGCCCGATTTTTGATTGCATCAGCACCGAAGCGCTGCGCATCCCCGGCAGTGACCAGCAACACCACTTCGCCCGTCCGCTGGTCGTAGCCCGCGCCGCGTGCCCCCGGCAGGTCGGTGCGGAGGTCGATCAGGTGTTGTCGCATCGCGAGGATCGCTCGACTCCTTGTCGTCCGCGCTCCGGTACGGAACACGATCGGCACATCGCTCGCGCTGCGGTCGGCTACCGCCTCCGTACCGGTCAGCAGCACTACGATTCGGTACTCGGGCGAATGCTCGATCGAGATCCCGGCAAGTCGGGACGCGAACTCCTTGGCGATCTCGTCCGTCGTCTTGACGCTCTGCTGCTGAGAGCGAAGCCGTCGCGTGGCCTCGTTGATCGAAACCCGGAACTGTGCGGCATATTGGGCAGCATCGTCGGCGAGCGCCTCGGCCTGCGTCTTCACTGGCTGCGCGCGGGCCGTTCCCGTGATAAGGGCGAGCGCAGCCGCAAAGGACCAAATGATGCCCCAGGATCTTGCCGCCGACACGAGCACGTTCGACCTGACTCCTCCGACCGAAGACCAATTCCGATCCCTAGTGGCCGACCTCGACGAGGAGGAGAAGCATGTCCTACTCGAGCACGGCACCGAAGCGCCTTTTTGCGGAGTTTTCCTGAACGAGAAGCGGCCGGGAGTGTTCACCTGCCGCGTCTGCGGACTGCCGCTGTTCCACGGCGGCACCAAGTTCGAGAGCGGGACGGGCTGGCCGAGCTTCACTCAACCCTTCGCGGAAGGGCACCTCAAGACGATTCGCGACACCAGCTACGGCATGGTCCGCACCGAGATCGTCTGTGCCCGCTGCGGCTCGCACCAGGGACACGTGTTCCCCGATGGTCCTCCTCCAACTGGCGAGCGTTACTGCATTAACTCGGTCAGCCTGTCGTTTACCCCCATCGGCGAACCATTGCCGGACAAGCTCGGCCGCGGCGCTCCAGAAGGCGAGCCGGCAAGCCAGTAGATCACCCTTCCGACGGATAGATTTCGATCAGGATCCGGACCCAGGCGCCGATCATCGCACGGCCGTTCTTGCGCGGCGGGCGGACCCTGAACTGCCACGCCGCCTGCCGCACGGCGCTCGCGAGGTGGGAGCCGCGCGGGCTTTGGTCGAGCTCGACGCAATCCTCGACCCGGTTGCCCGGAACGGTCTTGCAGGCGACGAGACCCCAACCTGTGGCATTGCGCGGCCAATAGCCTCCGATCTCCGCGTCGGTCGGCCGGCGCGCCCACTCGGCATTGTAGAGCACCTCCCCGTTCGGACCGCGGCCGACCGCTTCGCTATCGCCGGCGCTGCCAGATCCGCCAGCCGGGATCTTCGAGATGTCGGCGGCTGCCATGTCTGTGCTGCTCATCTCTATCCACGATGGCGTGGGTGCTTTTGGTGCCGGCGGCGGCGTTGAGATCGTCGGCTTCACAGGCAAGATAATCGGCGGCGGCTTGGGCAGCGGCTTCTCAGCTCGGAGCTTCTCGCGATGGGTTTGAGCCTGCTCGTGAGCCGCCGGGGAGCTGCGGCTCTCCGGGACCAGATCGACCACGAATCCCCTGGAGATCTTCTGTCCAGGCGGTGGAATGACGCCCAGACCCATCAGCACGAAAAGCAGCGCCAGGTTGACGGCCAGCGCGAGACCCAATCCGGACAGCCGCCTGCTGAGCGGCGAGCGTTCGTACGGGGAGGGGAGTCGGTAGACTGACAAGGGCTTCCGGGCGTCGCGAGTGGCCGATCAGTAGCGAGGACCTGCCTGAACGGTAAGTGAAACGTTGGATGTTCACCTTGCCCGCCGCGGGGAGCCGGTGCGAGGGAGCCGCGGATGAAGATCCGAGACGTCCGGGAAAGCGATGCCGAGGCGGTGCACGCGATCTACGCGCACCATGTGCTCCACGGCACCGCATCCTACGACATCGAGCCCCCGTCTCTGGACGAGATCCGCGACAAGATGCGCTGGATCCTCGGCGAAGGCTGGCCCTTTCTGGTGGCGGAGTCGGAGGACAGGGTCGTGGGCTATGCCTATGCGACCCAGTTCCGCGATCGCGCCGCCTATCGGTTCACGTGCGAGAACAGCATTTACGTCCATCCGGACCGGATGCGCCGCGGCATCGGTAAGGCATTGCTCCAGGCTCTCGTCCAACGCTCGAGCGAGCATGGCTTTCGAACCATGATCGCGGTGATCGGTGGCGCCGAGCCGGCGTCGGTAAGCCTCCACGCTGCATGCGGCTTTGCCGAAGTCGGGCGCCTCCAGGCAGTCGGCTGGAAGCAGGATCGCTGGCTCGACAGCGTCTACATGCAGCGCAATCTTGTGCCGGAAGGGGATTGATTTCGATTAGTTGGCCGAATCGGGGTTCGTGATATTGTGGATAAGTCCTGACGGAGCGACTCGCGTGGGGCAGTCGTGACGCTCGGGGTTCGGGGGAACGGCGTATGGAAAAAGACGCCAAATATTACGAGCGCCGCGCCCAGGAGGAGCGCCAGGCAGCGAAGCGGGCGAAGAACAAAGTCGTACGCCAACGTCATCTGGAGATGGCGGAGGCTTATGATGGCCGGCTGCGCTCGATCGCTGCCGACGAGTCGCGGCAAGGCTTTCATCTCATAAGCGCCGCATAAAGGCCGGCGCTTTCGAAAATTCCGCTACACCAAGGTAGCGCTGGACGTCTCTCGCGGCGTTAGCGCGACATCGAGCGTGCCTGCGGGGAGCGGTTGCAGCAACTCCGCGCTCGGCGCCGAATAGTCGAGCCAGGCTTTCCAGCCGGACGGCGGAAGCACGGCGATCTGGCGATTGTGGTACGGCGCCACGTCGGGACCGGGCTCGGTGGTCAGCATCGTGAAGGCTTCGCCAACCGTCGGATCGGTCCGCACCAGGCCGGCGATCCCGAGCATTCCGCGGTCGGGGAAGGTGAAGAGCCAGCGGTCCTTTCGCTTCTGCTTCGGGTCCGCGGCGGCCGTGAATTCATAGAAGCCGTCGGCGACGATCAGGCATCGTCCCGAGGAGAATTCGCGGCCGTCGGAGCGGAAGTTGTAGACGGGCTTGCCGCTCGGCCCGGGCCAGCTCCAGCGCCGGACGAGTAGCTCGTAGGCGCCGCCTTGGTCCGAGACCGGGCGGACGATGACGCCGGGGTCGGTGATGGCGATGTCGCGGGGCGACAGGTTCGGCAGGCCTTCGGGGAATGTCAGCGGGATCTGCATGTCGCGGAACAGTCGTGCCACCTCATCGACGGATTTGCTCTGCGTGTAGAGGTTGCACATGGTCCGACCTTTAATATGCTCGGCGCCCGCATGGAATCCGGCATGAACGCCTTCGATTATCTATTCACCTTCTACGGGCTGCTGCTCGGCATTGCGGTCGCCAATGTCGCGATCGGATTCGCCGACATGTGGCGCGATTGTGAGAAGATCGAGGTCGGCACCTGTCCGCCGCTGTTGTGCGGGATCGTAATGCTGGGCGGCATGAACGTGTGGCTGACCATGTGGCATATTCGCGCCGACGTCGGGGTCACGGCATGGCAGATGGTCGCCGCGGCCTGCGTCGCACTGCCTTATGTGTTCGTCAGCCGTGCGATGTTCCCGGGCAGCTCCAACCAGGCGCAGAGATCGCTCGAGGAACATTACCTGCAGCACCGGGTGCTGATCCTCATCGTGCTGATGATCCCGCCGCTCGCTTCCACGATCTCGAAGATCGTCCTCGATCGCACTCACGACTACGGCTTGAGGGAAGCGTGGCTCGGCGCTCGGCTCGCGATGCCGCTGGCGCTGATCACGCTCAAGAGCCGCACCGGGCAGCGGATCGGGCTCGGAGCCTTTCTCCTGCTGGAGTTCGCCGGCCTGTTTCGCTAAGACGGCGCGCGATTCCTCATCGATAAGACGTTAACCCTGTCTGGTGACACGCCGCTAACGTGGGGCGGGTAAACCGGGAGTCACGCAGCGCCGCCGACCTTTAGCGAGCTCCGGCGGTCGCTGCGCCCAGAAGCGAAGCGTTCGGAAGCCCTGCCCTCTTCCTCCCTAAGCCCAGGCAGGGCTTCCTCTTTTTTGTCCGCGAGTTTCTCCGGGCGGTCCGCAGCGCAGCCTACAGCCCCGAGCGGTCGTCCGTTGTCGAGTAGGGCTGTTCCTGGACGCTCGTGTCGACGTCGATCAGCCGGTACAGCACGCAGCGGGCCAGGAGCCCGGTCACTAGCAGATAGGCCGCGACGACTCCCGCGACGATGGTGGCGACCTGCCCGCCGATCACGCCCATGTAGATGAGCACGCCCAGGCCGAGGGCGACGACGATACGAACGACGCGATCTTCCGGTCCGACATTCCTAGGCATGTGCGACTAATCCCCCACCTGTGTGAGCCTGTGTGCCGGGTGTTAGACGATAATCTGCGGAAACCAAGTCGAATTAACGGAAAGTTCGCGCCGAGCTCTCACAGTCGACCTCCACCGCAGAAAAGCATTTCGCCTGCCTCTGCTTACAATCCGATGCAAAGTCGCCTATGTCGGGCGGGCTACTAGTCGCAAACTGACGGTCTGGGCGCTTTGCGGCTCCTCTTTCCTTCTCTGCCTCTCCTAGCACGAAGCGGACCGGCACTTCGGTCCCGCAGAAGGAAAACAGCAAATGACAACCGGCACGGTGAAATTCTTCAACGAGCAAAAAGGCTACGGATTCATCGCTCCGGACGGCGGCGGACAGGACGCCTTCGTCCACATCAGCGCGCTCGAGCGCTCCGGAATGCGGAGCCTGCGCGAGAACCAGCGCGTATCCTACGACCTGCAGGAGGACCGCCGCGGCAAGATGGCCGCCGTCAACCTGAAGGACGCAAGCGACGCGGCGCCGGCGGAAGATGCCGCGAGCGACGGCGCCGGCGAGCAGGAAGCCGAATAAGCTTGGGCGGCCCCGTCATCCGCAATTCGAACCTCGAATTCTTCCTCGCCCGAGCCGCCCAGGCACGGGCCGAGGGCGAGGAGGCGACGCTCGACCATGTGCGCGAGCGTTGCCAGCGGTCCGAGGCCGCGTGGCAGGCGCTCGCCGACAAGGCCAAGCGCAGCGAGCGGCTGCGCCTGGAAGAGGCGAAGCGCAAAGCGGAAGCGGGGCTGTCCACCTAGGGAGCGCCAACGCCGCCGCCGATAAATCCCTTCGAAGGCGAGGTGCGCTCGACGTTTGCCGGGCGCACCGCTCGTTCATTGTCCGGCCATCGCCAGATACTGCTCGGGTGTTACCGGCCCGATCGTGTACGTGTCGGTGTGCATCGCGATATATTTCCGGAACTCGAGCGACGCGGCCGGTCCCGCGGGCATTCCCATCTTCTTGGCGGCGGCATCGACCGCAGCGTCCTGGGCCGGAGTGGTCACCGGGTCGATCGCCATGAAATCCCAGCTGTCGCCGTCCGTATGGACATAGAGCTTGCCGGCCGGCAGTCCCGCCGCCTGGGCCGCCCGGTTCTGGCCGGCGAGCCATTTGAGCAAGGCGACCTGCTGCCCCGGCGCGGCGCGGTAGAGAGCGACCCTGGCCCTCGGCGGCTCCGGCGAGCCGGCCTGCGCATAGACGATCGTTCCGGACGCAACGGCACCTAGCGCCGCCGCGGCGGCGAGTTTGATCAGCTGTTTCATGTCAGTCCCCCACTTGGTTGTGCCCTTCGGCATCGCTCAGGGCAGGCGCGAACGCTCACCAGGGAATCGTGTGTGGCGCGGATCCCGTGAAGGGGCCCCCTCGCGCCGCGCGGCGCCCTGCGCCCTCCACAGCCGTGGTGTCAACACGGTCGGGCAGGAACGGTTTCGACGTGCGGTCCGTCCTTTCCTTTGGCACCCGGTGCGGTAGAATGTCGGCGATCGCCGGTGGGGACCATGAAATGAAGCTGTATCGAGTCAACAAGCTCGCGAAGGCGGGCGGCGTCGTGGTCAAGAAGAAGCACTTGCTCGCGCGCTCGGACGCGGAAGCCGTCAAACAGGCTGAAGAAAGCCCCGACTGCCCGATCTGCGACGTCCTCCACAACGGCGAGACGGTCGGCCAAGTTCTTTAAAGTCACTAACGTCACGGACAGCGGCACTTTTGCCGTGACCTTGCGGCGCTGCGCTGAAGGGGTTGCTGCAGTGGCGCAGGGAAGGGCCCGAGCGGGCGGCGCATCGGGCTCGGTTGGAGCACATCGACGGCAGTGTAGGAAAGCGCGAGCTGCCGAGCGGGGGGTGAGCAATCGGGAGGCAGCGCGCCGGGCCAGCGAGCGCCCGCCAACCCGAATCTTCAAGAGTCGGACGCGGGCCGGTCGTACAATGGCGAAAGGGCGGGAGCGGGCACGGGCGTGTTGCGCCTGATGAAGGCTTCGGCCTCGCGCATCGTCGCGAAGCCATGTTCGGTGGCCTCGCTCTCATGGTGTGAGAGGATCACCACGTACGGCAGCTCGGCGTCCGGCACGCGCCTGACGCGGCCTCTCATCGAGCTCATGTGCCCGCCCTCATTCTCGTGAGGCTGCTCCCCGCGCTCCGTCATGCCTTGAGGCTCATTTGCCTGAGCAGCGTTTCCACGCGCTCGAGCCCTTCGTCGCTCTCGATCGCGAGATGGAGCGGGAAGGCGTCGAGCGCCTCGTGCCGGGTGTTGAGGAAGGCGATTACCGGGTCCGCCTCCCGGAAATGGCGCCAGGTCGACTGGACCAGCTGACTCTGCCGTCGCGCTTCTTCGGGGGGCATCGGGGCACTGCGGCGGCGTTTGTGGAAGACCATTGACCTGGGGCGCTCCGGCTTTGCCGCCGGCTTGCGGGCCCGATCGGGGCCGCTCAAGTGACGGACCCCGGCTGAGCGCGCGCTGCGCCCAGCGCCTCGCGCCTGCGGGCAATCTCATCGGAGTATTCGCGGGCGAACTGCTCATGGGCGCGCTTCTCGCTCGGGCTCAGCGAGTCGTCGGCCACCATCAGCGAAAGCTGGTGCCGGCGAAGCAGGGTGTTGAGGTCCACTGACAATGCTCCTTGGTGCGGTAAGCGGGAGCGCGTCAGTGTCTCTCAGCCGCGGGCGCCTACGAATGCCATGCCAGCGATACTGCTGATATGGGGATTGCGAGCGAGATTACCAGCGAGCTGCCGAGCGCAGCGCCGCCGACGCGCTACTCCCCTGACGGCCAATTAGCCGCGAAGAACTATTTCTGCGGAATGCCTGCGATCCTGCAGGTTTCGCAGCCGCGCGGACCGACGCCGTCCTTGGTCCGGCATGGTCCGGAGAAGGGCACATTGCCGTCGGTGCGGATCGCCGCGGCCGTGCACACGCGGAGCACCTCATGCGGCGCAGGAAGCTCGTCGGTGGTAACACCCTGCATGTGCTGGACGTACCATTTGTTGCCGTTCCACTCGAACGGTCCGGCGAGCAGGCAAGACGCCATCGGATGTGACGCAAAGCCAAAAAACGGGACACCGGCAGTTCCCGCCGACGCGCTCAGCGGGCAAGGCGCCATGGCCCGATTGGGCGTGCTTTGGATCCACTTCTGGAGCTCGACGGGCGGAGTGACGGGAGGCGCTGCATCCGACTGGACGGAGACCACCGCAACAAGGCCAAGCGCCCCCAGGCCGATCGACGCGGACAGAAGCCGGTTTGTCATGGGGCGCATGATGTCCTCCTTAGGTGGAGTGCCGAGCAGCGACGCGTTTAACATAGATTAAAGGATAGGACGAATCGGCGCAGAGCGCCCGAGCACGACGGCAAACGGGGATGAGGAGCAAATTCCTGCGGCTGCGGCGAATGCCTATCCCGATAGGATGTTGGAAATTTGGTCGCGCGACGGCCGCTTCGTTGCCCGGGAGCGGCCGCCGCACGACGGTCGCGGTCGTGTTCGGCACGCCGTGGTGCGGGTGTTAGGCTGGCGGAGCGGCGAAGAAGATACGACCTTTGGGCTAGGTCGCGAGCTGCCGAGCGCAGGTGAGCGATTGCGAAAGCAGTCGGGAAACAGCGCGTAGAAGACGAGAACCTCCTTGAGATCCCTTGGAATGATGTCTTGCGCTAGCGAACACAACGCAGCCATCAGAGCTGCTTGCTTCAGTACCTGAAGGTCCAAGAAGGACGAAGCAGCGCCCCGATAAAGCAATCCGGCAGCAATCGCATAGAAAAGAACGGAAGGAACTAGGAAGAATGATACGACTTTCGCTTTGAAGGGCATTCGAATTGAAACCTACTGCTCGCCGAGCAATTTCTTCTTCTGGGCTTCGAATTCCGCCTCAGTGAGAACCCCTTGCTCCTTCAGCTTGACGAGCTTCTGTAACTCGTCAGGTACCGATAGCTGCGGGGCGGTTCCCGGTGGGGGCGCCGTTTGCACTCTTGCTGCAACTTGCTCCGAGAAAGGAGGACGAAACGCACGCTCGACATTAACGGTCATGAGCTTGCCGTCTCGTATGAGTTCGATTGGGTACGTTGGGGTTTCCGCGGCCTTGGCAGTGGCATCCAGATAATCGTCGAAGCTTTTGAATTGTCTGCCGGCGATTTTCGTAACTATGTCGCCGATGCGCAAGTGCGCCTTCTCGGCTGCCGGGCCCGGCTCAATCTCCTTAATGCGCGCAGCGGTGTACTTGCCCTGTTGGACAGCGTCCACCTGGACGCCCAGCGCGGCGTGGTTCGGAAAGGTAGTGCCGATGGGGTATTTGCCGCCGGCGGCTCCCATGAAGGTCATAATGTTGTTCTGGAACTGCGGGCCAGTAAAATCAGTCCGCTTGGTTTGGCCGAAAGCCATCTGCAGTTCCATCCACCCAGACGCTTGGACTCGAGAGATGCCGTTCATTTGCGTCACGCTGAAACGGAAGTATCTGCGGGGTGGAGTGGAGTAGGAGTTCCCTAGCAGCATTTGGCCGAGCATCGACTGACCCATGTTCAGCGGCGCTTCGCAGACCAACTCGTTCGTTGTCGTGAACGTCACTGTCCAGTGATCATCAATGCATTTACTAGAAAGCTGGCCAATTAGGGTTTGCGGCTGATCGGGGAATAACATTTCGGCCGTGCCGGACGGCGTTACAGCAAAATACTTATCTGCGATCGCAGGCGTGGCCTGAGCAGTGACGACCAAGGTGGCGGCAAGAACAACTGGCCGCATCGCGCTTCCCCGAACGACGTACCCCGAGCACAGCTAATGGAACATGTTGCTTGGGTGAATTCAACGATATTTTTACGCCGAGCAACTTGAAGGGGGCGCTCTACGT
>JBKPQH010000024.1:0-46257 GCA_046733935.1 Pseudomonadota bacterium
GCGAGGGCGTTGATGTCGTTGAGCGGATCGCCGGACTCGCTGAGATCCACGAACAGGATGTTCGGGCTCGCCGAGACGGAGAGCGACTGGACCGCGTTGCGAAGCCCACCCTTGTTGACCTTCTCCGGCGACCAGCCGTGCTCGACCGCCACCGGCCGAAGCATGTCGGCGGTTGCGTCGTCGCAGACGAACGCGGTGAACGGATCACGCAGACCCGCGCGTGCCTGGAACGGAGCGTTCATCAGTTGCCCCCCTTCGGACTGACCGACTGCAGACCCTTCGAGCCCGAGGGCGGCGTCGTCTTGTAAAGAATGATGGCCTTGGTGTTGGTCTGGGTGTTGCCCAGGCCGGAGCCTTCGCGGCCGTGCACGAGGTCCTCCGGATTGGCGACCATCGCGGCGAGGTTCGAGTTCACCCCGCAGCCGAAGTTCGAAGTCATCCGGTTGTTGTAGTCCGGTTGCGACGGCCGGGTCCAATTCGGACAGCCGGGGACCTCAGCGCGAGTGCGGCTGACGATCACCCGTACCGAGCCGGGGGCAACCGGGCCCGCGGTGACCGGGGCGCCCGGCTCCACCATCATCCCGTAGTTGCCGGCAATCTGCGCCACTTCGTAGCGCGCCGAGTCGGCGTAGGCCGCATCGACATAGATCGAATCGCCGTAGCCGAGGCCAAGTCCGCGGAACCACGCATCGAGGCGAGCCTTCTCAGCCGGAGCCAAGGAGCCACCCGGAGCCGCTGCGTCGAAGACGTAATCGGCGCGGGTCACGACCGGCACGTTGACCGGCTCCACGCCGCGATCGGCGAGGTCGCCCTGGTTCGCGTGATAGCTGCAGCCGGCGAGTGCCGCCGAGGCGATCAGCAGAAGACCGAATTTGGAGCGCATGGCAGCATCCTTCCTGAGCGAGCGGCGGGTCACAGCTTGAACCCCGGGGCGGCAGTCGTCGCGGCGCCGGTCACCATTCCTGGCGCAGGCACCGGAACCCGGGCTCGCGGACCGCTGACGCCCTTGAAGCTCTGCCCTTCGAAGACCCGCTCCGCATCCGTCGGCGCGCGGTAACCGCTGGTCGGCGTCGCGAGCTGACCGGAGACCGGCCGAACGAGATACGGCGTGACGATGATCACCAGCTCGGTCTCTTGACGGCGGAACTTGGTCGACCGGAAGAGCGCCCCGAGGATCGGCAGATCACCAAGGAACGGTGCCTTGTTGATGGAATTGTTGTTGGTGTTGCGCAGAAGTCCCGCGATCATGAAGCTCTGGCCCGAGCCGAGTTCGACGGTTGTCTCCGCCCGGCGCGTGGTCAGCGCCGGCACCACGAAGTTGTTGAGCGTGACGCTGCCGGCATCCGAAAGCTCGCTGACTTCCGGACGGATGCGCATCGAGATGCGGCCGTCCTGCAGAACGATCGGAGTGAAGGCCAGGCCGACACCATATTGCTTGTACTCGATCGTCACGGCGCCAAGCGACTGCGACACCGGGATCGGGAACTCACCGCCCGCCAGGAAGCTTGCGGTCTCGCCGGAAAGCGCCGTCAGAGTGGGCTCCGCGAGAACGGTCGCCAGGCCGTCTGTCTGAGCAAGGTCGAGCGATGACAGGATGTCGAGACCAAAGAGCTTGCCGACACCCGAGAGCGTCGTGCCCAGGGGGCTGCGGACCACTTTCGGCAGTTCGCAGTCGGTCGAGCAGGTTACTGGCGGCAAATGGATCCCTTGGCCCTGTGCCACACCGAACTGGAAGCCGCCCTTCGTGCTAGTGAGCAGGTTGACCCCGACCTCCTTCATGAGGTCGCGGCTGACTTCGGCGATTCTCACCTTCAGCGTGACCTGAAGCGGCGTGGCGACCTTTAGCCGACTCACCGGCACGATGTTGAGCGTGGCACCGTCCTTGCTGACGTCGACGCCGGGATTCAGCGCGGCCTTGACCAGCATTTCTGCCTGGGCCGCATCCTCCGGCGAAGCCACCGTGCCATTGATCACGGCGACCTGCCCGACGGTACGAACGTTGATGCTCGAGTCAGGCATGGCCTGGTGCAGGATCTCATTGATGTCGCTGATGTTCTGGTTGACGCGAACCTTGGCGCCGTAGACCACCGACCCGTCTGCCGCCGTGGCGATCACGGTGGCTTCGCCCATGTCCTTGCCGAACAGATTGATCTGGCGCGCACTGTTCACATAGACGTCGGCGACCTTCGGGTTCGAGGTCCAGACGCTCGCGACACTGCGAGGCAGGTTGATCATCTGGCCTTCGCCGATGTTCAGCAGGACCTGCGTCGTCGGACGATACGAGCCCGAAGCATAAGCCCGGGGCTGCGCCGCACTTGCCGAAGTCGGCGCCGCAACCGCGGACAGGCCGATGGCCAGCGCGGTGACCGCGGTGCCGAGGCGGGCCCGGCTGGTGATGTTGCGAGTCTTCATCTTAGCGAGCTCCCACCCGAACCGGATCAGTTGACTTGATTGCCGCGAACGACGCGAACACCGCTCGGGCTTGGTGAAGCGGACCCCGCGGCGCCGGCGATCGCCTGGCCGAGACCCTTGCCCATTGCCGCCATGGCATCGGCCACTTGACTCTGGGGACGGGCGGGGACGGTGCGGCGCTGGAAGCGCGAGACATCGCCGCCCGTCGAGAAGGTGGTGTTGGAGTCGATCGGCCGGTTGGCCATCGCCATCAGCATCTGCTTCTCCTGGGCGGGGTTGGTGCCCTCGGGAACCTTGACGTCACCGGACGCAACCGCGCGCTCCAGCTCCGCCGAGTTATCGGCAATCGAGCGCAGCGAGAGCGACAGCGTGCCGAGGCTCTGCGCAACCGCGATCTTCTCGGCGATGCGCGGAGTGACCTCGAGCGTGACGTTCGAGAAGGTCTTCACCGTCGTCTTGCCGTCCTTGTCCTTCTCATCGGTGCGCTGGTCGGTGGCCAGCACGCGGATGTTGCGGATGATCGTCTCGGAAACCTTCAGCGCCGGGCCGTCGCCACCACCCTCGACGTTCGAGGTGAGGACCAAGTCGACATGGTCGCCCGGGAAGACGAAGCCGGCAACGCCGCTCGACGTGTTCACGGGCACGGTGATGGCGCGCATTCCTGCACCGAGCGCCGCGGCGAGGAAGCCGCGGTCCTGCGGGCCGACGAGCGAGCCGCGAGTGACCGGCTGGCCGGCGGTGATCGGATAGCGGACGACCTGGCCCATTAGGCTGGCCGGGTTCGAGTCAGGCGACCCGTCCATATAATAGGCGCTCTGCATGAGCTCCTTCGGCCAGGGCTGGAAGGTGAAGCTGTCAGCGTCGATGATCGTGCCGACGGGCAGCGCCTTCTTCGCGACGAGGACCCTCGGCCCCACGGGGACCGCGGGCGCCGCAGCGGCCTGCTGGGCGCCGGCACCTGCAAACATGTTCTTGGCCATGATGGCGGTGACCACCGCAATGACCAGCGCTCCAACGAGCAGAGCGAGCTTCTTCACATCCATGGCGCAACCGCCTCCCCTAGAAGGGCCCTCTGAATGGTCTCAGACATCAGGCAAAATGGTTAAGATATGGTTGGGCTAGAATCGCGAGTCCGCCGAACGCGATCGCGACACCGTATGGGATTTCCGGACGTCCTTGCCGGCGCCTGGCGCGATGCCAGACCAAAAGGCCCAGCGTCAGCACGCCGCCGGCAACCGACATCAGGACAAGAAACTTGATCGTTAAACCGGGCGGGAACCACAGCGCGATCGCCGCGGCGAGCTTGACGTCGCCGCCGCCCATCATCCCGGCGTAGAATGCCGCCGCGAGAAGCAGGAAGACGATCACCGCGCCGGCGATCTGGATCGGCACTTCGGGCCACAGCGACAGTGGAACAGCCAGCCAATAGACCGGCGCCAGGAGCGCCACGGCTAGGTTCAGCTTGTTCGAGATGGTGAAGGTCCGCACATCGATCACCGCCGCGACGACGAGCAGCGCCGCGAGCACCACCAGCAGCAATTGAGTAAATGCGGAATTGAACATGACGTGAGGCTCTAGACGGTGCGGCTTTCCAATTCGTAACCGCGCAGCCAAAAGGCTGACAGGCGAATGATTAACTTGGACATTTTGATCGTGGGCGGCGGCATCGCCGGAGCCAGTGTCGGAGCCGAAATCGCGGGGAAATGCAATAGCTTGATTGTCGAGGCCGAGGAACAGTGCGGCTATCATTCCACCGGACGCTCAGCCGCCTTCTTCCTGGAAAGCTATGGCGGTCAGGTCGTCGCCCAGCTGTCCACCGCGTCAGCCGAGTTCCTGCACAATCCGCCGCAAGATTTTGCCGATCGCAGCTTTCTCCATGAACGCGGCGCTTTGCATTTGTCGCGCGGCGACTGGCCCGAATTGCCTGCCGAAGTGAGCTCCCGCCGCGTGGACCGCGACGAGCTCGAGCGGATCGTGCCCGGAATCAAGACGGCCTGGGTCAGGGCATTGTTCGAGCCCGGGTGCGCCGACATTGACGTCGCCTCCCTGCACGCGGCATTCCTCAAGCGGTTCCGAAGCCGCGGCGGCACCCTTCGGACCAAGGCGCAGCTGATGAGCGCGCGGCGCGACGGGGACCATTGGCGAGTGACGCTTGCGGACGGATCCGAGGCGACGGCCGCGATTCTCGTGAACGCCGCGGGTGCCTGGGCGGACCTGGTCGCGGAGAGGTGCGGCGCCCGCGCTCTCGGGATTTCGCCCAAGCGACGGACGATGGTCCAGCTTCGGGTCGGTCAAAGCGGGCTCAAGGATCTGCCGCTGGTCAATGATTCGGATGGGCATTTCTACTTCAAGGGGGAGGGCGACCGGTCGATCTGGCTGAGCCCGCATGACGAGATCGACACCGACCCGTGCGACGCCGCACCTGAGGAGATCGACATCGCGACAGCCATCGATCGCTTCGAGGGGGTCGTCGACTGGCCGATCGAGCGCGTCGAGCGCAGCTGGGCCGGTCTCAGGAGCTTCGCGCCCGACCGTGTGCCCGTTTACGGATTCGATCCGGAAGTCCCCGGTTTCTTTTGGTGCGCGGGACAGGGCGGGTTCGGGATCCAGACCTCGCCGGCCGCGGGCAGGCTCGCGGCCTCGCTCCTGCTCGACGCGAAGCCGCACGCGAGCATCGCGCACATCGATGCGCGCGACTTTTCACCGACGCGATTTCGCTAAGCTGACGGGGGAGGCCGGTGTGAGCCTCCCCCCACCGGCTTTCAACGAACAGGGGGAACGAGAGAGTCGGTGAAGCGCCGATAAATGCCCGTGAGGCTCCGCGGACAAGTGAACTTTAGTTCATCACAGCCGATGTAATGTGCGCTGCCGGTCCGCCTCCTCGCAGGCGAGCGCGTCGACGCGGTCGTTCTCGGGGTGCCCGCTATGGCCCTTCACCCAATGCCATTCCACGCGGTGGGGAGCGGCCGCTTCGAGCAGCTCTTGCCAGAGCTCCGCGTTCTTGACCGGCTTCTTGTCCGAGGTGCGCCACCCGTTGCGTTGCCAGTTGTGAATCCACCGGGTGATGCCGTCGCGAACATACTGACTGTCGGTATGGAGGTGCACCCGGCACGGCTTCTTCAATGCTTCCAGCCCTTGGATCGCGGCCATCAACTCCATTCGGTTGTTGGTGGTCAGGGCTTCGCCGCCCGAGAGTTCGCGCTCTTTGGCTCCCGTGCGCAGCAATACCCCCCAACCGCCTGGCCCGGGATTGCCGCGGCAGGCGCCGTCGGTGAAGATCTCGACGAGCGGAAGTTCGGTCAGGCGACGAGCTCGCGCGGTAGCTTGAAGGTCATGCGCTCCGCAGTGTGGTCGGCGATCTCTTCGCTGACATCGAACCGCTGCCGAAGCGCGTCGACGACCTCGCGGACGAGAACCTCCGGGGCCGACGCTCCGGCGGTGATTCCCAATGTGCTCGGCCGGCCGAGCCAGTCCCAATCGATGTCGCTGGCGCGTTCGATGAGCCGCGAATGCACGCCCATCCGCTCCGCAACCTCGGCGAGGCGAAGCGAATTGCTGCTGTTCGGCGCGCCGATGACCAGCATCCGGTCGCACTCGGCTGCAATGGCTTTTACCGCCGCCTGCCGGTTCGAGGTGGCGTAGCAGATGTCCTCGCTCCGGGGCGCGCGGATGTTCGGGAAGCGGACCTTCAACGCATCGACGATCGCTGCCGTGTCATCCACCGAAAGAGTGGTCTGCGTGAGGAAGGCAAGATTTGCCGTCTGCGAAATGTTGAGGTCCGCTACGTCCGCGACCGTCTCGATGAGTGTGATCGAGCCCGCAGGAACCTGGCCGAACGTTCCGATCACCTCGGGGTGCCCGGCGTGGCCAATGAAGAGGATGTGCCGCCCTTCTTCGATCAGGCGCTGCGCCTGCCGGTGAACCTTGGAAACCAGGGGGCAGGTCGCATCGACGTAGGTCAGTCCGCGATCCTGGGCTTCGGCGGGGACGGACTTGGGAACCCCGTGCGCGGAGAAGACGACGGGGCGGTCATCCGGAACCTCGTCCAGTTCATCGACGAACACCGCGCCCATTTTCTTGAGCCGTTCGACGACGAAGCGATTGTGGACGATTTCGTGGCGCACATAGACTGGCGCTCCGAACCGCTCGAGCGCAAGCTCGACGATCTGGATCGCGCGATCCACGCCCGCGCAGAAGCCGCGCGGAGCGGCGATGAGGACTCGAAGGCGAGGGAGTTCAGCCACCGTGCAGGCCATGTAAGGCATCGCTTGCAGGCTTAGAAGGCCCTTCCTATGAACGCGCCAACAGCATTTCGCCCTCGTAAGGACACATCCCACGTGAAGCTCCGCCTCGTTGCAATTGCCGCCGTGACCCTACTCAGCGCCTGCCGCCACTCCGGCGACATCACGGCCGAAAATGGCGGCGGAGTATATTCGGTCCGGAGCGCATGTCCGATCGCGGGCATCCCTGCGGGCACCGGCGACATCACCTTGTTCAATCCGCCGAGCAGCACCGACGCGAGCGCGATCGACGTGACGGCGGCGATCTCCCAGGTGCGGACGAACTGTCAGGACGTCGGCAACGACGTGGTTTCCACTGCGACCTTCACGATCACGGCACTGCGGCGGGATGCCACCGCGGCGCGGCAGGTTGCGCTTCCTTATTTCGACGTCGCCTTGCAGGGCGGCCAGAACGTGGCGGCGAAGAAGGTCGGCCAGGCGGTGCTCAACTTTGCCGCCGGCGACTTCCACGCCCAGACGCAGGTCCAGGCCGTCGTACGGGTCAACCGAGCGACCGCCACTCTTCCGGAGAATGTCCGCCGTATTCTCACTCGTCCCCGCAAGGCCGGCGAGGCTCAAGCCGCGATCGATCCGCTCGCCGATCCCGCGGTCCGCACCGCGGTCGCCAATGCGACGTTCGAGCATCTGGTCGGCTTCCAGCTGACGCAGGACCAGCTCAAGTACAACGCAACCCGCTAGGGAACCGGCGAAAACTCGCGTTGACTCCTTTCCGGCGCGCGGCCAAGGCACGCGCGTCGCCGGCAGGGGAACTTGCCGGATGGCTGCGCGGGAGAGACCGCCGAGTCTTCGTCAGGAGGCCTTGGCGGCGCCGAAGGAGCAACCGCCCCCGGAATCTCTCAGGCCCAAGGACCGCGCGAGCCAGACAGTCTGGAAAGAGTCCGCCGTTGCGTATTGCAGAGGCGGGCCGCCGAAGGGGCAAAGCTCTCAGGCGCTAGGGACAGACGGGGGCGGCGGACCGAAACCGGGAGGGGTGGAGGCTGTCGCTTGACCGCCCAAGGAGCGCTTTGATGAGCCGTGAAGTCCATTCAGGTCCGACCGACGAGACCCAGGCCCGGGGAACGCCGTACAGCGGCGACCCGCAGGGCGGCGAAGGGATCGCCCCGCAGCCGCAGCAGCTCGACAAGCTCCCGCTCGATCAATGGCACCGCTCGCAGGGTGCTCGGATGGTACCGTTCGCGGGCTATGAAATGCCCGTCCAGTACGAAGGCATCATGGCCGAGCACCTGTGGACTCGCGAAAGCGCCGGGCTGTTCGACGTCAGCCACATGGGCCAGCTGTTCATCCACGGTCGCGCTGTGGACGGTGCGCTCGAGCGGCTGATGCCGGGCGATTTCCGCGACGCGAAGGACATGACGCCGAAATATTCGCTGCTTCTGAACGAGGACGGCGGGATCATAGACGACCTCATGGCGACCCGCCGCGGCGACGACTTCTATGTCGTGGTCAACGGCGCGACCAAGTATAGCGACATCGACCAGCTGCGGAATCGCGTCTCCCCCGACATCATCATCGATCACATGACCCAGCAGGCGCTTCTTGCGCTGCAGGGACCACGCGCGGCGGAGGTTCTCGACGAAGCGATTCCGGGGGTCGCCGAGCTCAGCTTCATGCAGGCCGGGCCATTCAACGCTTTCGGCCACCCGCTGTGGATCAGCCGCTCCGGCTACACGGGCGAGGACGGGTTCGAGATTTCCATTCCTGCGGCGGCAGCGGAACAGCTGGCCAACTGGCTCGTCGCCGACGAGCGGGTGAAGCCGATCGGTCTTGGTGCGAGGGATTCGCTCCGCCTCGAGGCGGGGCTACCGCTCTACGGGCACGATCTTGATGACCGGACGACGCCGGTGATGGCCGGACTGAATTTCGCGATCAACAAGCGCCGCCGGGCCGACGGCGGCTTCGCGGGAGCGGAGCGGATCCTTGCCGAGCTTGCGAATGGCCCGCCCGTGCTTCGCGTCGGCTTCGAGGTCGACGGTCGCCAGCCGGTCCGCGAAGGCGCTTTGGTCCTGACTGGCGAAGGTAATGAGGTCGGCCGCATCACCAGCGGCGGCTTCTCGCCCTCGCTGCAGCGCCCGATCGCCATGGGTTATGTCGGGATCACCTTCGCCGAGCCGGGCACGGCACTGAAGCTCGAGCAGCGCGGCAAGCTGTTCGACGCTCGCGTCACCCCGATGCCGTTTGTGCCCCACCGTTATCACCGCAAGGGAGCCGCCTGATGTCGCTGTATTTCACCAAAGAGCATGAATGGATCCGGATCGATGGCGACACGGCGACGGTCGGCATTTCGAACCATGCGCAGGAAGCGCTCGGCGACATCGTCTTCGCCGAGGTCCCGGATGCCGGCCGCCGCCTCAGCAAGGGGCAGGACGCCGCCGTCGTCGAGTCGGTGAAGGCTGCGTCGGACGTCTATGCGCCGGTCTCGGGTGAAGTGATCGAGGGCAACCAGGCGGTCGCCGACGACCCGGCGCTGATCAACAGCGATCCGGAAGGCGAGGGCTGGTTCTTCAAGCTCAAGCTCGACAACCCGGGCGAGCTCGACGGTCTCATGGACGAGGGCGCCTATCGCGAGTGGATCAAGACGCTTTGAGCGATCAGGCCTCCTCGACCAGTAAGTGGGATGCAGGCGATTACGCCCGCGTCGGCGCGTTCGTCGCCTTGCTCGGCGGCGCCGCGGTCGACCTGCTCGACCCGCAGCGCGGCGAGCGGATCCTCGACGTCGGATGCGGCGACGGCACGCTGACGAAGCAGCTCATCGAGCGTGGCGCGACCGTGGTGGGCATCGACAATTCACCGCAGATGATCGCTGCTGCCCGCGCCAAGGGCCTGGACGCAATCCAGCTTGGCGTCGTGGATATGCCGTTCAACGCCGAGTTCGACGCGGCGTTCTCGAACGCAACGCTTCATTGGGTGCGGGAGAAGGAACAGGCAGCCCGTGCCATCTTCCGTGCGCTGAAGCCCGGCAGCCGCTTCGCCGGGGAGAT
Source organism: Pseudomonadota bacterium (assembly GCA_046733935.1). GTDB lineage: Bacteria > Pseudomonadota > Alphaproteobacteria > Sphingomonadales > Sphingomonadaceae > Sphingomicrobium. Next base: position 9,692 of record JBKPQH010000024.1, read on the forward strand.
GGGCGGCGAGGCCAACCTCAAGAAGCTTCGCGACGCGCTCGACGAGGAGCTGATCATCCGCGGTTACGTTCCGCCGGTGGAAGCCGGCAACTGGTACCCCTCGCCGGAGGAGTTCTCGGCAGTCTACGAGGCAGCGGGCTTCGAGCAGATCGACGCCCGCTTGATCGAGCGCCCGACGCCGATCGAACATGGCGTTTCCCAGTGGGTGACGACCTTCCGGCGCGGCTGGCTCGACCGCGCCGGCGTGCCGGAGGACGAGCGGTCCGAGATCGGCGCCGCCGTGGCCGACCGCGTGGGCTCAAACGTCGCCGATTATGTCCGACTTCGCTTCATCATGAGGAAGCCAAACTGATGCGTTATCTGCCGTTGAGCGACAGCGACCGCAGCGAGATGCTGCGGGTCATCGGCGCCGGCTCGATCGACGAACTGTTCGGCGACGTGCCCGAAGAGGTGCGGCTGAAGGGCCCGATCGAGGGTCTGCCAATGCATGCCTCCGAAATGGCCGTCGAGCGGCACATGAGCGCGCTGTCACGCAAGAACATGGTCGCGGGCGACGTGCCCTTCTTCCTCGGCTGCGGCGCCTACAGACACCATATCCCGGCGAGCGTCGACCACATCATCCAGCGCGGCGAGTTCCTGACCAGTTACACGCCCTACCAGCCCGAGATCGCGCAGGGCACGCTGCAGATGCTGTTCGAGTTCCAGACGCAGGTTGCGCGGCTGTTCGGCTGCGAGGTTGCGAACGCTTCGATGTACGACGGCTCGACCGCGATGTGGGAAGCGATTGTCATGGGCCACCGCATCACGCGGCGGCGAAAGACGATCATCTCGTCCGGCGTGCACCCGCATTACGTCAGCGTGGCCAAGACGATGGCGAAGTTCACCGAGGACCAGCTCCAGACCTCGCTGCCGGAGCTGACTGCCGAGACGGATGCCGAGCGCCTGATCTCGGCCATCGACGGTGAGACCAGCGCAGTGGTGGTCCAGTACCCTGACATCCTCGGCCGCATCACCGATCTGACGCCGATCGCCGAAGCGGCACATGCGGCAGGGTCCTTGCTGATCGCGGTCGTCACCGAGCCGGTCGCGCTGGGCGCAATCCGCTCGCCCGGCGAGATGGGCGCGGACATCGTTGTCGGCGAAGGCCAGAGCATCGGTGTCGGCCTGCAGTTCGGGGGCCCCTATGTCGGCCTGTTCGCCTGCCGTGAGAAGCATGTTCGCCAGATGCCGGGCCGCCTCGCCGGGGAAACGGTCGATGCGGAAGGCAAACGTGGCTTCGTCCTGACGCTCTCGACGCGCGAGCAGCATATCCGGCGCGAGAAGGCGACTTCCAACATTTGCACCAGCTCGGTACTTTGCGCCCTGGCCTTCACTGCGCATCTGACGCTCCTCGGGGAGAAGGGGTTGCGGCAGCTCGCGTCCTTGAATCACGCGCGCGCGTGCGAAGCGGCCGAGCGGCTCTCGGCAATTCCGGGCGTGGAACTCGTCAACGACAGCTTCTTCAACGAATTCACGCTGAAGCTCCCCGTCGAGGCAAGGCCCGCCGTTCACGCGCTCGTCGAGAGGGAAGTGCTCGGAGGCGTCTCGCTCGGCCGTCTCTATCCGGGCGTGGACGCACTGCAAAACGGATTGGTCGTGGCAGTCACCGAAACGACCAGCGATGAGGATATCGCTGCACTGGAAGCCGCCCTCCGGGAGGTGGTCCAATGACCGTCAATCCATCGGGCTGGCGGCCGTCCACTCCCGCCAATGAAAAGGGCGAAGCGCAGACCGTGACCGGCAACCGCGCGCTGATGCTCGAAGAGCCTTTGCTGTTCGAGATCGGCTCGATCGAGCAGACCGGAGTGGATTTCGCCGAAGCTCCGAATGTTGCATCGCGCCTAGGCGGCCTCGAGCGTTCGCGCCCGATCGACCTACCGGGCCTCAGCGAGCCGGAAATGATCCGCCACTACACGCGCCTGTCGCGGCAGAATTATGCGATCGATCTCGGCCTCTTTCCGCTCGGCTCGTGCACGATGAAGCACAATCCGCGGCTCAACGAGAAGGTCGCTCGCCTGCCGGGATTCGCCGACGTCCATCCGCTCCAGCCGCAGGAGACGGTGCAGGGCGCTTTGCAGGTGATTAACGAACTGGCGTTCTGGCTACTCGACCTCACCGGCATGCATGGGGTGGCGATGAGCCCGAAAGCAGGAGCGCATGGCGAGCTGTGCGGCCTGCTCTGCATTCGTGCAGCGCTGGAAGCGCGCGGTGACAAGCGCGAGGTCGTGCTGGTTCCGGAGAGCGCCCACGGAACGAATCCCGCTACGGCTGCTTTCGCCGGTTATCGCGTCGAGAACATTCCCGCCAACGCCGCCGGCCGCGTCGATCTCGAAGCGCTCAAGGCGCGGCTCGGTCCAGACGTCGCCGCGGTGATGATCACGAACCCGAACACCTGCGGGTTGTTCGAGCCCGACATGAAGGCGATCAGCGACGCGGTGCATGGCGCGGGTGCGTTCGTCTATTGCGACGGCGCGAACTTCAACGCGATCGTCGGCAAGGTTCGGCCAGGCGACCTCGGCATCGACGCGATGCACATCAACCTGCACAAGACTTTCTCGACCCCGCACGGCGGCGGAGGGCCCGGGTCCGGGCCCGTCGTCCTCTCGGAGGCGCTGTCGCCCTATGGCCCGCTGCCCTTCGCGGCGAAATATCCCGACGGCAGCTTCAAGATCGTCGAGGAGGAATCGTCCGGCGACGAACACCCGAAGGCTTTCGGCCGGATGGTCGCCTTCCACGGCCAGATGGGCATGTTCACGCGCGCCCTCGCGTACATCCTCAGCCACGGCGCGGATGGATTGAAGCAGGTTGCCGAGGATTCGGTGCTCAATGCCAACTACATCCTGCGCAGCCTTGAGGACGTGCTGGACGCGCCGTTCGCCAAGAGCGGCCCATGCATGCACGAGGCGATCTTCTCGGATCGCGGATTCGAGGCCGGCATCAGCACCATCGATCTCGCCAAGGCGCTGATCGACGAGGGCTTCCACCCGATGACGATGTACTTTCCGCTGGTGGTGCACGGGGCGATGCTGGTCGAGCCGACCGAGACGGAGGCCAGGGCCAGTCTCGACCAGTTCATCCACGCGGTCCGGGCCATCGGCAAGCGAGCCAAAGCGGGCGACCAGAGTCTCAAGGCTGCCCCCGTCCACGCGCCCCGGCGGCGGCTTGACGAGACGCTCGCAGCAAGGAAGCCTGTGCTGGTCTACAAGGATCCTGAGCCGGCGCAGGCTGCCGAGTAAGAGGGGGCGTTCATGAATGCGCACGGGGGCAATTGGCTGACGGCATTGCTGCCGTTCGTGATCATCGGCGCGATCGTTGCGCTTCGCCTGCGATCGATGAGCCGGGAGCGGCCGCTGAACGTCGGCACCTTGTGGGTGATCCCGGTCGTCTACCTCGCATTGATTGCCTCCATGCTGTTCGCATTGCCGCCGACGGCAGGCGGCTGGTCGCTGATCGCCGCAGGGATCGTGGCCGGCGCGGTAGTGGGCTGGCACCGCGCCAAGCTGATCCGGATCGAGTGGAACGCCGAGACAGGCAAGCTCATGCAGCAGGCGTCCCCCTTGGCCATGCTGTTGCTCGTGGCGCTGGTCGTTCTGAAGCTCGGAGCGCGAATGATCTTCGGCGAGACGGCTGCGGCTCATCCGGGCAGCGCAGCAATGCTGATGACCGACGCGTTCATCGGCTTTGCTCTCGGCCTGCTCAGCGCGACGCGGCTCGAGCTGTATCTCCGGGCGCGCCGCCTGCTCGAAAATGGGTGACCGACGCCGTTTCTATGAAGCTCCTTCCGACGGGCTCCGCCGCTCGGCGCCGGCAGCGTTACGCAATCGCGAACCGATCGCCGAAGTGCTGCGTGAGTGGCTACCCGAGAGCGGCCTTGTCCTCGAGATTGCGAGCGGTACGGGGGAGCATGTCGTCTATTTCGCCGAGCACTTCCCGGCACTGGAATGGCAGCCGAGCGACATTCATTCAGACGCGCTTGCCTCGATCGGTGCGTGGGTAGCGGCCTCGGGCGCCGGGAACATCCGCCGGCCGCTTGCGATCGACGCATCTCAGCCGGCTTGGCCGATAGATCGGGCGGCCGCGGTGCTCAGCATCAACATGGTGCACATCAGCCCATGGGCTTCTGCCCTCGGTCTTCTGGATGGAGCGGCGCGAATCTTGCCGGAAGGCGCGCCATTGATCCTGTACGGCCCATGGATCAGCAACGCGATCGAAACGGCGCCGAGCAATCTCGAGTTTGACGAGAATTTGCGCGCTCGCGACGCCGAATGGGGACTTCGGAGCGTCGAGGATTTCGCGGCTGCTGCTGCGCAGAGGGGACTGAAGCTCGAGCAGACCCGCGCGATGCCGGCGAACAACCTGATGTTGCTGCTTCGGCGGACCTAGCCGGCCGCGCGCTTTCGCTCCTGCTGCTCCCCGACCCAGGCGACCAATTGCGGCAGCGCGAGCACGTGGTTGAAGGTGATGCCGCATGAGTCTCCGTCATTCCAGCGAACGACTCCCTGCGCCGGCGGAAGGCCGGGGAGAGAAACCGTGACCTGCGCTGCGACGGGGAGACCGTTCGGCGCTTCGACCCTGAGACCCCCTTGGGAAATATTTACGACCCGCGAGCGGTGGACGACGGCGCCGTCGCGCACGGAGGCGACGCACCGGACCTCCAGACGCGGCATGCGTGGGCGCGGGGAGTTCGGCGGCGTGGTGATTAGGGACAATATGTCGATCGGCCTATCAAAGCCGATGCCTACCAGCTGGTTCTTGGCCCACAGCGCAGTGCCCCAAACGGGCTCACCCTGCTTGAGCTCGATCGATACGCGTGTTCCCCTCGTGATGGCCGAGTAGACGCGGATCAGCATGCCGCCGGCGGAGATATTTCGAATGAGGCACAACTCGCGCCGGTCGTGGACCAGGAGCGAGCCAACCCTGAGCAATGACATGTGCCGCTCGTTGTGGCGGCGCTCGGGGATTCCCGGCGGGAGGGTTGCAAGGGAATAAAGCGTGGTTTCGACCGGTTGTTCGTCGTCCAGCATGGAAGCTCCGATAAAGCAGACATCGCTCATCGGCCCCGACCGAAGCCGGGCCGCCCCACGACGACGGAACTATTCATTGTTCGATTACCAGTTGGTTCCAACCGGACCATCTTGGATGCAATTGCCCAGCGCTCCGGGCGGGCGTAGACTCGCTTCCGGAGGTGGGCATGCTTCGACGTTCATTGCTGATTTCCGCCGCTGCTCTGGGCGCGAGCTGGCCGGCGTCGGCTCAGGTGCCCCCCTCGTCCGTGCCCCCGCCGGGAACAGCCCAGGCCGTCAACAAGACGGATCAGACCGAAGACGTCCGTTTCCGCAACGAGATGTACAGCCGGATGACGGTCCCGGTCCGGCTTTCCGGCGCCGGTCCGTTCCGGTTCATTGTCGATACCGGAGCCAATCGTACCGCGATTTCGCGCGAGCTCGCTTCGCGGCTCAACCTCGCTGCGGGACAGAGCGGTCAGCTTCACAGCACGACCGGCGTTTCGATGGTGGCAACGGCAACGCTTCCCGAGTTGCAGCTGACTCGCAAAGCGGTGAAGAAAATCGAAGCGCCGCTGCTGGAGAGCGAGAATATCGGTGCGGACGGGATCCTCGGGACCGATTCCCTGGCGCTGCAGCGCGTCGAATTCGATTTCCAGTCCCAGACAATGGCAGTGGTGCCGGCCAACACGCCGGATTTCCGTGAGGAGCCCGGCACGATTGTCGTCGAGGCGCGCCGGAAGAACGGCCGCCTCATCGTTACCGATGCAACCGCGAACGGGCGCCACATTGTCGTCGTCGTGGACACCGGATCGCAAGTGACGATCGGCAACGAGGCGCTCCGGAAGGTCCTCCGGCGCAACGACCTGCTGCCGCAAACCTATCCGGTCAATCTGCTCTCGGTCACCGGCGACAAGCTCACCGGCGATTATATGTTCCTGCGCAACCTCGAGATCGGAGGAGTGGGATTGCGGAACCTGGCGGTGGTCTTTGCCCCCGCCCACACGTTCCACCAACTCAATCTCGATGACAGGCCGGCGATCCTTCTCGGCATGAACGCAATGCGTGCGTTCAAGAAGGTCTCCATCGACTTTGCCCGCCGCAGGCTTCGCATCATCGTCCCGCAAACCAGCGAAGCGCAGACCGATCTCGCCTCCAAGCCCTGGTTCGGAGTCCCGACGGTCGGCCGCTAAGTGTCGTGGAGCGATGATCGACGGCCGATCGTCGTGCTGTCGGCCAACAGTTGCTGGAACATACTCAACTTCCGGTCTGCGCTGATCGCAGGCCTGGAGCACGCCGGCTACCGCGTGGCCGTCTTCGCTCCGGCGGACTCTAGTGCCCCCAAACTGCGCAGGCGCGGCATCGAGGTCCATGACATGCCAATGGCGAGATCGGGGATGAACCCCCTCGCCGACATGGGATTAGTGATCCGCTATCTCGTTGCCTTGCGGAAGATTCGTCCGGCGGCCTATTGCGGCTTCACGATCAAGCCGAACGTCTACGGGGCAGTGGCGGCACGGTTGGCCAAGGTTTCCGCAGTCAACAACGTCACCGGCCTCGGCACGACCTTCCTGTCCCATCGCCTGATGTGGCGGGTTACGGCGCAACTGTACCGATGGGCGTTCAAGCGCTCGCACCGAGTCTTCTTTCACAATGAGGAGGATCGGCGGATTTTCGTCGGCGAAGGGATAGTCCGTCCGGACCAGGGCGCGGTGATCCCGGGTTCCGGCATCGACCTGCAGCAGTTCAGACCGGAGCCTCACGAGCCCGGGGGCGCGCCGCGTTTCCTGTTCATCGGTAGGGCGATCCGCGACAAGGGCATCGGGGAATATATCGATGCGGTGCGGCTGCTCCGCGCGCGTATGCCCGAGGTGCGCTTCCAGATCCTCGGCAATCCGGATGCGGGCAATCCTACCTCCGTCAGCGCGGCCGAATTCGAGAGCTGGATCGATGAAGGCCTGATCGAGCATGTCGGCGAGCACGCCGACGTCCGGCCGTTCATCCGCGAGGCCACGGCGGTCGTGCTTCCGAGCTACCGCGAAGGCATGTCGCGCGCGCTTCTCGAAGGCGCGGCGATGGGCAAGCCACTCATCGGCACCGACGTCGCCGGCTGCCGCGAAGTGGTGGAAGAGGGTGTGACCGGCGCGCTGTGCAAGCCGCGCGACGCTGCTTCACTTGCCGCGGCCATGGAGCGCGTTGCGCTTTCATCGCCCGAGCAACAGCGGGCTCTTGGACATGCCGCCCGCGAGAAGGTGGAGCGCGAGTTCGACGAGCAGATCGTCGTCGACGCTTACTTGAAGGCGCTTGCCGAAGTGGCGGCGCGCTGATGGCCCGGCCTCTCCGAATTGCGCATGTCATCGGCGGCCTCGAGCTGGGTGGTGCGGAGACTCTGCTCTATCGGCTGGCCACGCACGCGCTGCCGGGCGTCGAGCAACATGTAATCTGCCTCGGGGAACCCGACTGGTACAGCTCGCGGCTCACCGAGCAGGGAATCACGGTCCACCACCTCGGCATGAGCTCGCCATTGACCGCGCTCGGACGTCTGCGGGCTTTGCGCAGGGTTCTCGCGCAAGTCGATCCGGACGTGATCCAGTCATGGATGTACTTCGCGAACATGGTCAGCTCGCTTGTCGCCAAGCGGAGCGGAATTCCTGTCGTCTGGAGCATCCACAACTCGAGCTTCGATCGCGTCGGCCTGCCGTCGCGCCTTTGCGCCTATGCCGGCGGCGCTGCGGTGCGGAAGCTCGCAGATTTCGTCGTAAACTGCTCGGACCATTCATCCAGATTGCATGCAAGACTTGGGTACTCGCACGTTGCAAACGCCGTCATCCCGAACGGCTACGACCAATCCGCCTTCCGGCCCGATGCCGATGACCGAGCTTCGACCCGGCGGGAGCTTGGCCTCGGCGATGATGTTTTTGCGGTCGGCTGCATCGCCCGCTGGCACTCCCACAAGGACATTCCGACGCTCCTCCACGCGGTCGGTCTCGCTGCGGGTCAAGGCGTGCCGCTGCGCTGTCTCCTGATCGGCCGTGGACTTGATGTGCACAATGACGAGCTCGCCGCCGCAATCCGGGATGCCCGGTGCGAGGACTTGGCGCATCCGCTCGGCGCTCGCAGCGACATCCCTGACCTCGCCCGGGCGGTTGATCTGCACGTCCTCTCGAGCCGCAGCGAGGCATTTCCGAATGTCGTCGCCGAGACGATGCTGTCCGGCACGCCCAATGTCGTCACCAACGCCGGCGACGCCGCGGCAATCGTCGGCGATGAAGGATGGGTCGTTCCGTCAGGGTCTCCGCAGAAGCTCTCTGACGCCATTGTTGAAGCCTGGCGCGAGCGGTCGCTGCACCCGGCGGAGTGGCAGCGTAGGCGTGACGCATCTCGCCAGCGAATCGCCGACAACTTTACGTTCGAGAGAATGGCGCGAGCCTATGCGGAGATCTGGCGCCAACTCGCTTCAAAGGCAGCTTGACTGCAGGGGCCGAATTCAATCAACGGCGGGTCGGCTGTGAGGGCAGCCATGGGGACGCGCACATGCCCAAGATCGATCTCGATTCCATCGAACAGGTGAATCGCACCGGATACCCGCCTCCCTTCAATCAAGAGGTGCGCGGCCGCTGGTACCGCCGTCTTGCACCCGCCACTGGCCTTACGGATTTCGGGGTCAGTCACGTCACGCTGAAGCCGGGCGCCTGGTCGTCGCAGCGCCACTGGCATGACGGCGAGGACGAGTTCCTGGTGATGCTATCGGGCGAGGCTGTGCTCGTCGAGGACGGCGGCCGGACGCTGCTTCGCGCAGGCGATTGCGCCGCCTGGCCCAAGGGCAGCACAAACGGCCACCATCTTCGCAACGACGGCGACAGCGACTGCGAGTTCATCGTGGTCGGCGGCGGGACGAACACCGGAGGCGGCTATTCGGACATCGATCTGATGTTCACGCCGGAGGGAACTTACGCTCACAAAGACGGCACGCCCTACGGCGAGACGACGCGCCCCGCCTGATCGTCAGGCCACTTCGTACTGTTCAATGACCCAGGGCTCGTCCTGAGCCTTGTCGATCCACTCGGCGACGTGCGGATGCGACAGCACCGCCTTCATGTAGACCCCCGCGAAAGAGGGGACCGATACGCCGTAGGTGATCAGGCGAGTGACGACTGGCGCGTACATCATGTCGGCCGCGCACCAGTCGCCGAACAGGAAATCACCGGTGCCGCCGAAACGCGCCCGCGCCTGGGCCCAAAGCTGGAGGATGCGATTGATCTCCTCGGCCACGTCGTCACGCAATTCCCTCGCCGGGAAGCTCTTGCGCACGTTCATCGGAAGCTCGCGGCGCAGGTTGGCGAAACCCGAATGCATCTCCGCGGCCATCGACCGCGCCATTCCTCGGGCTCCCTCGTCCTCCGGCCAGTAGAGTGCGGTTCCGTAGCGGTCGGCGAGGAATTCGATGATCGCCAGGCTGTCCCAGACGACGATCTCGCCGTCCCATAGGATCGGCACCTTGCCCAGCGAAGGGGCGAACTCGTCGCCCTCGCGGCGCTTCTCCCAGTCGGCATCGAACATGGGGACGACATATTCCTCGAATTCCTCGCCCGATTGCTTGCAGGCGAGCCAGCCGCGCATGGACCAGCTGGAATAGGCCCGGTTGCCGATGATCAGCTTGAGCAAGTGTCCGCCCCTAGGTGGTTGCCGCTTCGAGGATCGCGGTTCGTAACTCTGCGATCCCGCTACCGGTTTCGCTCGACGTGGTGAAGATGGAGGGGTGCGCGGCGGGATGTTTTGCAGCCTCGACCATCGTAGTCTCGTAGATCGCGCCGAGTGCGGACGGCTTCACCTTGTCGCCCTTTGTGAGGACGATGTGATAGCTGACCGCCGCATCGTCGAGCATCCGCATTACCTCGCGGTCCACGTCCTTCAGGCCGTGCCGGGAATCGACGAGGACGAGGGCTCGCTTGAGGACCGCGCGGCCGCGCAGATAGTCGTTCACGAGGAAGCGCCAGCGCTTCACAAGATCCTTCGGAGCCTCGGCAAAGCCATAGCCGGGCATGTCGACCAGCCGGATCTGCGGCGGCGATCCGACGTCGAAGAAATTCAGCTCCTGCGTCCTGCCCGGAGTGTTCGACGTACGCGCGAGCCCATTGCGGTTCGTCAGCGCGTTGAGGAGCGAGCTCTTGCCGACGTTGGAGCGGCCGGCGAACGCGATCTCCGGCGCCTCCGGATCGGGGAGGAACTTGAGCTCCGGCGCGGACTTCAAGAACTCGATCGGACCCGCGAACAGCTTCCGCGCGCGCTCCTCGAGCTCCAGGGCCGGCCGCCGCATCATGTGTGAACCGGGTGTGTGTCCGAGAGATGCAACCCGTACTTGCGGTACAGCCACCATTGCTGTGCGAGTGTCAGGATATTGTTGGTGAGCCAATAGAGCTGCAGTCCGGCCGCGAACGGGGCCATGATGAACACAAGGAACCAGGGCATGATCGCGAAGACCTGCGCCTGCGCCGGGTCCATCGGCTGCGGGTTGAGCTTCATCGTCAGCCACTGGGAAGCACCGACGAGGATCGGCAGCACGCCGATCGCAAGGAAGGCCGGCGGCGCGAAGTGCAACAGCCCGAACAGGTTCACCGGCGTCAGCGGGTCGGGAGCCGATAGGTCCTTGATCCACAGCACGAACGGCTGGTGTCGCATTTCGACCGAAACGAGCAGCACCTTGTAGAGGGCGTAAAAGACCGGGATCTGGAGCAGGATCGGGAGGCAGCCCGCCGCCGGATTGATTTTCTCCGATTGATACAGCTTCAGGATTTCCTGCTGCTGCCGCTGCTTGTCTTCCTTGAACCGCTCCTGGATCGCCTTCAGCTTCGGCTGGACCTTGCGCATCGCGGCCATCGACTGGAACTGCTTCTGGGCGATCGGGAACAGGATCGCGCGCACGATCAGCGTCAGGCAGATGATCGCCACTCCGAAATTGCCGGTCGCATGGAACAGGAAGATCAGAAGATCGAAGATCGGCCGCATGAAGAATTCGAACCAGCCCCAGTCGATCGACTTGGACAGCTTCGTGATGCCGGAATCCTCGTAGCGGTCGAGCCAGGCCTTTTCCTTGGCGCCGGCGAACAGGCGAGCCTGCGTTGTTACGGTCTGTCCCGGCGCGACCGTTAGCGGCGCAAGCGCGTAATCGCCCTGGTATCCGCCGCTCGGGGACCGCCGGAAGTCGGCGCTCATGGGCGCATTGCCGGGAACGAGCGCCGTCAGCCAATATTTGTCCGTGAAGCCGAGCCAGCCGGTGACGTTCGGGAAGGTCCGGTCCCCCTTCTCGTCGAGGTCCTTCCAGTTGACGTCGTAATCGGCCTTGCCCCCGAAGACGCTGATCGGTCCGACGTGGTTGGTCCACGTCGACGGGTCCGTGGACTTGGTGCCGCGGCTGACCAGGCCGATCGGGCGCAGGAGCACAGGATTGCCGGAACCGTTCGTCGCGCTCTGCCGGACCGTGAACAGGTAGCCGTCATCGACCGAGAGCTTGATCTGGTAGCGAACGCCATCCGGCATTTGCGTCGTCAGAGTGACGGGGTGAGCGGGGGTGAGCGTCGAAGCGTCGGCCGTCCAGACGGTGCTGAGATCAGGGGCTTGAGCGCCCTGCGCGGTCCAGCCGAACTCCGCGATATAAGCCCCCGGAGCGCCGAGCGGCGAAAGCAGCCGCACCGGCGGCGAATCCACGCCGATCGTTTGCTTCTGCCGGACGAGCAGCAGGTCGTCGATCTGCGCACCCTTGAGGTTGATCGAACCTTTCAGCGAGGGCGTGTCGATCCTCACGCGCGGGGTGGAGGCGAGCACCAGTCCGCGGTTTTGCAGCGTCTTCGGTGTCGAAGGAGCCGGCTGCACCTGAGGCTGCGGCAGGGGCTGCTGCCGGCCGTTCTCGACGCGCGTGCTCTGCGGGTTCGAGGTTGGGAAATATTTGTTCGCGGCCCACGTCCAACCGAGCAGCACGAGCGCGCTCAGCACCACCGCGAGGATCAAATTCTTGCTGTCGTTCACTTGGTCGAGATCCTCACGGTACCGGGTCGTAGCCTTGGCCGCCCCACGGGTGGCAGCGGCCGATGCGTTTCAGCGCCATCCAGCCGCCACGGGCAGCGCCATAGCGTTGGATTGCCGTAATCGCATAGGCCGAGCAGCTCGGCTGGTAGCGGCAGCTCGGCGGAAGGATTTGCGAGGGCCCTTTCTGCCACGCCTTCGCAACCAGAATCATGAACTGGGCGATCATTTGCGAAGACCGTCGAGCGCGTCCGCGAGTTCGGATCGCAGCAGGCCGAACTCCCGTTCGATCCCCCCCGCGCGGCCGATCATCACGTGATCGGCGCCGGGAAAGCCCTTGGTCGGCACAATCTCGCGGGCGAGTGCCCGGAACCGCCGCTTCATCCGGTTGCGCACGACGGCGCCGCCGATCTTCTTGGTGACGGTGAAGCCCACGCGCATCGTCGGGTCCCGATCCTCACGATCGCGGACGAGCAGGATGAAACCGGGCGTGGACGCGCGCCTGCCGCTGTTGGCGGCAAGGAAGTCCGCGCGCTTGCTGATCGTGCTTAGGCGCTGAGCTTCTTGCGGCCGCGGGCGCGGCGGGCGTTCAGCACCTTGCGACCGCCCGGCGTCGCCATGCGGCTGCGGAACCCGTGCCGACGCTTGCGGACCAGATTGCTCGGCTGGAAGGTGCGCTTCATCGCTCATGCCTCAAATACTAAATGAAAAAGGGCCGCCCAAAGAGGCAGCCGCTGTCGTGCGCGCCGATAGTGGAAGCGTCTTCCCAAGTCAACTTGCGGCGCCCGGATCCTCGGCCTTGCGGATCGCCTCTCGCCTCTTGGCCGAGCGGCGCTGGAGCGCCCAGTCCGTCCAGCGGCCGGCCTTCGGCTGCCAGCGCTTGAATCGTACATAATGGCGCTTGGCCCACATGCTGGTCTTGAGGATCAGCGCGAGTCCCGGCGCGATGAAGAAGATTCCGCCGGGTCCGGGCAGCGGCGCGAGGACGAAGCCGAGAACGACCAAGACCACGCCGAGCGCGAACAGCCCCCATTCGACCCAGGGCTGGTCCATGAATTTGCGCCACTGATCACGCGTCAACATTCGCCGTGATGTGGCCACGCGTGGCGTTTCGCGCAAGCGGCTTGCGGCAGGCCGTCCCGACGCGCTACGCCCCCCGCGCCGAGCTAGGGGGGAATTCTGACCGGAGTTGCGTATTCGCGGGGTTGCGCCTGATGGCCGCGACCATCGCCACCGTCGCCTACCTCGGCCTGGAAGCCCGCGCGGTGGAGGTGCAGGTCCAGCTTTCGGCGGGCCTGCCGCGGTTCGCCGTGGTCGGCCTGCCGGACAAAGCGGTCGCCGAAAGCCGCGAACGGGTGCGGGCCGCTTTGTCCTCCATCGGGCTAGCGCTTCCGCCGAAGGTGATCACCGTCAACCTCTCGCCTGCCGACCTGCCCAAGGAAGGCTCGCATTACGATCTGCCGATCGCGCTTGGTCTGCTGGCGGCGATCGGTGCTGCCGACGCGGAGACTCTGTCGCAATATGTCGTCGTCGGGGAGCTGTGTCTCGACGGTCGCATCGCCGCATCTCCGGGCGTGTTGCTGGCGGCGATCCATGCTTCTTCGATGGACAAGGGGCTGATTTGCCCGGCTGCCCAGGGCAGCGAGGCGGCATGGGCCGGCGAACTCGACGTAATTGCCGCTCCCGACCTTCTGGCGTTGCTCGCTCATCTCAAGGGAACTGCCCTCGTGACAACTCCTCTCACGGCTGAAGTGGAACCACCGGACGGAGGGCCCGATCTCGCGCAGGTCAAGGGTCAGGAAGTCGCCAAGCGGGCGCTCGAGATTGCTGCGGCCGGCGGGCACAACCTCCTGATGAGCGGGCCCCCGGGGTCGGGAAAGTCGCTGCTCGCCGCCTGCCTGCCCGGGATCCTTCCGCCGCTGCAGCCAAGCGAGGCCCTCGAAGTATCGATGGTGGCGTCGGTCGCCGGTGAGCTCAACGGTGGCAAGATTCGGCGTCGACGGCCTTTCCGCGCGCCCCACCACAGCGCGTCCATGCCGGCTCTCGTCGGCGGAGGCCTCAGGGTCCGGCCCGGCGAGATCAGCCTGGCTCACCTCGGCGTTCTGTTCCTGGACGAGCTGCCGGAGTTCCAGCGGCCCGTGCTCGACTCCCTGAGGCAGCCGCTCGAGACCGGCAATGTCAGCGTGGCGCGCGCCAACACCCACGTGACCTTCCCCGCGCGCGTCCAGCTGGTGGCAGCGATGAATCCCTGCCGCTGCGGCCACCTCGGGGATCCGGCGCTGGCTTGCAGCCGCGCTCCGAGATGCGCCGCCGACTATCAGGCGCGGGTCTCCGGGCCTTTGCTCGACCGTATCGATCTGCATGTCGAGGTGCCCGGCGTTTCCGCCGCTGACCTCACGCTTCCGCCACCGGCGGAAGGCAGTGCCCAGGTTGCCGCACGGGTTGCCGCAGCACGGCACGTCCAAGCAGAGCGTTACAATGGCCATGGACCACGGACCAACGCCGAAGCGGACGGCGAGCTGCTCGATCGTGTAGCGACGCCCGACGAGCCCGGCCGCAAGCTGCTCGCCGACGCGGCCGCCGCAATGCGGCTCTCGGCGCGCGGCTTTCATCGCGTGCTTCGAGTCTCGCGCACGATCGCGGACCTCGCCGGCGCGGACCAGGTTGGCCGGATTCACGTCGCAGAAGCGTTGAGCTACCGGCGGCAGGCGCCGCGCAACTAGTCCGCATCCTGCTTGTGCAGCACGGCGTTGACGACCTGCCGCGCGGTGTCCTTGATGACGTGGCCGGCATCGTCGTCCTTGGCCATCGACATCATGAAGCCCTTCGCTTCCTTGAAGCTGATGTGCGGCGGCAAGGGTGCGATCTCGGGATCGGTCTTCACTTCGAGGACGACCGGCCGATCGGCTGATAATGCCTCTTCCCAGGCGCCCGCCAAATCGTTCGGCTTGTCGACGTAAATGCCTTTGAGGCCGATCAGCTCGGCGAACTGCGAATAGCGAACGTCAGGGATGTCCTGGCTCGCGTCGTAACGCGGGTTGCCGTTCATCACTCGCTGCTCCCAGGTCACCTCGTTCAGATCCTCGTTGTTGAACACACAGGTGACCAGCCTCTTGTCCGGCCAGCGGTCCATATATTTCGCAATGGTGATCAGCTCGGCCATGTTGTTCATCTGCATCGCGCCATCGCCGACCAACGCGACGACGGGCCGGTCGGGGTGGGCGAACTTGGCTCCGATCGCATAAGGCACCGCTGCGCCCATCGACGCGAGGCCGCCCGACAGCGACGCCATCTGGCCGCGCTTCACTCGATAGTCGCGGGCATACCAATTGGCGCAGGAGCCGCTGTCGCTCGTGACGATCGCGTTATCCGGCAGGCGCGGAGACATTTCCCAGACCACCCGCTGCGGATTGACAGGGTGCGCCTTGGTCTTGGCGCGCGCTTCGAGGGTCGCCCACCAGTCTTCGAGCCAGCCCTCGATCCGTCTGCGCCACGCGTGGTCGGTCTTTGCCTTGAGCAGCGGCAGGAGCAGGCGGAGCGTTTCGGCCGCGTCGCCCTGCAAATTCACCTCGCACGGATAACGTAGCGAAAGCATGGCCGCGTCGATGTCGATCTGCACTGCTCGCGCTGAACCGTTCTTCGGGAGGAATTCCGACCAGGGAAAGCCTGTGCCGACCATCAGGAGGGTATCGCACTCGTTCATCAAGTCCGAGCTAGGGCGCGTCCCGAGCAGGCCGATGGCCCCCGTGACGAACGGCAGGTCGTCCGGAAGCACCGACTTGCCGAGCAGGGCCTTGGCGACGCCGGCGCCGAGCCTGTCGGCAACTTCGATCACCGAGTCTGAAGCTTCTGCCGCTCCTGCACCGATCAGAATGGCGACCTTTTCGCCGGCATTCAGTACATCCGCCGCCTGCTGGAGGTCCGCCTCCGATGGAATGATCACCGGACGCGAATAGCCGGCTCCGGATCGGGTGAAACCGTGGGCGCGCTTCGGCTCCTCGAATGCCTGCTCCTGCACGTCCTTCGGGATCACGATCACCGAAGGCGCACGCCGCGCGAGCGAAATCCGGATCGCGCGGTCGAGGACGTGCGGCAGCTGCGCCGGATGCGAAACCTCCTGCACATATTCGGCGACGTCCGCGAACATCCGGTCGAGGTTCAGCTCCTGCTGGTAGCTTCCACCGCGCACCGTCGATTCCGCCTGCCCGCAGATCGCAAGGACCGGCATGTGGTCGAGCTTCGCATCGTAAAGCCCGGTGATCAGGTGGGTCGCGCCCGGCCCGCCGGTCGCGAGGCACACGCCGAGCTCTCCCGTGAACTTGGCGTGGGCGACGGCCATGAACGCAGCCATTTCCTCGTGCCTCGGCTGGACGAAGTCGATACCGCCGTCCCGCTGGATCGCGCCGATCACCCCGTTGATGCCGTCCCCCGAGTAGCCGAAGATTCTTTTGACGCCCCATGCCTTCAGGCGATCGACGAAGAAATCTGCTGTTTTCATGCCCGGACAACGCTGCGAAGCAGAGGATGCTCCGATGAACTCTCGGCCATTGCGGCTCAGCATCGGGCTCGCTAGCTAAAGCCCCCGCGTGCCCCTGTGGCGGAATGGTAGACGCGCTCGACTCAAAATCGAGTTCCTTCACCGGAGTGTCCGTTCGAGTCGGACCAGGGGCACCAGCCGCTAATCCGCTAGCGGCGCTGCGGGCGGGGCGATATGCTGCGGCGCAATGGACGCGCGCAGCCGAAAGCATCAGCAGATTCTCGAAGAACCGACCGACGAGGCGCGCGCGCTCGCCGAAACCATCACGGTGAAGCGGGACCGGCTGCTGGCTTCGCTCACGCTCATTGCCGGGATCGGCGGCGCTATCGGCCTTCCGTTCGCGCTCCGCGCGGGTGCAGAATTCTTCATGCCGGTGACCGCCGCGCTCGTGGTCGCGATTGCTCTCGTCCCTCTGCTCGAATGGTTTGAACGGCGCGGCATCCCCTCGAAGCTTTCGGCGGGCTTGTGCCTCGTGATCTTCCTCGTGCTCGCATTATTCGCGATCGGGTCGATCGTCGTTCCTGCGACGGATTGGGTCTCGCAGGTACCATCGAAGATCCCGAAGGTCCGGGCGACGCTCGAACCCGTGCTGGATCTCTATAAGAACCTCGACCGGTTCATCGACCGGACCGCGTCGCAGATCGCACTGACGCAGGAGCAGGGCCGCGCGGTTCGCATCGAGACGCCCAACTCCATGTCGAGCCTGTTGATCAGCTCGGCCCCGCACCTGCTGATCCAGCTGTTCTTCGCGCTTCTGGTGATCTTCTTCTTCCTCGCCGGCTGGACGACGATGCGGAAGCGTACGATCGTCAGTCGCGGCAGCTTCGAGGGAGCGCTGACCACCGCGCGGGTAATTCAGCAGGTTGTGGATGCGACCTCGACCTATCTCGGCACCATCACGCTGATCAACATCGCGCTCGGAGGGTTGACCGCGCTGGTTCTTTGGTGGCTCGGCATGCCGTCGCCCGTCATGTGGGGCGGCATCGTAGCGGTGGCCAACTACATTCCTTACCTGGGGCCGATCGCGTCGGCGTTGCTGCTTTTCCTCGGCGGTCTCATGACCTATCCCGACATCTGGGGTGCGATGCTGCCTCCGGCGGCGTTCGTCAGCTTTCACCTCATCGAGGCCAATTTCTTCACGCCGATGGTGGTCGGTCACCGCCTGACCATCAGCCCGCTGTCGATCCTCATTTCCCTGTCGTTCTGGGCCTGGATCTGGGGCACTACGGGAGCGCTTCTCGCCGTCCCGCTTCTGATCATCATGAAGACCGTCTTCTCGGCCGCCGGGACCCCGGACATCGCCGGTTTCCTCTTTGAACACGGCACTTTGACCCATGCGGGCGAGGTCGACGAAGAGGAGGTCGAGGAGCGGCAGGAAATGGAGCCCGCGATGGTTGACACACCCAAGCGCCCCTCCTAGGTCGCCGCCACGCCAAAAACGCGGGTGTAGCTCAGTTGGTTAGAGCGCCGGCCTGTCACGCCGGAGGTCGCGGGTTCGAGCCCCGTCACTCGCGCCACTTTTCACATATCGCCTGTCTATATTAGAGCTTCCCTCATGGGTGGGGACGCCGCCGCTTATGCTGCCCTTGGGCTCGAACCCGACGCAGATTCGGCCGATATCGAGCGCGCCTACAGAAGGCTGATCAAGCGCTACCATCCGGATCGCGGCGGCGATGCCGAGCGAGCCGCGGAGATCAATCGCGCGTATCGCGAGCTCAGCAGGCGGCCGGCGGGCGAGCCGATCGAGTTCCACGACGAAGAGCCCTCGGACGAACGGGGCTGGGTGCGCACCGCGATGGTTCTCGTCATCGGCGTCGCGGGGTTGCTCCTCGCGACCGGGCCAGTCACGGCTTTGATGAGCCAGCTCACTCCACCCAAGCCGATCGCCAGGGTCGCAGGCGCCGCGCACGGCGGTGACGCGATGGACCAGCCGATCGACGATGTGGAGGTGCGGGAGGCAATTCGCGACGCCCTCCGCATCGCTCGAAAGCATGACGACGCTGCCCTGCTTAGCGCGAGCCGCGACTGCCACCGTCTGCTTCGGTTGAGGCCAAGCCTCTCGGGCCTCGACCGCTGCGCAGCATTCGACGACGCGGTGGTCGACCTGCAGAACCATGACGCTATGTGGGATGGCGGGCCATTCGGTGAGCCGGCGGTCACCCGGCGGCAATGGAGCGCGGCCTCGGCTCTCTCGAACGACTATCTGGCGGTGGACGGCAGGCTCGATCGCATCCGGCTCCAGGTGGAGCTCGCGCTCGCTCCCAGGGACGCGCCTCGATCCAGCAACTAGCGCTGGCCCGACTGAACGCCTGAAGCGGTGTTCGCCGTGGCTTTACCGAGCGGAGCCTGGTTCTCCGAGACAGTCTCGCCGGAAAGCGCGTATTTGAGATTGTCCGAAGCTTCGAACTTCTGGACGTAATCCTCGTGCTTCGCCTCGTCTGACGCCTTGCGCGCGGCAAGGTTGAAACGGACCGCGACCCGCTTGTCGCCGCGCATCGAGGGGGCGAGCTTGATAGGTTCGGCGCCCGGGATGTCCTTGATCGCCTCGGCTACGCTCGACGGGCTGCTGGCCGTGACATGCACGGCCGAGAGTGCCGCCGTGCGCAAGGCACTCGCATTCGGCTCATTGCCCGCGTAGGCCTTCACGAAGGCGGCGGGCTGACCCCAGCCGCCGGCCCAGCGGTAGAAGATATGCGCGCCGACGACCGCGTTCTTGGCGAGGGTCGAGGCCCAGTAAGGAACGACATAATTGGCGTGATAGTGGGTAGCGTAGCCAACCGGCACGTAGACGTAACCCGAAAGGGCCGCCTCGGCGATGCGCCAGGCGCGCTTCCAGCCCTCCGCGGCGGGTTGGCGATACATCGATCCGTCGCAGGTGAAGGTGAACTGGCAGCCGGTTGGGCGGGTAGAGCCCTGGTAAACGACGCCGCAGACGCTCGCCGGAAAGGCGGGATGGCGGACTCGGTTGAGCACGACCTGCGCCACGGCGCGCTCGCCATTGTCGTCCTGGCTGCCGGCCTCGTAATAGACGGCGCTGGCCAGGCACTCGAGCGCTTGCGTTCGAGCAGCGTTGCCGCCCTTGAAGCGAAACGGCTGCGCAGCCGGGTTGGGACCGCTCGCAACGGGGATTTCTTGATTGACCTTCAGCGCCTGCTCGGGTGCAAGCTGGCGGATCAGCAGCGGGGGCGGCGCAGGGGGAGCGGCTCCGGGCACAGGCCCGGCGACATCGGCGCGGGAAACCGCCGCACCGCCGAGCGCGGCGGCAATGGCAAAGCCGAGCACGCCGAAGCCGATCGTCTCCCGCGGATAGGCGCGCGCAAGGTCAGCCGCGCGCAGTTTCAACTGCGCGGCGCTCTTGCGCAGCCCGTCAAACGGGCGGGAGAGAGTGAGTGTCTGCTGCATGCCCCCTACTGATATAGCGATATAATACAGTTACTTCAATGACTCCGTCCCGACGGCTGCTCTCTGCGATGCCGAAACGAGCCGGTGACAATCCATCTCACCAATGGTTTCAATGGGATGATCCACACTATTCCCATAATGAGATAGAATGCAGCCTGAACGAGAATAGGCCATCGACCGACGAACTGCGCCAGGCTTGCGACCAACGCCCCCCAGAGGACGATGAGCAGCAGGATCAGCGCGATTCCGCCAAGGGCACGAAGGCTCGGAGCTGGGGAGTGCGCCATGCGCGGCGCCCATACCACCGGGCGCTGACTACGGCGAGACGCCCTCAACTAACCGACCAGGCGGTATCCGACGGCAGGTTCGTTGATGATGATCTTCGGTCGCGCGGGATCGCGCTCGAGCTTTTGGCGGATCGCGCGGACTGCGACGCGGAGATATTCGGTCTGGCGCTCCTGTGCCGGCCCCCAGGCCGTGCGCAGCAGATGCGAATGGCTAAGGACGCGGCCGGGGTATTTTGCCAGCTCGGCGAGGACAGCATATTCTTTTGGCGTGAGGTGAACTTCCTCTCCGTCCTTCGAGACGATGCGGTTGAACAAGTCGATCTTCACGCCCGCAACTTCGATCGGCTTTTCGTCCGATGCGGGGCCGAGATCGATCAGGTTAATGAGATACCGCTGAAGCTTGGTGGCCTCCGACGCGATCGTAGAGACCGTAGTTCTGTCCGCCGATCCATTGCGCCGCAACTCGGCCGCTGCGCCGGCGATCGCGGAAAGCCGCGGCTTGAGGTCTTCGCCGATCGAGGCGAGCAGGGTCGAACGGGTCCTGTCACGCTCGCGCAAGGTCGCGAACTCGCGCGCCTCTCCCTCGAGGCGGGCCCGCTCCAAGGCGAGCGCCATCTGATCGAGCAGGCTCTGGAGCAGCGAAACCTGCTCGGGATCGACCGGAAGCCTCCCGTCGTTCCGCGCGAGACCGACCGCCGCAATGGTCGCGTCGTTCGAGCAAATCGGATGAATCTGCCATTCGACGGTACTGACACGTGTCAGGCCGCGTCCTGTCGCCTCGCCGGTCGTGAGGACGGTCGCGGCGGCGGCAATGTCGGTTGGCGTCAGACTGGTGCTCTCGGGCTCGGCGGCGAGAAGCCGCGGTTCCGGCAGGCCGGTCAGCACCACGGCGTTGCAGTCGAACAATTCGGCCAGCTCGCGCGCGCCCGCTTCGGCGATCTCCTCTTCGCGCGAGCAGGTCAGCAGCCCGCGCGCGAAGCCTGCGATCGTCGCGTTGCGTCGCGCATGGGCCTCTGCGATCCGCGCCTGCTTTCGGATTGAAGCCGCGAGGTGGGAAGTCACCAGCGCGACAAGGAACAGGACTACGACTGTGACGGCGTCACTCGGGCTGTAAATCCGGAACGTGTGGTACGGCGCGGTGAAGAAGTAATTGTAGGCAAGCGCGGAGAGGATCGCGGCGATCAGCGCCGGGCCGAGGCCGGCCAGGACCGCCGCGGCAAGCACGGCCGGAAGGTAGACCAGGTCGACGGCCGCAGTGCCCCAGCGCGGCGCGATGAGCATGCCGAGCAGAGTCGAGGTGCCGACCAGAAAGAGTGCCAACCCATAACCGGCTGCGCTGGCACGGGGTTGGGACCGGTCCGGAAGCTTCTTCATGACGGCCGATAACTGCGCTTGCCGGCGTTTTTCGTCGAGGGTTCGGCGTTGGATCACGGGCGCTCCTTTATGGGAAGCGCGGAAAATCCGCATAGAATCTTTATGTGCCGGAGTCCCAGATCCGGGTCATGTCAACTGCGATTGCGACTGCAGACACCGACTTTGACGCGGATCATGCGCGTGCGGATCATGGGCCGAAGGAAGGGCTTCCGAAGCTGATGCTCGGCGCCATCGGCGTGGTCTATGGCGATATCGGGACCTCGCCCCTCTACACGATGAAGGAGAGCTTCCTCGGGCCGCATCCGCTCGCGGTGGACCGGGTCCACATCTTCGGCGTCCTGAGCCTGATCTTCTGGTCGCTGATGTTCGTCGTCACGATCAAATATGTGTTCGTCGCAATGCGGGCGGACAACAAAGGTGAAGGCGGATCCTTCGCCTTGCTGTCGCTAATTTCGCGCAACCTCGGCCACAAGAAATGGGCATCGGCGCTGGTGCTGCTCGGCGTGCTCGCAACCTGCCTCTTCTACGGCGATGCGATGATCACTCCGGCCATCTCTGTGCTGTCGGCCGTCGAGGGCCTAACAGTCGTCGAGCGCGGCCTCCAGCCGGTCGTTGTTCCGGTTTCGGTCGGCATCCTCGTGGGCTTGTTCGTCGTTCAGGCGCGCGGAACCGGGAAGATCGGCGTGCTCTTCGGGCCGATCATCCTGGTTTACATGGGCGTGCTGGCTGCGTTGGGAATTTCCAACATCGCGGACCGTCCGGAAGTCCTGACGGCGCTGAGCCCGACATGGGCTGCGCGGTTCTTTATCGTCAATCCGGCGCTGGCCTTTCTGGCCCTTGGCTCCGTCTTCCTCGCCGTCACGGGCGCGGAGACGCTCTACGCCGACATGGGCCACTTCGGCAGGAAGGCGATCGGATTTTCGTGGCTCGGGGTCGTCTACCCGTGCCTCATGCTCAATTATGTCGGGCAAGGCGCGCTCATGCTCGGCGATCCCAGGACTGCCGTAAACCCTTTCTACTTGATGGCGCCCGACTGGGCCCGGTTGCCGCTCGTCGCGATTGCGACGGCGGCGACGATCATCGCGAGCCAGGCCGTGATATCCGGAGCGTTTTCCGTAACGCACCAGGCCGTCCAGCTCGGCTTCCTTCCGCGCCTCCGGACCGAGCACACCAGCGAGAAGGCCGTCGGACAGATCTACATCCCGGCCGTCAACGGGGGCCTGCTGGCGATGGTCATCCTGCTCGTCGTGGGGTTCAGGGAAAGCGGCAGGCTGGCGTCCGCTTACGGCATTGCCGTCACTGGGACGATGCTCATCACGACAGTGATGCTGGCGGTGCTGGTCTTCCAGGTCTGGCGCTGGAACCGGGTGTTGGCGAGTGTCACCATCGGAATATTCCTGCTCGTCGACGGCACGTTCTTCGCTTCGAACATCACCAAGATCCCGGACGGGGGCTGGTTTCCGCTGCTGGTCGCAGCGATCAGCTTCACCGTCCTCACCACCTGGGCGAAGGGCCGGCAGCTCATGCGGGAACGGCTTTCGGAGTCCGCGCTTCCGCTCGCGGTATTCATCAAGTCGGCCGCCGAGTCAGTGCATCGGGTCCGCGGGACGTCGGTATTCCTGTCGACCTCCGCCGATGCCGTGCCGGCGGCGCTGCTGCACAACCTCAAGCACAACCAGGTGCTTCATCAGCGCGTGCTCGTCCTCAACGTGAAGGTCGAGGAGGTGCCGCACGTTCCCGGGGCGAAGCGCATCGAGATCCATGATGAAGGACAGGGCTTCTATCGCGTCATCCTGCACTACGGCTTTATGGAGGAGGTCGACATCCCGCGCGACCTCGCCGCCATCAAGACGTGCGGCGACCCGTTCAACATGATGAGCACCAGCTTCTTCCTCGGCCGGCAGAAGTTGATTGCATCGAAGAAAGCCCCGGGCATGGCCCTATGGCGCGAGCGGCTCTTTGCATGGATGCTCAAGAGCTCTGAGAGCGCGATGGAGTTCTTCAAGCTGCCGACGAACCGGGTGGTCGAACTGGGCAGCCAGCTACAAATCTAGATTCCGGCGTTCGGTCCGTCGTAGGGCGCTCCGATTGACCGACGAGGGAATCGATGGCCGCGAACGAACAATCCGCTACTCAATTGATCGACGAACGCATTGCCTCGCTGGGCGATTGGCGAGGCGCAACCTTGGCGCTTCTCAGAAGGCTCATTCGGGAGGCCGATCCCGACGTGATCGAAGAGGTGAAATGGCGCAAGCCGTCGAATCCCTCTGGCGTGCCGGTCTGGTCGCACTCGGGCATCATTTGCACCGGCGAGACCTACAAGGACAAGGTGAAGCTCACCTTCGCCAGCGGGGCGGCGATCGGCGATCCGGCGGGGCTGTTCAATTCCAGCCTGGACGGCAACACGCGGAGGGCGATCGACATTCGCGAAGGCGATAAGGTGGACGAGAAAGCGTTCAAGGCGCTCATCCAGTCAGCGGCCGCGGTCAATTTGGCGAAAAAGGCCAGGTGACTTCGAGCGGATGCTCCCAAGTTAACTCTTTCTAAGAACCACGAGGCGCAGAACCTCCGGCAAGGCTTAGCGGAGGCAAAAGATGAGCGCGCCTGTTGCAGGCATGGAAGCGGGCGAACAGCCAGCGGCGGCGGACCTGCTGGACGTATTCAAGGCGATCGATCCTGCCGAGCGGCAGAAGCATGAGGCCGTGCTCGCTTATTGGCTGTCGATTCGCGGCGAGCGTGAGCTTCCGCCGCTGCGCGACCTGGATCCGCTCGAAATCTCAGACGCGGCCCCTTCTTCCGCCCTGTTGGAGCTGATCGGCGGCGGCGAAGATGCGGAAATCCGGCATCTCGGCGAGCAATTGCGCTCGGGCGCCGATGTCGATCGGATTTCGGAGGCCCCGCGGCCCTCGCTGCTGTCGAGCATCGCGCGCAAGCTCTCGATCGTCGCGGTTTCGCGGAATTTCCTCGCCTTTGAGGACGAATTTGCCGCGGACGATACGAAGATTCGTTGCTGCGTGACCTTGTTGCCGCTGAGTTCAGCGGGAGCCTGGGTCGATTACGTCTATGCGTTCGTGTCGTTCGGCCCGGCCGCTGACGCGAAGCAGGCGGCGCAGCCTGTAGAGGAGGCGCCGGAAGCTCTCGAAGTTGCGGAGGTCGTCGCGGACGAAGCCGAAGCTCCCGCTGAAACGGTCGAGGCCGAGCCCGAAATCGTGGAAGCTGCCGACCCGGCTCAAGAGGAGCCCGAGGCGACGGAGGCGGCGGAACCGCTTCAGGACGAGGCCGAAGCCGTCGAAGCTCCTGAGTCGGTCGAAGCGGAGCCGGAAGTGCCGGAAGCCATTGCCGAAATCGAACAGCCGGTTGAAGTCCCGCAAGAGGAAGTGCTGGAGCTCGACAGCCCCGTCGAGGATCCCGCTCCCGTCGCGGAACAGCCGGCGCCCGAGCCGAAGCAAGCTCCGGCAGCGAAGAAGGGCGCCGGATTCTCGTTCGATGCTTCCGCGGGCGGATTCTATGCAACGAAGGCGGTCAACGTGAAGCCGACCTTGCCCGAAGATGCGGCAACGAAAGGCAAGGCTGCCGCGCCGGCCAAGGAAGAGGAGCAAGCTCCGCCGCCGCCACCCAAGGCCGAAGCTGCCGAGCCGGTCCGGGAACAAATCGCACCGCTACAAGAGAAAGCTTCAACACCCGCGGCTGAAGCAAAGCCGCACAAAGCCACTTCAGCAACGGAGGGATCCTTGCAGAGCAAATTGACCGATGTACGGGCCAAGGCCGATGAGGCGCGTATGGCGAAGCTCAGGGCCAATGCCGCGCTTTATGAGGGTTTGGGCGCCGCTTACGACTTCGCGCTCGATGCGGAGGAAAGCCCCGAGGAATATCTGAAGATCGTCGAGGCGCAGGGCCTGAAGATCCAGCTCCGTTCGCCGATGCGGCCGGTCGTCAAGCTGGCGTTCGATGGAATGTGCGACGATTCAACGATTGCGCAGCTCGAAAAGGTGCTTGCCTGGGCGATCGAGCAGGAGCTGCCGCGCGGCTCGCTCGCCAAGTGCATCGAGGAAGCCGGCGGAATCGGCCCTATCCTCAACGGGCTGGCCAAGGCCGCCTAACGGAATTGGGAGCGCGAGGGCTTAGCCCTTGCGCTTCGTTTCGCTCAGCTTGAACCCTTCGACGACGGCGTCGACAGCGCACTTGCGGGAAAGCTCGGCAAGGATGTGAATGTCGGCGATGTCCGCCTGGGTCGCGAGCCAGTGCGTGCGACTGGCGATGTCGCGAAGCTCGGCGATGGTCTTCTCGGGCAACTGCTCCTGCTCCTTGAGCAATTTCTCGAAAACGGCATTGGCGAGCGGCTTCTCGAACTCGAGGCCGACGAACTCCTGGCAATGCCATATCACCCGGCAATATTGGTTCTCGAGGCTGGGAATGCTGAGCCAGACGCAGGCATCCACCGGCACTGCCGACGAGCATTCGATCCGGCAGCCGCCCGTCGAGATGTCGATCACGCGGACCTGAACCTTGCTTCGGCTGCCCTCGCGCATCGTCGCGACGAGGCTCAGGGCGGCGCGGTTCGCTCGCCTGCGTTCGGGCTGGCCCTCAGGCCGTTTCGTGCTTGCCATGGCTGAGTCTCTTCCTCGCGGCCATTTTCTCCCGATGGAGTGAACAAATGGTTCTCACGGGCGCGCGAAACGTTAAGCCCGCCGCATGTCGAGCACGTCCGATCGTCTGGTGGAAGAGCTTCGGAGCTGGGGGCTGACGCTTCCGGGTGCTCACCGCAAATCGCCTTGGCCGGACCACGACGACCTTGCCGTCAACGACAGGACGTTCGCCTACCTGCCCAAAAAAGGCAGCCCGTTCAGCTTATCCTGCAAGCTTCCTTACACGGGATACGAAGCCTTGAAGCTGCCGTTCGCCAAGCCCACCGGTTACGGCCTGGGCAAAAGCGGGTGGGTGAGCTTCACCCCGTCGGCGGGCGAGGTTCCATCCCTCGAGCAGCTGAAGAGCTGGGTGGAAGAAAGTTATCGCGCGCAGGCGCCGAAGCGCCTCGTGAAGCAGCTCGACGAACGAATCAGCGATTGAACATGATGATGCCCTCCGGCGAGGCAAAGCCGTCGAGCGGCACGTCCCACTCGTCCGCCGGAATCGTGTCCGCAAGCAGCTGAGATGCCCAGCCGACGCCGATCAGCCGTGCGTGGCTTTTCTTCAGCCGGCCCAGTGCGCGGTCGTAATGACCCTTGCCCCGGCCCAGCCTCGTGCCTCGATGATCGACGGCAATGAGCGGGACGAAGATGAGGTCGGGCTCGACCACCGGCGCGCTGCGCTTGGGCTGCATGATCCCGAAGGGTCCGGGCCGGAGCGGATCGCCTGCACGGAACTTAAACGGCTTGGCCGGATCGTCGAACGCCGGATAGCCGACGATGCGGCCGACCGCGCGCGCCTCTTCGGTCGCCGGCAGAGGACTGATCTCGGAGCCGAGCGGCGCATAGCCCCCGACCACCGCCGCATCGGCGCACAATGACGTGAGGTGATGGGCGAGGCGCTGCTCCAGCAGGAAGCGTTCGGCATCGCTCAGCGTCCGCACATAGGCCTTGCGCGCCTCGAGCGCCGCGCGGCGAAGCGACTCCTTCGACAGCGGCTCCATTTCAGGCCGCGCCTGCATCGGGCGACCGCCCGGCGGAAAGGGGGGTGACGGGACCACCATGGCCGTTTGCCCTAAAATCCTCTGACGCCAAAACGTCAGGTGGGCGCCGTATGCTCCCAACCAGGGTCGGGGCAGGGACAGCTCCCAGATGGATTCTATCGCCTCAGGGATTTTCCGAAGGCTCGCACCGGGTAGTGCCCGTCGCCTTCGAACTTAGGGATTCGCGGCCTCGCGCTCAAGTGCATCGGCGAGCGATTCGAGGCGCTCGGCGAGCGCTTCGGCTCGCCCGACGAGGCGCGGATCGGGTCCTGCCGCCGCGACGGGCGCACCGTCTTCGCCGGGCTTCTCGATCAGCTGGTCGGCGAGCAGAAGCGAGGCGAAGAGGAATTGCCGCGATTCCGAGAGGGTCCCGAGGCCGGCAAGCGCCTCGCGGCTTTTTCCGTCGACCAGGCGGGCGGCTGCGCGGAGATTGTCTTCCTCGCCTTCGCGGCAGGCGACCTGATAGGTGCGGCCCGCGATCGTGATGTCCACCATCGCGGCCATCAGGCGGCCGCCTGCCGGATGAGCTCGTCTAGCTCTTCGACGACTTCGCGGACCTTGGCGCGAAGCTGGTCGTCGCGCGCCGCCGCCGGCTGCCGCTGGGCAAGCGCGCGCTCGATCCGCTGAAGGGCGCGATCTGCCCGGTCGAGTGCGGAATCAAGCACTTCGTCGTCCATGCGGATACCGCTACGCAACTTGGCAATCTCGGGCAAGCATTGACGCTGCACGGCTCACCGGACAAAGGAGCCGCGCCAGCGCCCGTGCTCACGGGCCTCACCGAACCCAGTCCTGGAGCGTCATGCAGCCGTCCGACCGCCGCCTCGCAAACGCCATTCGCGCATTGGCGATGGATGCCGTCGAAGCGGCGAACAGCGGTCACCCGGGCATGCCGATGGGCATGGCCGATGCCGCGACGGCTCTATTCACTCGGCATCTGAAGTTCGACGCCGCCGATCCGCATTGGCCCGATCGGGATCGGTTCATCCTGTCGGCGGGGCACGGATCGATGCTGATTTACGCTTTGCTCTACCTGACGGGTTACGAGCGGCCGACACTCGACGACATCAAGCACTTCCGCCAGCTGGGTAGCCCCACGGCCGGCCACCCGGAGAATTTCGAGCTGCCGGGAGTCGAGGTCACGACAGGGCCGCTAGGGCAGGGCCTGGCGATGGCGGTCGGAATGGCAATCGCCGAGCGGCACCTCAACGCCGTCTACAGCGACGATCTGGTCGACCATCGCACATTCGTGATCGCCGGCGACGGCGACCTGATGGAAGGCGTGAACCACGAGGCGGCGGGGCTCGCCGGCAATCTCAGGCTCGGCCGGTTGATCGTTCTGTGGGACGACAACAGCATCACGATCGACGGATCGACCGAGCTGTCGCGGAACGAGGACGTGGTCGCTCGACACAAGGCGGCGCAGTGGCACGTGACGGAGTGCGACGGGTTGAGCGCGGATGACGTCAGCCGGGCGATCGAGGAAGCGGTCGCCGACCCGCGGCCGAGCCTGATCCGGTGCAAGACGATCATCGGCTACGGCGCGCCCAACAAGCAGGGTACCGCGGCGACTCACGGTGCCGCGCTCGGCAAGGATGAGGTCGAAGCCGCGCGGGCACAGCTGGGTCTCGACGACGAGGAATTCACAGTTCCCGACCAGGTCCTCACCGCGTGGCGCGCGGCGGGCAAGCGCGGCGCGGTCGAACATGCGCTTTGGAAAGATCGGCTCGAACAGAGCGGCCGCATGGAGGAGTTCGTCGCGCGGCTGAACGGCAAGGTGAGCGACGCGTGGCTGCGCCCCTATGTCGACAAACTGCTCGCCGATCTGAAGCCGGTCGCAACCCGCAAGGCGTCGGAAATGGCGCTGGAGGCGATCAACGCGGCCATCCCGGCGACCATCGGCGGTTCGGCGGATCTGACGGGATCGAACAACACGAAGACCAGGAATATCGAACCGCTGACGGCGGACAATTACGGCGGGCGTTACATCTACTACGGCATCCGCGAGTTCGGCATGGCTGCGGCGATGAACGGCATGGCGCTGCACGGCGGCGTCATTCCGTACGGCGGTACCTTCCTCGTGTTCACCGATTATGCGCGGCCGGCGATCCGGCTGGCCGCGCTGCAGGAAGCCCGGGTGATCTACGTGATGACCCACGATTCCATCGGGCTCGGCGAGGACGGGCCGACGCACCAGCCGATCGAGCATCTCCAGAGCCTTCGCGCCATGCCGCAGCTCGACGTCTATCGGCCGGCCGATGCGGTGGAGACTGCCGAGTGCTGGGCCCTCGCGCTTCAAAGCGAGGATCCGAGCATCTTGGCCCTTACGCGGCAAAATCTGCGCCCTCTCCGGACCCAAAGGTCTGACGAGAACCTCTGCGCACGAGGCGCCTACCGGCTGAAGGATGCCCAGAACCCCCGCAAGGTGATCATCCTCGCGACGGGTTCCGAGGTCGAGATCGCGCTCGGCGCGGCTGAAAAGCTTGAAGCTCGGGGGATCGGTACCGACGTGGTGTCCATGCCCTGCACCGAGCGCTTCGACGCGCAGCCGTGGGATTACCGCGAGGAAATCCTGCCGGACGTCAGCAATCGCGATATCCTGCGCGTGTCGATCGAGGCGGGCAGCACCTTCGGCTGGGAGCGCTACACGGGTCTCCACGGGCTTCGCATCGGGATCGACCGCTTTGGGGTCTCCGCTCCCGCCAGAGACGCCTATGACTATTTCGGCCTGACCCCGGACAAGGTCGCCACCCGCATCACGGACTTCATGGAAAAAAGAGGCATTCAATGACGAAAGTTGCAATCAACGGCTTCGGCCGCATCGGCCGGCTGGTCGCCCGGGCGATCCTCGAGCGGCCGGACTGCGGGCTGGAGCTGGTGTCGGTCAATGATCTTGCGGACGCGAAGGCCAATGCCTGGCTGTTCAAGCATGACAGCGTGCACGGCAAGTTCCCGGGCGACGTGAAGGCCGAAGGCAACGACATCGTCGTGGACGGCAAGCGCATCCGGGTCACGGCCGAGAAGGATCCGGCAAACCTCCCGCATGGCGATCAGGGCGTCGAGCTCGTCCTGGAGTGCACGGGTTTCTTCACGGACCGCGCGAGTGCCCAGAAGCATATCGATGCAGGCGCCAGGCGCGTGCTGATCTCTGCCCCCGCAAAGGGCGTCGACCTGACGGTCGTCTATGGCGTCAACGAGGACAAGCTGACCGCCGAGATGACGATCGTGTCCAACGCTTCGTGCACGACCAACTGTCTCGCTCCAGTCGCAAAAGTGCTGAACGATGCGCTGGGCATCGAGCGCGGGCTGATGACGACGGTTCACGCCTACACCAACGATCAGAAGATCCTCGACCAGATCCATTCCGACCTTCGCCGCGCCCGCGCCGCGGCAATGTCGATGATTCCGACGACGACCGGCGCCGCCCGTGCCGTCGGCGAGGTGCTTCCCGAGCTGAAGGGCAAGCTCGATGGCTCGGCGATCCGTGTGCCGGTGCCGGACGTCAGCCTGATCGACCTGACCTTCACTCCGAAGCGCGACACCACGCGGGACGAGGTGAATCAGATCCTCAAGGCGGCTTCCGAAACGCCGCGCCTCAAGGGCATCCTCGATTACACGGATGAGCCGGTGGTCTCGATCGACCTCATGCACACGCCGGCAAGCTCCACCATCGACAGCCTCGAGACGGCCGTGCTCGAAGGCAAGCTCGTCCGCGTCGTCAGCTGGTACGACAACGAATGGGGTTTCTCCAACCGCATGGTCGACACCGCATGTGCGATGGCGAAGCTCGGCTGAGGTGAGCCGCTTCAGGACCCTCGACGATCTGCCGGAGGACCTGACCGGCAAGAAGGTGCTCGTCCGCGTCGATCTCAACGTGCCGAGGGATGGCGCGAAGGTCACCGATGACACGAGGCTGCGCGCCATGTTGCCGACCGTGCTCGAGCTAAGCGACCGCGGCGCGATCGTCCTGCTGCTGTCGCATTTCGGACGCCCGAAGGGAGAGACGCGTCCGGACATGTCGACTGCTCAACTCGTCCTCCCCATTCACCGGCTGGCTGGACGTTCGGTGCGTTTTATCGAAGACTGTCAGGGGCCCGAGGCGGAGCGCGCCATCTCCACCATGCTGCCGGGCAATCTTGGTGTCCTCGAAAACACGCGCTTCCATGCGGGCGAGGAGAAGAACGACCCCGGCCTGGCGAAGGCGATGGCGGCGCTCGGCGATTATTACGTCAATGACGCTTTCTCGGTTTCGCATCGCGCGCATGCGTCGACCGAGGGCATCACTCATTATCTGCCCAGCTATGCCGGCCGGGCGATGGAAGCGGAGCTTAAGGCGCTGGAACGCGCGCTCGGCGATCCGGAGCGGCCCGTTGCCGCGGTCGTCGGCGGCGCCAAGGTATCGACCAAGCTCGCGGTGCTCGGTCATCTCGTCGACAAGGTCGATCATTTGATCATCGGCGGCGGCATGGCCAACACCTTCCTCGCCGCTCGCGGCGTGAACGTGGGCAAGTCGCTGTGCGAGCACGAGCTGACCGGCGAAGCCAATTCCATCTTCGACAGGGCCGAGAAGGCCGGGTGCACGATCCACCTGCCGTACGACGTGGTCGTCGCGAAGGAATTCGCGCCCAATCCGCCAAGCATGCGCACCTGCAACGTGCACGAGGTGCAGGCCGACGAGATGATCCTCGACGTCGGCCCTGCGGCGGTCGAGGCGTTGGCGGACGTGCTCAAGACCTGCCGCACGCTCGTCTGGAACGGCCCGCTCGGCGCATTCGAGACGCCGCCGTTCGACGCTGCGACGGTTGCGCTCGCCAGGACGGCAGCGGCGCTGACCAAGGAAGGCTCGCTCGTCTCGGTCGCGGGCGGAGGCGACACGGTTGCCGCGCTCAACCATGCGCGCGTGGCGGAGGATTTCAGCTTCGTCTCGACTGCAGGCGGGGCATTCCTCGAATGGATGGAAGGGCGTACGCTTCCAGGCGTCGCCGCGTTGGAAAAAGCAGGGGTGACGCATGAACCAGTCTGAAATGACCGCGAAAATAGAACAGGGCGACGGCTTCATTGCCGCGCTCGACCAGTCGGGCGGCTCCACGCCCAAGGCGCTCAAGGGTTACGGCATCGAGGAAGACGCGTGGGCCAGCGATGAGGAGATGTTCGACCTTATCCATCAGATGCGCTCGCGCATCATCACCTCGCCATGCTTCGGCAACGGCAAGGTGATCGGCGCGATCCTGTTCGAGCGGACGATGGACGGCCAGGTCGACGGCAAGCCGACCCCGCAGGCGCTCATCGACCAGGGCATCGTGCCGTTCATCAAGATCGACAAGGGTCTGGAAGCCGAAGAAAATGGCGTCCAGCTGATGAAGCCGATGCCCGAGCTCGATCGCCTGCTCCAGCGCGCGAAGGCGCTGGGCGTGTTCGGCACTAAGGAGCGGTCGGTCATCAACCAGGCTAACCCGGCCGGGATTGCGGTGCTGGTCGCCCAGCAGTTCCAGGTGGCGAAGCAGGTGCTGGCGCACGGGATGATGCCGATCATAGAGCCGGAGGTGAACATCAAGAGCGCCGACCGCGCCGAGAGCGACGACTTGCTGCTCAGCGCAATTGTCGAAGAGCTCGACGAGATTCCCGATGGTCAGCGCGTGATGCTGAAGCTGTCGATCCCGACGGAAGCGGGCCTGTTCCAGCCGCTGGTCGACCATCCCAAGGTGCTCCGTGTCGTTGCGCTCTCGGGCGGCTTCTCACGCGAAGAGGCGTGCCGCGAGCTGGCCAAGAACCCGGGCATGATCGCGAGCTTCAGCCGCGCGCTTCTGTCCGACCTTCGCGCGCAGCAGAGCGACGAGGAGTTCAACCGCACCCTCGGTACCGCGATCGACGAGATCTACCAGGCATCGACCGCGCGGGTGCCTGCCTGACCTTGGGCGAGGCCGAGTTCGATCCGCTGGACTTCCCGCCGCGCCCGCGGACCGAGCCGGCGAAGCTTTACCTGATCAGCCCGCAAGAAGTCGGCGGCACGTTCCCGGACAGGCTGAAGGCTGCGCTCGAGCCGGGTCTTGCCGCCGCATTCCAGCTGCGCGTGAAGGACGTGGACGAACATGAGCTGGCGCGTCTCGCCGAGCCCTTGCAGGGCATCTGCGCCGACGCGGACGTCGCGTTCATCGTGAACGACAGCATGAGCCTGGCGAAGCGCCTCGGCGCGGATGGCGTGCATCTTGGCCAAAGCGACGGCGACGTCCGTGAGGCGCGGGCGCTGCTCGGGCCATCGGCGCAGATCGGCAGGACCTGTCACGACAGCCGCCATCTCGCGATGGAAGCGGGCGAGGCGGGTGCCGACTACGTTGCGTTCGGCGCTTTCTATCCAACGTCTACGAAGCCGTCGGATTATCGGCCTGACCCCTCGATCCTGCGCTGGTGGTCGACCTTGTTCGAGATATCCTGCGTCGCCATTGGGGGGATCACCGCAGACAACGCGAGGCCGCTCGTCGAAGCCGGCGCGGACTTCCTCGCTGTCTGCCAGGCGGTGTGGGCAAAGGATGATCCGGCAGCGGCCGTGAAAGCATTCGACGCGGCGCTTAGCGGCTCATCTGACTGACCATCGACTTGAGCGTTTGCGCGTCGTGAATGGCATGGCCGTGGATGTCGTTGTTGAAATAGCACCAGACGCTGCGGCCCTGGCGTGACTGCACTAAGCACCAGTCCGTCCATTCGGTGAGCGCTTCGTCAGCGTAGCGGCCGGAATACCGTCCGCCTGAGCCGTGAAAGCGTACATAGGCGGTGCGGCCGCTAGCCCAGCGGGGAGAGATCAATCCTCGGAGATCATGAGCGACGAAGCCTGCTCCGTGGCGATCCAGCAGCTGAAGGACGTCTTCGTCGTACCAACTCTTGTGCCGAAACTCGACGACATGCTCGAGGTCCGGGGGAAGTCTGGTCAGAAAGCGATCGAGCCGGGGCAGGTCTTTGTGCAGGCTCGGCGGCAGCTGATAGAGCAGGGGGCCGAGTGCATCCCCAAGGCGTCGGGCCAGGCCGATGAAGCGGTCCACCTCCTCAGGGACGCCAACCAGCTTCTTCAGATGGGTGATGAAGCGGTTGACCTTGACCGCATAGCGGAAGCCGTCCGGCGCCTTTTCGCGCCAGCCGTCGAAGGTCTTCTCCAGCGGAACACGATAGAAGCTCGCGTTGATCTCGACCGTGTCGAACTCCTCCGCGTAGCGGTGGAACCACCGCGTCTGCGGCAGGCCTTTCGGATAGAGGATTCCGCGCCAGTGCTTGTACACCCAGCCCGAGCAGCCGACGTGGATGGCGGGTTTCGGGATTTGGGAAACGTTTGAAGCCTGCATCGTTGCAACGCCGAACCATTGATTGCGTGGGAGAGTTGCGTTGCGTGTCCTTCTTGCCTCGATCGCCCTCGGCGCCCTTGCCGCCGCCGCCGCTGCACAACAGCCGCAAAAGCCTGCCGCGGCTGCCGGCCACGGCTGGGTGCCTCCAGGAACGCCCGGATCACCCATCACCGGCGAGCTGTTCCATGCGCAGGTGCTGCTCGACAGCGCCGGCTTCTCTCCGGGCGTGATCGACGGCCGCAAGGGCACGTCGCTGACCCAGGCGATCAAGGGTTTCCAAACGGCGAAGGGATTGCAGGTCTCGGGCAAGCTCGACACGCCGACGCGACAGGCGTTGCTCCAGCAGAACCGGCTTTCGACGATCATGGTGAAGCTGACCGCTGACGACGTGTCCGGACCGTTCGTCTATCCCTTCCCGAAGAAGCCCGAGGACCAGGCGAAGCTCAAGTTCCTCGGCTACCGAAACATGCTCGAGAAGGTCGCGGAGCGGTACCACACGACGCCGGAGACGGTCGTCGCCTTGAACGGGCCGGACAAGTTGATCGGCCCCGGGCAGACGCTGCGGCTGCCGAACGTAGTGCCGCGCTCGCGCGATTATCGCGGTGCGAACGACAAACAGGCCCAGCTGCTCAATATGCTCAACGTCGACGGCAACCAGCCGCAGGCCGACTTTGTCGTCGTCGACAAGAGCGATGGGACGCTCAAGGTCTACAAAGCGGTGGGAGCGGGCGGCAAGGCTGAGGACAGCTCCAAGCGCAAAGGTGCGTCGCCCTCGGTCCCGTCGGGCACTCTCATCGCACAATTTCCAGTAACGACGGGCTCGAGTCACGATCCGCTGCCGCTCGGCACTTGGAAGGCGACGACCTATTCCTTCCTCCCGCCGTTCAATTACCAGCCGGATCTGTTCTGGGATGTCGCGGACGACAAGGCCGAGCAGAAGCTTCCGCCAGGGCCCAACGGACCGGTCGGCGTCGCGTGGCTCGACCTCACGAAGGAGCATTACGGCATTCACGGGACGAACGAGCCCCAGACCATCGAGCATACGGAGAGCCATGGCTGCCTGCGCCTGACCAACTGGGACGTGATGCGTCTGTCGCGGATGATGAAGCCGGGCTTCACGGCCTATTTCGTGGCGTAGGAGGGAAGAGCTGAGGATCGCGGCGACAGCCCTGTTCACGGCCGTTTTCACGGCGGTTCTCGTCAGCGCGTTCTGGATCTGGTTCTACAATTACGTCCCATCGAAGCCGGCGGCAGTTTCGCGCAGCGGCAGCGTCGTCACGGTCAAGCCAGAACAATCCGCTCCGGTCACAGTCGCGGAACAGGTCGTGGTCGGCCCGTCGGGGCTCGCGATCCCCGTGACAGGCGTGAAGGCCGATCAGCTCAGCGACACCTACGACGAGGCGCGGGGCGCAGGCCGCCGCCACGACGCTATCGACATCATGGCCGCGGAGGGCACGCCGGTCATCGCTGCAGCGGACGGCAAGGTCGAGAAACTGTTCAACAGCGTACGCGGCGGGATCACGATCTACGTCCGCTCGCCCGACCAGAAGTGGGAATATTATTACGCTCACCTTCAACGCTACGCGCCCGGTCTCCATGAAGGCCAGGACGTGAAGCGCGGGCAGGTGATCGCGCTCGTTGGTCACACCGGAGATGCGAGCGCAGCCGGACCGCACCTCCATTTCGCGATCAATACGATGGGAAATGGCGAACGCTGGTGGCAGGGCACGCCGATCAATCCGTACCCGCTGCTTGCCGGGAAA
Source organism: Pseudomonadota bacterium (assembly GCA_046733935.1). Lineage (GTDB taxonomy): Bacteria > Pseudomonadota > Alphaproteobacteria > Sphingomonadales > Sphingomonadaceae > Sphingomicrobium. Next base: position 46,113 of record JBKPQH010000024.1, read on the forward strand.
AAGGCCAGCGGCTAGGAGCCGCGGCGGCTCTTTCCCAACCTTTTCAGCACGAGACAGACATGAAGATCAGCGGCGTGGACATCCGTCCCGGCAACATCATCGAATATGAGGGCGGCATCTGGCGCGCGGTGAAGATCCAGCACAC
>JBKPQH010000025.1:0-26846 GCA_046733935.1 Pseudomonadota bacterium
CAGCTGGCCGACCGCAACGTGCACATCGAGCTCGACGACGAGGCCCGCAAGTGGCTGACCGACCGCGGCTACGACAAGCTCTACGGCGCGCGCCCGATGGGTCGCCTCGTCCAGGAGAAGATCAAGCAGCCGCTCGCCGAGGAGCTGCTGTTCGGCAAGCTGGTCAATGGCGGCGAGGTCAAGGTCCGCATCAAGGACAATGCCCCGTCGTTCGAGATCGTCCCGGCAGCGCCGAAGCCCGGCAAGGCGAAGGCCAACGGCAAACCGAAAGCCAAGGCTACAGCGAAGCCGAAGGCCGACGACGCGGCTCCGGCAGCCGAATAAGGAAGAGCCCGCTTCGGCGGGCTCTTTTTCTTACTGCGCCGGAACCGGCGGCATTTGCGCGTCGGGCTTGAACTCCGCAGCTTCGTCGGACCCCTTGGTCGCGTCGCCTTCGCTGTAGCTGTGCGCACCAGCGCCTGCGAGATGACCGCCCTGGACGATCAGATATTCCTCCCGGATCGGGCGACCCTCGAAGAAGCACTCCAGAATCTCACGCGTGCCCGCCGCATAGCGCGCCTGCGCCGACAGGGAGGAGCCCGAGATGTGCGGAGTCATTCCGTGGTTCGGCATCGTCCGCCATGGATGGTTTCGCGGAGCCGGCTGCGGGAACCAGACGTCGCCCGCGTAACCGGCCAGTTGATCGCTCTCCAGCGCGGCCGCCACTGCGTCCCTGTTCGCGATCTTCCCGCGCGCCGTGTTCACCAGATAGGCGCCGCGCTTCATCCGGGCGATCATCGCCTGGTCGAACAGATTCTCCGTCTCGGGATGAAGCGGCGCGTTGATCGTCACAACGTCGCAGTGCGGCACCATATCGGCCGCGCTCTCGTGGTACGTTACTCCAAGCTCCCGCTCCACCTCGGCGGGCAAGCGGTGCCGGTCGGTGTAGTGAAGGTGCACGTCGAACGGCTTGAGGCGGCGCAGCACGGCCGAGCCGATCCGCCCGGCCCCCACCGTGCCGATGTGCATCCCCTCGATGTCGTAAGATCGGGCGGCGCAGTCGGCGATGTTCCACCCGCCCGCCTTCACCACATCCCACGACTGCAGGTAATTCCTGGCCAGCGACAGGATCATCATCACGACATGCTCTGCGACGCTGATCGAGTTGCAGTAGGTGACTTCCGCCACGGTGATGCCGCGGTCGATCGCCGCCTGCAGGTCGGTGTGGTCCGACCCGATCCCGGCGGTCACCACCATCTTGAGATTCTTCGCTTTCGCGAACCGCTCCGCGGTCATGTAGGCAGGCCAGAACGGCTGCGAAATGACCACGTCCGCATCGACGAGCTCGCGGTCGAACTCGGAATTCGCGCCGTCCTTGTCCGACGTCACGACCAGCTCATGTCCGGCCGCTTCCAGGAATTTGCGCAGGCCAAGCTCGCCGGAGACGCTTCCGAGCAGCGCGCCCGGCTGAAAGTCGATGGCTCTGGGGCTCGGCAGCGTCTGCCCGTCCGGATAGCGCTCGATCTTCGGCAGATCGTCTCGCGGGTAGCTCGTCGGATAGCCGTCGACCGGGTCGTCGTAGAGAACGCAGAGAATCTTCGCCATCGTCTGTGCCTCCTTGGAGAAGATTGGGCACGCATCACCGCCGGCCTTGCGGCGGATTGCCGGCGAGCGGCTTTGTATCAGTTTTTGCCGCGGCGCGCTCCTACCAGAAGCGCTGGATCGCGATCGCGGGCGTGACTGAGGATCGCGTATTGTGTCCCTTGGGAACGATCCAGACGCCGGCGATGATGCCTGCCCGGTCGCTCCAATTATATTCCACCGCCGGCGCGAAGCCGACGTTCCAGCTCTTCGGTGAGGTCTGCTTCACCAGCGCTCCGTCGACGTCGTGGCCGATCACCTTCGTGCTGTCCCATTGGTCGCGTTCCACGTCGAACGCCAGGACCCACTCCTTGGTGACACTGTACTCGACCCCCGCGATCAGGCTCGTCTTCGAGCCGGGCCTGGCGCGCCCGTGGAAGCCGGCGCCAGTCCCGAAAACGCTACGACCGGATACTTCATGGCGTAGCGGAAAATCCTTGAGGACGTTGAGTCGCGCCCTGAGCGGCCGGCCGGTGCCAAGCAGGAAATAGTGCTGGACGTTGATCCCGATTTCCGGAGCGAACGAGCCGCTGCCGTGGCCCTCTTTCAACGCTCCGAGATGATCGTCTTTGCCGGTCGGAATCACAAGGTTCATGACCAGCGCCACGCTCGGCACCCGACGCTCTGCCGTAAAATGGCTCAGGCGCACTTGCGACAGCAGCTTGAAGTCGCCGATCGCGACGCTGCGGTTGTACTTCTGCGTGCCCAAGGAGAAGAATGGCTGAACCCCGACCGTGAGGTTATCGAGCAGGCCATATTGGTAGAACCCGCTCGAGCCTGGATGGTGGTCGCCGCCCGAGATCACGTCGAAGAAATAGGGCTCGGTGTAGAAATGGCCCTTCGGCAGAGTCTCGGCGTTCGACGCCAGCAAGGGCCCCGTCCACCGCGCCGACTGCATCGCGGAGCGCCATTGCTCCGCAGTGGCGGCATGCGCTGGCGAGGGTATCGACCACGTAAGCACCGCCAAAACCCCAGCTACAAACGACCTCATCGAAGAACCTCCAACACAAGCTCATGGATCGGTCGCAGCTAGGTCTTCTCCGTGGCGGCCGCTTCCTGAACTGACTCGTCAAAACTCGGAGGCGTGTTCGACAGATGTTCCGCGCGTCAGGCCAATAAAATTCAAGGCCAGATCCATAAGGTCGTCGCTCGCTCGCGGACGGGCGCCGACCGTCCGTCGATGCGCCGCTTGCGGCAGGCTTGTGAAAGTTGGATGTGCGGTCCTTCGATTCCGGAGGGGACCCGTCTTGAAAAGCATTCGCATGCTCTCGCCGCTGGCGATCCTGTTTGCCGCGACCGCTCTCACCACGCCTGCCGCAGCCGCGCCCGCGACGGGCCCCAGCCGCTATTTCACCGGCGCCGACCTGTTCAATCTCGAGATCGCGACCGATCCGCAGATCAGCCCGGACGGGCGCACGATCGCTTACGTCCGCAAGTCGAATGACATCATGAGCGACAAGGCACGCCCGACCATCTGGCTGGTCGACGTCGCCACCGGCCAGCAGCGGCCGCTCGTGGCCGGCTCGGGCTCATACTCCTCGCCCCGCTGGTCGCCTGACGGCACACGCCTAGCCTACGTCGGTGCAGCCGACGGCAGCAGCCCGCAGCTGTTCGTGCGCTGGATGGCCAGCGGCGAGAGCGCGCGCATCACCGGCCTGCCGGACGGCCCGAGCTCGCTCGCCTGGTCGCCCGACGGCCGCCGCATCGCATATTCGATGTTCGTCCCCGACGAGTCGATGAAGCTGGGCTCCGCGCCCGCCAAGCCCGAAGGCGCGAAGTGGGCTGACCCGCTCCAGGTGATCAGCGCCGTCACCTACCGCGGCGACGATGAGGGCTATTACAAGCCGGGCTATCAGCAGATCTTCTGGGTGCCGTCCGACGGCGGCGCACCGACACAACTGACCTTCGGTGCGACCAACGCCGGCGCGCTCGTTTCCTGGACGCCCGACAGCCGCTCGGTCCTGTTCAGCGCGAATCTCGCGAAGGACTGGGAGCGGAACGTCAACGAAGCCGAGATTTATCGCGTCAGCATCGACGGCGGCTCACCGTCTCCGCTCACGAGCCGCAAGGGGCCTGACCTTCAGCCCGCCGTGTCCCCGGACGGGCGGCTGATTGCCTATGTCGGTTACGACGACATCGGCCACGCGAATCAGGACACGAAGCTGTCGGTGATGAACCTCGACGGCTCGGGCAAGCGAACGCTGACAACCAGGCTCGATCGCGCCGTCGCCAGTCCCGTGTGGTCGGCTGACGGCCGATCGATCTACGTCCTGTACGATGAGCATGGCAGCAACCGCGTGGCCCGCGTCGGCCTCGACGGCGCCGTCCATGACGTGGCCGCCGGCCTCACCGGCAGCGGCCTCGACCGCCCTTACAGTGGCGGCGAGTTCAGCGTGTCGCGCAACGGCGTGGTGGCTGTGACGGCGGGCGACAACCTCCGCCCCTCCGACGTCGGCGTCGCCGCCGGTGGCAGCGTCCGCAAGCTCACGCATCTCAACCAGCAATTGCAGGCGAAGGTGCTCGGCCAGCCTCAGAAGCTCGCGGTCACTTCCAGCTACGACCGGCGGCCGATCGACGCCTGGATGATCACTCCGCCGGACTTCGACCCCAACAGGAAGTACCCGCTCATCCTCGAGATCCACGGCGGTCCATGGGCTGCCTACGGCCCGACCTTCTCGACCGACGACCAGCTCTATGCAGCGGCCGGGTATGTCGTCGTTTATTCGAACCCTCGCGGCTCCACCTCCTACGGTCAGGCGTTCGCCGACGAGATCGAGCAGAACTATCCCGGACACGATTATGACGACCTGATGAGCGCCGTCGATGCTGCGATCGCCACCGGCCATGTCGATCCCAACAATCTGTTCGTCACCGGCGGATCTGGAGGCGGCGTCCTTACGGCGTGGATCGTCGGCAAGACCGATCGCTTTCGCGCGGCCGCGACGCAGAAGCCGGTGATCGATCTGGCGAGCTTTGCCCTCACGACCGACTTCGCTGCCGGCTTCTCACCCTACTGGCGCAAGGAGCGGCCGTGGGAAGACCCGCAGGGCTACTGGAAATATTCGCCGCTCTCGCTGGTCGGCAACGTCAAGACGCCGACGCTCGTCGTGGTCGGAAGCAATGACTTCCGCACACCAGTCAGCGAGGCGGAGCAATATTATACGGCGCTCCAGATGCGCGGAATTCCGACGGCGCTCGTGAAGGTGCCCGGAGCAACCCACGGCAGCATCGCCGTCCGGCCCAGCCAGGCCGCGGCCAAGGCCAGTGCGATCCTCGCCTGGTTCGAGCGTTATCGGACCGACAAGCCCGCGGCTCCAAACGTCGCATCCAACGAAAGTGCTTCCCCCGATGCGACTCACTAACTAACGGAGCTTGCAGAGATTTTTGGGCGCCGGGTGTCCCCGCCCGGCACTCGCTCATGCACCTGGAGAGATCATGAAGACATTCCGCCTGTTCGCCGCGAGCGCCATCACGCTCGTCGCCTCCACCTCGCTCACAGCCGCCCCCGGCAGCGGAATCAGCGCGCAGCGTCTTTCGGACGTGGACAAATTTATTTCGTCCGATGCGTTCGAGGGCCGCGGCCCCGCCACGCGCGCCGAGACCAAGACGATCAACTACATCGCGGACCAGTTCAAGGCGATCGGCCTCCAGCCCGGCGGCGATACGGTGAACGGCCAGCGGAGCTATTTCCAGACCGTGCCGCTGCTGAAGTCGGACATCGCGGGCAGTCCGCAGTTCACGCTCAATCTCGGCAACGGCCGGACGATCCAGCTCACGCAGGGCAATGAGATGGCGCTCAAGGCGCCTCTTAACGGGCAGAATACCGTGAGCCTCGCCAACGTGCCGCTTCTATTCGTCGGCTACGGAGTTTCCGCGCCGGAGCGCAATTGGGACGATTTCAAGGGCCAGGATGTGCGCGGCAAGCTGCTCGTCGTCCTCATCAACGATCCCGACTTCGAGGGCGGCGAAGGGGATTTCGGCGGCAAGGCGATGACATACTACGGTCGCTGGACGTACAAATATGAGGAGGCCGCGCGCCGCGGCGCCGCAGGTGTTCTGATCGTCCATGAGACCGATCCCGCTTCTTATGGCTGGAACACAGTCAAGAACTCCAACACCAACACGCAGTTCGACATCGTCCGCCAAAACCCGGCCGGAGAGCATACGGCGTTCGAAAGCTGGATTCAGCGGCCGCTGGCGCAGCAGATCTTTGCCGCCTCGGGCTTGAACTTCGATCAGGCCAAGGCGCAGGCGAAGAAGCGCGACTTTCAGCCGATCCCGCTCAAGGCCACGCTGACGGCAAACGCGAAGGCGGACGTTGCGACGATCAACTCGCACAATGTGGTCGGGTACCTGCCCGGCAAGAAACACCCTGATGAGACGATCATCTACAGCGCGCACTGGGACCATCTCGGCATCGGCAAGCCGGATGAGCGCGGCGACACGATCTATAATGGCGGCCTCGACAACGCGACGGGCATCTCACAGATCATCGAGCAGGCGCGCGCTTTCGCTCGCGAGCCGCGCACCGACCGTTCGATCGTGTTCCTTGCCGTTACGGCGGAGGAAAAGGGCCTGCTCGGCTCCGAATATTATGCGCAGAACCCGCTCTTTCCGGAATCGAAGACGGTTGGGGTGCTCAACACCGACGGTGGGCAGATCTGGGGCAAGGCGAAGAACTTCACCATCTCGGGCAACGCCAAGCTCGACCTGCTCGACATGCTGATTGCGGAAGGCAAGAAGCAGAACCGCTATTACAGCCCCGACCCGCATCCCGAAGCCGGTCACTTTTACCGCTCCGACCACTTCTCGTTCGCGAAGGTCGGAGTGCCGGCGATCAGCTTCGGCGACGGCAACGACCTGGTGAACGGCGGCGTCGTGCGCGGCGAGGCGCTGAGCAAGGAATATATCGACAAGCACTACCACCAGCCGAGCGACGAATGGTCGACCGCCTGGGACTTCACCGGCATGGCGGATGACGTCCAGCTCCTGCACAACCTCGGGCGTGACCTCGCCAATTCGCGCGCGTGGCCGAACTGGAGCGCGGACAGCGAATTCCGTGCCACCCGCGACAAGACTGCAGCCGAGCGCACCGGTGCGCCCGCGGCAGCACAGGCGCCCGCTCCGAAGAAGGGAGAGCGCGGTTGAGCGAGACGCTCGAGCCCGCCCTTCCCGATCATCTGGATGAGCAGGCCGAGCGGCTGATGCACCGCCTGTGCGATCAGGAATTGACGGTGGCCACGGCGGAAAGCTGCACCGGCGGCATGCTCGCGGCGCTGCTGACCGACATCGAGGGGGCGGGCCACGGCTTCGACCGAGGCTTCGTCACCTACACCAAAGAGGCGAAGGCCGAGCTGCTCGGCATCGAGCCGAGCCTTCTGGACCATAATGAGGCTGTCTCCGAAGTCGTCGCCCGAGCGATGGCCGAAGGCGCGCTCAAGCGGTCACAGGCGGACGTTGCGCTCGGCATCACGGGCTTCGCCGGGCCGGCGGGTCCCGGCCACGAGGAAGGCCTCGTTCACATGGCGCTCGCCCGCCCCCGCGGCCGCACCGTGCACCGCGAACAGCATTTCGGAGCGGTCGGTCGTGGTGCTATCCGGGTGAACAGCCTCAAGGCCATGCTCGACATGCTTGAGCAGGCCCTCGAACAGGAGTAGTTCGCCTTTTGTTCCAAGTAGGGAGTCGCGAAAATGGCTGACCTCGTCTTCTACACCAACCCGCAGTCGCGTGGCCGCATCGTCCGCTGGATGCTCGAGGAGTTGGGTCAGCCCTATGAGACGGAGATCGTCCCCTACGAGGCAATGAAGGGGGAACGCTATTTGGCGGTCAATCCGATGGGCAAGGTCCCCGCGGTCAAGCACCGCGACCATGTCGTCACCGAGTGCGCGGCGATCTGCGCCTATCTTGCGGACGCTTTCCCCGAAGCCGGACTGGGTCCGCGCGAGGACGAAAAAGCCGATTATTATCGCTGGCTGTTCTATGCTGCCGGACCGGTCGAGCAGGCCGTGACCAACCATTTCGCGAAGTGGGAGCCGACGCCCGAACAGCACCGCATGTTCGGCTACGGCAATTTCGACAAGGTCGTATCCGTGCTCGACGAACTCTTCAGCCTGCACGAATATGTCTGTGGCGACCGTTTCACGGCTGCCGACGTCTATGTCGGCTCGCAGATCATGTTCCCGCTGCAGTTCGGAATGATGCCCGAGCGTGAAAGCTTCGTTCGCTACCGAGACCGGCTGCAGACGCGGCCCGCGTACAAGCGGGCGACGGAGATCGACGAGAGGATCATCTCGGAAATGGGCCTCCGTCCGCCACAGCCGCAAGCCCAGCCTGCGTAGAGGCTTGCCCGCGCGACGTCGGGTGCGTGGCATTCCAGTGTAAGTAAGCTAAGCTCGACGGCGCGAGGGGCTGCGCATGTCGGACATCTTCGTTTCGTACAAAGCCGAAGATCGATCACGAGTTGAGCCACTCGTGGACGCGCTCGAAGCTGAAGGCATGTCCGTTTGGTGGGACGCGCGTGTCGCAGCCGGCGAGGCATGGCGCGAGACGATCGCGCAACATCTCGATGTCGCGAGCTGCGTCGTGGTTGTCTGGAGCAAGCGTTCGACGGGACCGGAAGGCCGTTTCGTTCGCGACGAAGCAAGCCGCGCGCAGCGGCTCGGCACCTACCTTCCCATCACGATCGACAAGGTAGAGCCCCCGCTCGGGTTCGGCGAAATGCAGGCTCTCGCGCTGACCAACTGGAAAGGCGACACTTCCGATCCGCGCTACCGGGCCGTCAGCGCATGTGTCCGCTCGATGCTCGGTCGCCCGCCTCCGCGCGATGACGTGAAGAAAGGCCCGGCACTTCTTACTCGCAGGACGGCGCTCGCCGCCGGTGGAGGAGCGGTCGTGCTCGCGGCCGGCGCCGGCGCCTGGCTGCTGCTGCGCCCTTCCGGCGCGAAGGCGAACACGATCGCGGTGCTTCCATTCGCCAATCTTAGCGGCGATCCAGCCGAAAACTACTTTTCCGACGGAATCGCCGAGGAGGTCCGAAGCGCGCTTTCAGCGGTAGGAGGCGTCGAGGTCGTGGCCCGTACCTCGTCGGAGATGCTCCGGAACGCAGATGCGATTACGGCCGCGCGCCGCCTCGACGTCGCGAATGTCGTGACCGGCAGCGTTCGCAGGTCGCCGTCAACGGTGCGGGTCGCCGCGCAACTCGTGGACGGAGCGAACGGGCTCGAGCGGTGGTCGCAGAGCTTCGATCGCCCCCTCGGCGACGTGCTCCAGATCCAGGCCGACATTGCTGCAAACGTCGCGCGGGCTCTCAGCATCGAGCTTCGAAGCGCTGTGGACGCCGTCAGGCTGCCCGGCAGCACGAACAATCCGCAAGCGCAGGATCTGCTTCTTCAAGCGACGGCGCTCGAAGGCGACGACAGCAGCACAGGGATGCTTCGCCGCCTCAGCCTGTTCGATCGAGCAACCCGGGTCGATCCCAACTATGCGGAGGCTCACGCGCGAAAGGGTCTGACGCAGACCCTTTGGGCAAATGCCTGGGCACCGACCAACGAGGACAAATATCGAGCGGACGCCGAGGCTCTTCGGTCGATCCGCCGGGCTATTGCGATCGCTCCGTCGATGCCGCTCGGCTATTCCGCGCTCGGACTGGTCTATTTCAATCAGCTGATGCTGAAGCAGGCGCTCGGCGCGCTTCGGCGATCGGTCGAGCTTCCCGGCGCCGACACGTTCGCGTTTGTGAACTACTCGGTCATTCTTTGCCGGCTTCGCCGCCAAAGCGAGGCCGAGTTCATGGCCGACCGGGCGATCAGCCTCGATCCGCTGAACCCGGTAGCGTGGCAGTTGAAGGCATGGACGCTCTATCTGGGTCGCCGCTATCCCGAATCCATCGAAGCGGCTCGTCAGACCCTGAACATCGCCCCCGAAAATCGCCGCGCGAGAACCTTGCTTGCGTGGGACCTGATTTTCCTCGGCCGTGTCGAAGAATCCGTCCGCGAGCTGCAACGCGTCCCGGCGGACGATTACCGAAGACTCGTCGCCGAAGGCGTGATCGGCGCGCGCTCGAAACGTCCCCAAGCCGCGCTGCTCGCCGTCGACGCGTTGCGGAAGACATATGGCGACACGGTCAATTACCAGTTCGCTGAAATCTACGCCCAACTGGGAAAGACGGACGAGGCGATTCAGGCGCTGCAGACAGCGTTGTCGAAGCGCGATTCAGGTCTCGCGGCAATGCAGGTCGACCCGTTCCTGGATCCGATCCGAAGCGACGCCCGCTTCGAAGCAATCCGGCGCCGCCTGTTCAACTAAAGAAAAGGGCCGGAGGATCGCTCCTCCGGCCCTGTCTTTTGTGTTGCGGGAACCTAGCGACGGTCGCCCATGAACCGTAGCAGGAACAGGAACATGTTGATGAAGTCGAGGTACAGCTGAAGAGCGCCCATCACGGCCGTCTTCGCCATCGCCTCGCCGTGTCCCGCCACCGCGAAATAGACGCTCTTGATCTTCTGCGTGTCGTAGGCGGTAAGGCCTGCGAATAGAAGCACGCCGATCGCGCTGATCGCCAGGTCGAACCCGGGCGAACGGAGGAACATGTTGATCAGCAACGCAATGAAGATGCCGACCACGCCCATCACCAGGAACGTGCGCATTCCACTAAGATCGCGCTTGGTCGTGTAGCCGTAGAGGCTCAGTCCCAGGAACGCCGCTGCTACCGCGAAGAAGGTCTGCGCGATCGACACGCCGGTATAGACCAGGAACAGGCTGGAGAATTGCACGCCCACCAGGGCGGCGTAGACCCAGAACAAGGCCTGGGCTGTACCCGCCGAGATGCGGTTGATGCCGAAGCTCAGCGCGAGCACGATCGCCAGCGGCGCGAACAGCGCGATCCAGAACAGCGGCGTCGCCTGCCCGGTCGCCGGATTGACGATCAGGTTGATGAGGCTGCTGTTGGCAACGCCAAGGGCGACGATGCCGGTCAGCAGCACGCCCGAAGCCATGTAGTTGTAAACCGAAAGCATGTACGACCGAAGGCCCGCATCGCGGGTGACGCTCGGAACACCAACCGCAGCGGTGTTCACGCCGGTCGTGCGCGGGTCTTGCCAAATGGCCATTCAAGTCTCCTCTCGCGCGGGCAAAGGGCCCGTTCGCTACCGCCAATATATCGTGGATGCCTGAATCGACTTCAAGCGAAACCGGTCGATAGCAATTGCACGTTGGTCGAGCCTTCCCGAACGCCAGATTAACGTCATTGCCGTTCGGGCCTGCGGATGCGACACTGCTCGGCTCGTCGGTCGGGGGAGCAGTGGCTTTGTTTCGACGGCTTTTCGGCCTCCTGGGCCTGGTGTTCGCGATGATTGCAAGCGCCTCCCAATCCGGCGCAGCGACCTCTGCGCAGCGCATCATCGCCGTCGGCGACCTCCACGGCGACTATCAGGCGTGGATGACGATCGCCCGGGCCGCCGGGCTCGTCGACGCGCGTGGCCGCTGGGCTGGCGGAAGCACGACCTTCGTTCAACTCGGCGATGTCCTCGACCGCGGCCCGGATTCGCTGAAGATCATCCGCAGCCTGCAGGAGCTGCAGAAGCAGGCTCCTCGCAAAGGTGGCAAGGTCATCGTCGTGCTCGGCAATCACGAGGCGATGAACCTCATCGGCGACTATCGTTACACTACGCCGGGCGAATACGCCGCCTTCGTCGACGGCCAGTCCGCTGCCAGGCGCGAGAAGCTCTACCAGCTGAACAAGGCGGCGATCGAAGCTTCGTACCGCGCCAGCAACCCGCAAATGACCGCCGAGGCCATCCACCAGGCGTGGATCGCGTCGACGCCGCTCGGCTGGGTCGAGCACAAGCTGGCATGGATGCCGTCCGGGGAGCTCGGCCAATGGGCGACGCGCAATCCCGCCATCGTGAAGATCGGGGACACCCTGTTCGTCCACGGCGGCATCAGCGCCGAACTTGCGAAAATCCCCTTGGCCGAAGTCAACAAGCGCGTCGCGGCGGCGATGGCTGCCGGCGATGAGAGCCCCAAGTCGATCCTCACCGATCCGCTCGGACCCTTATGGTACCGCGGGCTGGTCCGCGCCGACGCTGATGCCGAGGCGGAGCGCACGGAGAATGCCCGGGGAGCGCCGGCGGCGACCGGGCCACGTCCGACTCCGGACGAGGAGCTAAGCTCCGTCCTTGCCGCCTACGGGGCGAAGCGCCTGGTGATCGGTCACACGCCGATCCTTTCCAACATCACGATCACGAGCAGCGGCCGCCTCGTCCGCATCGATACGGGCATCTCGCGCTACTACGGCGGGCCGCTCACCTGGCTCGAGATCATCGGCGATCAACTCATTCCGCACAGCGTGGGGAGACCGGCTTCATGAGAATCGCAGCAGCATTCGCTTGCCTTGCATTGGCGCTGACTGCTCCCGCGGCGGCAGCCGGCGAAAAGCCGCTGTTCGCGTCTTCCGAGAAGATCCACCTGACGATTCAGGCGCCGCTCAACAGCCTAATCCGCAATCGTCAGAACCAAAGCGCGATCGCGGGAACCTTGACCGAACCGAACGGACAAAGCCTGCCGATCAGCCTCACCTTGCGCGGCATCACCCGCCGAACATCCGAAATCTGCGACTTCCCGCCGCTGCGTGTGGATTTCATCAGTCCGCCGCCCGCAAGCTCGCTCTTCGCCGGCCAGAAGAGGCTCAAGCTCGTGACGCACTGCCGCAATTCCGCGGGCTTCCAGCAATATGTGCTGCTCGAATATTCGGCGTACCGGATCTACAACGTCCTCACGCCCCACAGCTTCCGCGCGAAGCTCGCGGACATCGATTATCGTGACGAAGCCGGCCGCCCCATCATCTCGCGCGTTGGCTTCTTCCTCGAAGAGCTTGACGACGTCGCGCACCGCAACGGCCTTCGCGAAACGCACGGGCCGGAGCGCATCCCGCTCGCGGATCTCAGCCCGCGCGATGCGGCGCGCTACGCCTTGTTCCAGCACATGATCAGCAATCACGACTGGTCGATGCGCGCCGGACCCGTCGGCAAGGACTGCTGCCATAATGCCGAGCTGATCGGCCCGCTTGCACCGGGACAGACGATCCCGATTCCATACGACTTCGACTTCTCCGGATTTGTCGACACGCCGTACGCGTCGCCTCCGTCCGAGCTCAGCATCAGCGACGTCAGGCAGCGGCTTTACCGCGGCTATTGCATGCACAATGCCGACGTGATGGCCGCCGCTCGACAGATGCGTGAAGCGCGTCCGCAGATCCTAGCCGTGCTCAGCCAGGTACCCGGCCTCGAGCCGCGCACGCAGGCGCGCGCGGCAACCTACCTGAACGGCTTTTTCGCGGATATCGGCACGGACTCGAGCCTCGGTGCGAGGGTGCTGAATCGCTGCGTCAACTAGGTCGGCTTGTTCTCGCCCTCGACCACGACCGCCGCGACCGCAACGGCTTCGGGATGGGTCGACGGATTATAGTCGCTCATGTAGCGCTTCATGCCTGCGCGTTCGCCATATTCGCTCATCCATAGAACGACGAACGTGTAGTTGAAGGCAACCGTTATGAGCGCCGCAAGCTCGACCGCGCCAATGCCCGCGGACAGCCCAATCGCTACGGCAAGGAGAATGAACAGGGCATCGCCCGAACTCTTCAATGAATTGCGGAAGCGCACCGCGCCGGCGATGCCCGCCAGCGAAAAAGCCAGCGCCAAAGAATTCTGCACGATGATCACGATTCCCGTGACCACCATCGGAAGCACGAGAATCGTGTTGATCAGCGACTGATCATATTCGTCGTCGTTGCGGATCCCCATGTAAACCCAGCTCACCGGCAGTGCAGTCACGAGCGCGCCGACGATTGCAACAGCCAGCCAGAACAAGCTCTGGCCGAGGTTGCCGACGTGCGCCGCGCGGACGGCCTCGGTCGCCTGCAGCGGGTTCTTGGTCGGCTGGCTGATAAGCTGCTCGACTCCGCCGATCGGAAGCCACCCGGTAATTGCCGGCCAAATCTTGATCGCGCCGAAAACCACGGCTCCGATCACGATGTAGTAGGCGGTGAGTTGTATCAGGAGCTTCGTCGCGCGCATTCCGACCCCCTCTAGAACAAGCGCATAAGGTCAGCCTACGCGATGCGCGCCGCGATGCAAAGGCAGCTCAATGGTGGTGATGCTTGTGCCCGTGGTGATGCTTGGGCGCCTGCTGATCTTCCTCGGCGGGCGCATAGCTCGGGATCGGCTCAAGCACCGTAAACCGCTCCTTGGAGGGCTCGTGCGGAAGCGGCGGCCAGGCGATTTCGTCGAGCGGAAGCTCCGTATCGGGAACGCGGTCGAGGAGGTCCCGCAACAGTGTCAGCCGGCCGATCGGCTGGTCGTTGAAGTCCACCAGGGTCCACGGCGCAAAGTCCGTGTGGGTCCGGGCAAGCATCTGCTCGCGCGCGTCGGTGTAATCGTCGTAATGCGCGCGCGCCTTGATATCGATTGGCGACAATTTCCACCGCTTGGTTGGATTTTCGAGCCGGTTGAGGAAACGCTCCTCCTGCACGTCCTGATCGCAGCAAAGCCAGTATTTGAAGAAGAGGATCCCGTCGTCGGTGAACTGCCGCTCGAACTCCGGAACGGCGTTGAGGAACGCCTCCGTCTCTTCCGGCGTGCAGAAGCCCATCACCTTCTCGACGCCGGCGCGGTTGTACCAGCTGCGGTCGAACAGCACGATCTCACCTTCGGCGGGGAAATGCTCGACGTAGCGCTGGAAATACCACTGCGTGCGCTCGCGTTCGTTTGGCGTCGGAAGCGCTGCGACGCGGCATTGGCGCGGGTTCAGCACCCGCGCGAACATGTCGATCGATCCGCCCTTCCCGGCCGTGTCGCGGCCCTCGAAGACGACGACCATCCGCTGCTTGGTCTCGGAGATCCAGCGCGCCATTGCGCTGAGCTCCTTCGCCATCGGCTTCAGAAGTTCGTCATATTCCTTGTCGTTGAGGCTCGACTTGCCGCTCATATGCGCCCCCTGATGGCGGGACTGTGATGGGAACAACGGCGGGAAGCAACATCAAGCAGCACATGGCACGATTTATCGACCGGACGCTCCGCATCGTGCTCACGTCCGCTTTCACGCTGATCAAGCGCCGCGCTCGAAGACGCCGGGGTGTCCATGCGCTCGCGCTCACGTCCGAGCGTCGCGTCGTTCTCGTCAAGCTTCGCTATGCTCCGGGCTGGCGGCTGCCCGGCGGCGGCCTCGATCCCGGCGAAAGTCTCGAACTCGCCGCCCTTCGTGAGCTGCGCGAGGAAATTGGAATGACCGCGCACGGCAGCGTACGCCATGGCCTCGGCGAACCCGACCCCGTGTTGATCGTCGAGGATGTGCGCTACCTGCCGCCGGCCTGGTCCTGGGAGGTGGAAGCGATCATGGAGGCTCCGATCGATGCGCTTCCAAACCACATGGCGAGCGTCGCATCGCGCTGGATCCGCGCAGTGCGGCACAAGGTCTGAACATGCATCGCCTCTTCGTCGCAATTCGGCCGCCCGAGGACATTCGCGACCTACTCATCGACGCGATGGACGACAGTGCCGACTTCCGCTGGCAGGACGACGAGCAGCTTCACATCACCCTGCGCTTCGTCGGCGAGGTCGATCGTCCGGTTGCGGAGGATCTCGCCAGCGCACTGTCGCGTGTTCGGACTGAGCCTTTTTCGATCCGAGTCAGCGGCGTCGGCCGGTTCGAGCAGCGAAGCTCCGGCACTCTCTGGGCCGCTGTAGAGCCGAGGGAGCCCCTCGCGGTGCTTGCGGCCAAGGTCGATCGGGTTTGCCAGCAGGTCGGACTGGAACCCGAGCGCCGGGCCTACCATCCGCACATCACGCTCGCGCGCTGGAAGGGCCGGCGTTCCCGCGAAGTCGCCGACTTCCTCGACCGCAGCCGCGGCCTCTCCTCCGAACAGTTCGAAGTCGACGCTTTCAGCTTGTTCGAAAGCCGGCTTTCGCGGCACGGGGCGCATTATGAAGCCGTCGCGACCTTTCCGCTCGCCTGAGCGTTGGCGCCGAAACACCCCGGGAGCGCCGAGATGAGATCCATTGCACCGATTGGGGCCCTGTTCTTCCTCCTCGCCGCCGCAGCCCCGGCTCCCACGCCACACGTCAGCACTCAGCGAATGTCGGATGTCACCCGAACGCTCGCGTCCGACGAGTTTCAGGGCCGCGCACCGGGCACTCCGGGGGAGGAAAAGACGATCCCCTACCTGATCGAGCAGTTCAAGGCGGCGGGGCTCGAACCCGCCGGCGAGAATGGCGGATGGACGCAGACGGTCCCGATGATTCACACCAAGCTCCAGGCGCCCGCCAACCTCTCATTCGTGCAGGCCAGCCAGACTACCTCGCTCAAGTTCCCGGACGATCTGTACCTGGGCACCGTCCGCCCGGTGGACCGGGTCCGCATCGCCAACGCTCCGATGGTCTTCGTCGGCTACGGAGTCACCGCTCCGGAGCGCGGCTGGGACGATTTCAAGGGCGTCGACGTGCGCGGCAAGGTGATCGTCATCCTCGTCAATGACCCTGACTTCGAGGCGGCGGCCGGCGAACCTGTCGCGGGCAAGTTCAGCGGCAAGACGATGACTTACTATGGCCGCTGGACCTACAAATATGAGGAGGCGGCGCGTCGCGGCGCCATTGCCGCGCTGATCGTCCACGAGACGGATGCCGCCGGATACCCCTGGAACGTCGTGAAGAGCCCGGCCGGCGAGACCTACAGCATCGCCCAGCTGCCGAACGCGCCGGAGCCGGTGTTGCTGCAAGGCTGGATGCAGCAAGGCGTCGCGGCCGCGCTGCTCAGGGGCGCGGGCTACGATTACGACACGGTCAAGCGGCAAGCGCGGACGGCCGCGTTCAAGCCGATCGACCTCAAGGCAAGTTTCTCCGCCGACATTCCGGTCAACCTGTCGCGCATCACCAGCCAGAATGTGATCGGCAAGCTGACAGGCTCGAAATATCCGAACGAGACGGTGTCGTTCGGCGGCCATTGGGACGCCTACGGGATCGGCCCCGCCGATGCGCAGGGCCGGACCATGCGCCCCGGCGCACTCGACGATGCGCTTGGCCTTGCCGCAATGCTGGAGGACGCTCGCTTGTTCGCCTCGGGACCGCGGCCGCAGCGAACGCTCGTGTTCGCCGCCTGGACGGGTGAGGAGCGCGGCCTGCTCGGCTCCGAATATTACGCGCAGCACCCGCTCTTCCCGATGGGGACCATGGTCGCGAACCTGACGTTCGACACGTTGCAGCCCGTCGGGCGGGTCCGCGACGTGGTGCTCGTCGGACGCGGGCAGAGCGAGATGGAGGATTATCTCGCCACGGCGGCAAAGGCGCAGGGCCGTTACGTGACGCCCGAGAACCATCCCGAGCGCGGCCTGTTCTACCGCGCCGACCATTTCTCCTTCGCCAAGCGCGGAGTTCCAGTGCTGCTCGATATGGCGCTGGCGGGCGCTTACGATCTCGTCGAGGGCGGCCGCGCTGCCGGCGAGCGCTGGCTCGGCGACTTCACCGCGCGCTGCTATCACCAGACCTGCGACGCCTGGAGCCCGAGCTGGAACCTGGCGGGCGCCGCGCAGGAAGCGGAGCTGTTCTACGCGATCGGCGCGCGCCTCGCGAACAGTCGCGACTGGCCGCAGTGGAGGCCAACCTCCGAATTCGCCAAGGTCCGCTCGCAAAGCGCCTCGGCGCGCAGCACCGGCATCCGCAAGGGCGAGCGCGGACGCTAGCTGCCCGGCGGCTCCCACAGCTCGATGGGATTGCCCTCCGGATCACGAACGCGCGCGAAGCGGCCGACGTTCGGGTCGTTCCACTCGTCGCGCGTTTCGACTTCAATTCCCAAGGTTTTCAGCTGATCGATCAGCTCGGCGAGATCACTGACGCGAAGGTTGAGCATGTAGGCCTTGTCCGTCGGGAAGTAGTCGCTGCCCGACGGGAAAGGCGTGAAGACCACCGGCCCGCCCTGAGCCATCCACGACCATTCATCCGGTGCGTCGTCGGCGCCCTCGGCCGAGCAGCCCGGCCCGACGTTCAAATGCTCGCGATACCAGTTCGTGAGCGCTTCCGGATCACGAGCCCGGAAGAACAGACCGCCAATCCCAAGAACCCCCATTGCCGCCTCCTGACGTTCGCTCGGAGATTATCGAATGCCTTGAGCGGGCCCAAAGAAAAAGGGAGCCGCCCGAAGGCGACTCCCCTCCTCTTTCGCGTCGGCGAAGCTCACCAGATGTGGGCGCGCTTCTCCGGCGGGATGTACATGCTGCTGTCGGGAGTGATCCCGAACGCATCGTACCATGCCTGGACGTTGCGGATCGGGCCCAGGACCCGGAAGCGGCCCGGGCTGTGCGGGTCACTCGTCACCTGGCTGCGCTCCGCGTCCTCGCGCTGCTTCTCCCGCCACACCTGCGCGTAGGCGAGGAAGAAGCGCTGGTCGCCCGTCAGGCCGTCGATCACGGGCGCCGGCTTCCCGCCGAGCGAGCGGCGATAAGCGTCGAGCGCGACCTGGATGCCGGCGAAGTCGGCGATATTCTCGCCCATGGTCAGCTTCGGGTTCACGAACGCGCCGGGCACTGCCTCGAACTTCGCATATTGGTCGCCGAACACCTTGGCTTCGGCATCGAAGCGCTTGCCGTCCTCGGCGGTCCACCAGTCGCGGACCGCGCCGGTCGCGTCGAACTTGCGGCCCTGGTCGTCGAAGCCGTGGCTGATTTCGTGGCCGATTACGGCGCCGATGCCGCCGTAATTGACCGCATCGTCCGCGTTCGGATCGAAGAACGGCGGCTGCAGGATTCCGGCCGGGAAAACGATCTTGTTCTCGCCGCCGCCGTTATAGGCGTTCACCGTCTGCGGGTTCATGCCCCACTTCTTGTGATTCACCGGTTTGCCGAGATCCTCCAACGCATAGTCGGCGTTGAAGCGGTTCGCCCGCTGCACGTTCCCGTAGAGATCGTCGGGACGGATCTCGAGCGCGCCATAGTCGCGGAACTTGTCGGGATAGCCGACCATCACGTCCATCTTCGCAAGCTTGTCGACCGCGGCCTTCTTGGTCGCCGCGCTCATCCAGCTATTGCCTTCGATGCGCGCAGCCATCGCCGTCTTCAGGTTGGCGACCAGCTCGACCATCTTCGCTTTCGAAGAAGGCGGGAAGTATTTCGCGACATAGTCCTGGCCGACCAGCTCGCCGAGCGAACCGTCGACGAGGCTCACCGCACGCTTCCAGCGCGGGCGCAGCTCCGACACGCCGCTGATCGTCTTCACATAGTCGAAGCGGCTGTCGACCATCGCCTTGTTGAGGTACGGCGAGGCCTGGTCGGCGGTGTGGAACGCCTGCCACTCCTTGAGCGTGCCGAGCGGAGTCTTCGCATAGAGCGCAGCGATCTGCTTGATCGCCGTGTTCTCATTGACGATCATCCGCTTCTGCGCGGGGACCTTTGCGCCCGCGAAGAAAGCCGCCCAGTCGATCCCGGGAGCATATTTCGCGAGCTGCGCCGTGCTCATCGGATTGTTGGTCTTCTCGATGTCGCGGCGGTCGGCGCTGGGCCAGCTGACCTTGGCGATCGCCGTTTCGAACGCCATCACCCGGCCCGCGGCCGCGGCCGGGTTCGGCTCGCCGATCGCCTTGAAGGTGCGCTCGATATAAGCACGATAGGCGTCCCGCTGCTTCTTGAACTCGGGCTTCAGATAATAGTCCCGGTTCGGCATGCCGAGGCCAGACTGGTACAGGTAGACGGCGTTCATCGACGCGTCCCCCGTGTCCGGCTCCAGGTCGAACGCGTAGATCGAGCTTCCGAAGCTGCCGTCGGTCGTACCCATGTAACGGGCGAAGTCCGCCTTCGTCTTGATCGCGGCGACCTTTGCCAGGTCCGCCTTCAGCGGCTCGATGCCGAGCTGCTCGACGCGGCCTTCGTCCATCATGCTCTGGTACATCGCGCCATATTTGCTCGAAGCCGGCGCGCTGGTGACGAGCGCCTTCATCTGGTCCTGCGTCAGGTCGAACACTTCGTAGAACGAGCCGACCTCGGGCTTATCGGCGGGGATCTGCGCCTTCGCCAGCCAGGTGCCCGATGCATATTTCTGGAAGTCCTCACCCGGCTTCACGGACATGTCGCGCGCCGTGAGGTCGATGCCCCAGGTGCCGAGATGCGCCTTCGCCGGAGCGGCCGTCGCGGCCGTTCCCGCCTGCGCGGTCTGCGCAGAGGCCCCCGTCACAATCATTGCGGTCGAAGCCGCAAGCACGGCCACAGCCGCGCGCATAAACGCGAATCGTCTGATATTCCTCATGATTTCCCCGCCAAAGCAATGAGATAGGCTAATTGCGACACTTGTCCGCAAGAGTCCAGCCAATGGATCGACGAGCGTCATGCAGGCATCGACGAACCTCGTTCGAAAAGGGGAGCCGCGCGAGCGCAGCTCCCCTCCACTTCTGGCAGCTCACCAGATGCGGACGCGTTTCTCCGGTGGAATGTAGAATTTCGAATCCGGCGTGATCCCGAATGCATCGTACCAGGCGTCGAGGTTCCGCAGCGGGCCGATGATGCGGAAGCGGCGGGGGCTGTGCGGGTCGGACGCGACCTGCGTCTTGATCGCATCCTCGCGCTGCTTGCCCCGCCACGCCTGCGCAAAAGCGAGGAAGAAGCGCTGGTCGCCGGTAAGCCCATCGATCACCGGCGCGGGCTTGCCGTTCAGCGACATCTTGTAGGCGGAGTAGGCGACCTCCAGGCCAGACATGTCGCCGATATTCTCGCCCATGGTCAGTGCGCCGTTGATGAAGATCCCGGGCGCCGCCTCGTACGAGGAATATTGCTTGCCGAGCTCGTCGGTCAGCGCCTTGAACCGCGTGGCGTCCTCCTTGGTCCACCAGTCGCGCACCGCGCCATTCTCGTCGATCTTGCGGCCCTGGTCGTCGAAGCCGTGCATGATCTCGTGGCCGATGATCGCGCCTGCCGCGCCATAGTTCACCGCGGCGTCCGCGGTCGGATCGAAGAACGGCGGCTGCAGGATGCCCGCCGGGAAGACGATCTTGTTCTCGAGCCCGCCGTTGTAGGCATCGACCGTCGCGGGACTCATCGCCCACTTCTTCCGGTCGACTGGCTTGTTGAGGTCCTCCATCTGGTATGCCCAGTCGAAGACGACGCTGCGCTTGATGTTGCCGTAGAGATCGTCCGGCTTCAGCTCGAGCTTCGAATAATCGCGGAACTTGTCGGGATAGCCGACCATCACCTGCATCTTCGACAGCTTGACCAGCGCGGCCTTCTTGGTCGCGTCGCCCATCCAGCTATTGCCCCGGATCCGCTCGGCCGCGGCCTTCTTCAGGTTGCCGACCAGCTCTTCCATTATCGTTTTGGATTGCGCCGGGAAGTAGCGGTCGACGTAGGTCTTGCCGAGCAGCTCGCCGAGCCGTCCGTCCACTTCCGCAATGCCGCGGCGCCAGCGCGGCCGAAGCTCCTTCGCGCCGGTCAGCGTCTTGGTGTAGTCGAACTTGCTGTCGACGAAGCGCTTCGAAAGATAGTTCGACGCGTCATTGGTGACCTTGAACCGCTCCCAGGTCTTCAGCGTCTCGAGCGGCGTCTTCGCGTAGAGCGCCGCCATCTTCTGAATCGCCGTATTGTCGCTGATCAGCATGTGTGGCGACATGACCTTGGCCTCGCCGAGATACCCGTCCCAGTCGAACTGCGGCGCGTATTTCTTCAGCTGCGCCAGCGTCATCGGGTTATTGAGCTTGTCGAGGTCGCGCAGGTCCGCCTGGGGCCACGAGATCTTGGCGATCTCCGTCTCGAACGCGAGGACCTTGTTGGCCTCGGCCGATGCGTTCGGAGTGCCGATCATCTCGAGCGTGCGCTGGATGTAGGCACGATAGGCGTCGCGCTGCTTCTTGTATTTCTCGAGCAGGTAATAGTCGCGGTCGGGCATCCCCATTCCGCCGCTCCCGACATAGGCGATGTTTATCGTCGGATTGGCCGGGTCTGGAATGGTGCCGAGCGCGTACACGCTGGAGCCCGGGCTCCACATCGTCTGCGCCATGTAACGCGTGAATTCCGCCTTGCTCTTGATCGCGTCGATCCTGGCGAGATCCGCCTTCAACGGAGCATCGTCGAGCTGCTCGAGCCGCGCCTCATCCATGTAGCTCGCGTAGAAGGCGCCGAGCTGGCTGTCCTTGGGCGCGCTGAGGACGATCGCACGCAGCTGCTCCTGGTTGCGGTCGACCAGCTCCGATCCGATGCCGTTCTGCGACTTGTCGGCCGGGATCTCGTGCGTATCGAGCCACTTGCCGGCTGCGTAGCGCTGGAAGTCGTCACCCGGGCGCACCGACAGGTCGCGCGTCGAAATGTCGACGCCCCACGTGCCGAAATGCACAACCTGCGGCGCCGCGTCCGTTGCCGGGATATTCGCGGCCGCCTGCTGCGCCGCGGCGGGCATGGATTGAAGCGCGGTGCACGCGAGCAAAGCGGCGCCGAGGCGCGATAATGCGCGGAAGGAACGAACGGTCATTTCCTGGCCCCCAACTGATTGATTTGCCGAGGCTAGTTCGGCCGCGTCAGCAAATCCAGCGAGTCCGCATCGACCAAGCTGCTGCTGGCGTCGACCGGTTGCGGTGCAGCTCTGGTACCACGACTGTCTCGTGATCCGGCAGCGCGCGCCGCGCTACGCGAGTAGCTCACGACCCTGGAGCGAAGCGTTTACTGGGCCTGAAGCTGTGCATGAAAGGAAGGCACACTGCCCGATCAGCAGTGGACCTTTCTCGCGTATCGCGGTTTGCCTTTCCGGTCGATGTAATAACAATAGCCTTGGCTATCCCTATAATATTGTCGCCCGTGAATGATTGTTCCCGGAACGAGGGCGCCTAAGGCTCCTCCGGCGGCCGCGCCCATCGCGGCACCGTTGAACCCGCCCGCCATCGCGCCGATCGCAGCGCCCGCGCTCGCTCCGACGATAGTTCGCTTGGCCGCGTTCGGACCCGAGCCCAGGCTGGCGCAGGAGGATAATGTAATTGCGATTGGTAAGGTGGTCAGAAGAGACGGTTTCACCGGTCGCACTCCTCGAACAGGCCCGACCGCTCCGACACTGAAGCGCTCCAGCGCCGGAATCGTTCCGCTGCTAGGCGCTCAAGGTCTGGCCAACCGTCAGTGTCTGCTGCTGCTCGGGCAGATGCAGGTAAGTGCGGTCGAAGCCGCCCGCATCGGCAAGTCTTCCAAAATCGCCGATATGGATAGCCCGCGCGGTTGCTCGTTCGATCAGGCCTTCCGCTTCGAGGAGACGGATCGTTCGGTTGATGTGCACCGAAGTCAGGCCGGTCGCTTGTCCCAGCTGTTCCTGGCTCATGGGCAGCTCGTACTCATCCCCGTGGGCCAGCCCGGCCGTCTTCATTCTCGCTGCAAACTCGCAAAACAGGTGTGCAACGCGGGCCCGTGCGTCCCGGATGCCCACGTTAGCGATCCACTCCCGGAAGATCGAAGCATCGATGAGGCTGTCGATCCACATCGCTTGACCGACGGCGGGGCGAGCGAAGGCGAGGCGAAGAATCTCCTCCCGGGGGATCAGCGCGAGCTTGCTCATGGTCAGCATCTCGACGCCATGATCGGCTACCTGCAGCAGCGAGTTCTGCAGGTCGACGATGTCGCCCTTCATGTGAATGGACAGGATCTGCCTGGCGCCGGAGACGACATCCTTGGTTCGCATCGAGAAGCCCGACAGCATCACGCATGAGTAAGTCGCCGGCTGATGCTCACGAACGATGACACCGCCCCGGTCGAGAGTCTTCAAAATGAATGGAAGGCCGAGGATTGCAGCCCGATCGGCCGCGTCCAGATTGCTTCTCTGCGCCAGCTTCCGAACCATGGGCTCGAGGGTCGAAGGGCCGATAGAGTTCATGACTCACTCCCGGACAAAAGGGCGGGGAGCGCAGCTTATCTCTCAGTCGACGGGGGCCCGGGCAGTGGAGCGCCGATAGGCCTCGGTTAGCACATCCGATTGTATTCTCCTAAGAATTTCTGGCCTCGCAAGCTCACGGCAGGTGCCCGATTCAGGTCTGGATGCTGAACGTATCGCGAAAATGCAGAATGACGATGACCCGGCCGCCTTCCTCGGCAACCTCAATCCGATGGTTCAGGTTGAGGTGACCCTCGAGGAGCTCTGCGCAAGCCAATGCCCTTGCCGCATCATATGCCTTGTCTCGGGCCGCCTGGAGGCTCGGGAGTTCCACCCCCTCCTCATCGATGACGGTCATGTCATCATAGAGATTGAAGAAGTAATGTGACACGTGGCTCCAGAACGCATCGGTGAGAGCACGGTTGCTAACGCTGATCGACCAGCCGATGAGCGGAGCCGCCATTCCGGTCCTACCGTTTGCGACGGACCCGCCCGTGCCTTCAACTTCGGCCGCGGGCACCCATATTGCTGAAGCCGCGTTGACCCGATGCGGCTCCTCACGCTAGACTAGAACATAAACGGAACGAAGCAAGCCGAATGCTGACCCACATTTCCGTACGCGGCGCGCGCGAGCACAATCTGAAGGGCATCGACGTGGACATCCCGCGCGAGAGCCTGACCGTCATCACCGGCCTGAGCGGCTCGGGGAAATCCTCGCTCGCGTTCGACACGATCTACGCCGAGGGGCAGCGCCGCTACGTCGAGAGCCTCAGCGCCTACGCCCGCCAGTTCCTCGAGATGATGCAGAAGCCGGACGTCGAGCATATCGACGGCCTCTCGCCGGCCATCTCGATCGAGCAGAAAACGACGTCGCGCAACCCGCGCTCGACCGTCGCCACCGTCACCGAGATCTACGATTACCTGCGCCTGCTCTGGGCCCGCGTCGGAATCCCCTATTCGCCGGCGACCGGTCTTCCGATCGAGGCTCAGCAGGTCAGCCAAATGGTCGATCGGGTCATGGCCATGCCCGAGGGCAGCCGCCATTATCTGCTCGCGCCCGTCGTCCGCGGCCGTAAGGGCGAGTACCGCAAGGAGCTCGCCGAGTGGCAGAAGGCGGGCTTCACCCGGGTCCGCGTCGATGGCCATTTCTACGCGATCGAAAACGCGCCCGCGCTCGACAAGAAGTACAAGCATGACATCGAGGTCGTCGTGGACCGCATCGTCGTCCGCGAAGGCATCGAGCCGCGCCTCGCCGACAGCTTCGAGACCGCGCTGAAGCTCGCCGACGGCCTCGCCTATCTGGACCCCGCCGACCCGCCGCAAGACCC
The DNA here is from genome assembly GCA_046733935.1 of Pseudomonadota bacterium. Taxonomy (GTDB): domain Bacteria; phylum Pseudomonadota; class Alphaproteobacteria; order Sphingomonadales; family Sphingomonadaceae; genus Sphingomicrobium. Next base: position 24,809 of record JBKPQH010000025.1, read on the forward strand.
GCCCGGCTCCGAGAACATCGGCGTCGCCAAGGCGCTGGAGAAAGCCGCCGACCGCCAGGTCCTCGCCGACAACGCTCCGATCGGCCGCATCATCTTCTCGGAGAAGTTCGCCTGCCCCGTCAGCGGCTTCACCATCGCCGAGATCGAGCCGCGTCTGTTCTCGTTCAACGCTCCGCAGGGCGCCTGCCCGGCCTGCGACGGCCTCGGCGAAAAGCTCGTGTTCGACGAGGACCTCGTCGTTCCCAACCACAACCTCTCGATCAAGAAGGGCGCGGTCGTCCCCTGGGCCAAGTCCCAGCCGCCCTCGCCTTACTACATGCAGGTCCTCGCCAGCCTCGCCCGCGCCTACGACTTCGACCTCGACACCGAGTGGCGCAACCTCCCCGCGGAAGCGCGCCGAGTCATCCTCCACGGCACCGACGGCCGCCCGGTCACGCTGCGTTTCATCGATGGCCGCCGCAGCTACGAGGTGAAGAAGCCGTTCGAAGGCGTCATCGGCAACCTCAACCGCCGCATGGCGACGACCGAGTCCGCCTGGATGCGCGAGGAGCTGTCGCGCTATCAGGGCAGCCGCCCGTGCGAGGTGTGCCACGGCGCCCGCCTGCGCCCCGAAGCGCTCGCGGTGAAGATTGCCGGCGAGGACATCTCCATGTCCACCCGCCGCAGTGTCGCCGACGCTTACGCCTGGTTCGCGCAGCTGCACGAAAAGCTCACCCCCACCCAAAACGAAATCGCCAAGGCCATCCTCAAGGAGATCAACGAGCGTCTCGGCTTCCTCCACAATGTGGGGCTCGACTATCTCCACCTCGACCGCACAAGCGGCACCTTGAGCGGCGGCGAAAGCCAGCGCATTCGCCTCGCCTCACAGATCGGCTCGGGCCTCTCCGGCGTCCTCTACGTCCTCGACGAGCCGTCGATCGGCCTCCACCAGAAGGACAACGACCGCCTGCTCGAGACGCTCAAGCGCCTGAAGTCGCTCGGCAACACCGTGCTCGTCGTCGAGCATGACGAGGACGCGATCCGCCACGCCGATCATGTCATCGACATGGGCCCCGGCGCCGGAGTCCACGGCGGCGAGGTCGTCTGCCAGGGCACCCTCGAAGAGCTCCTCGCCTGCAAGACCAGCATCACCGCCGATTATCTCTCCGGACGCCGCGAGATCCCGCTCCTTGCCACCCGCCGCAAGGGCAGCGGCAAGTTCGTCACCGTCCACGGCGCCACCGCCAACAACTTGCAGAGCGTCACGGTGAAGTTCCCGCTCGGCACCTTCACCTGCGTCACCGGGGTCAGCGGTTCAGGCAAGTCCTCGCTCACCATCGACACGCTCTACGCGGGCGCGGCGCGCGCGCTGAACGGCGCGAGAATCGTCTGCGGCCCGTGCGAGAGCATCAGCGGGCTCGAGCAGCTCGACAAGGTGATCGACATCGACCAGTCGCCGATCGGCCGCACCCCGCGCTCCAACCCGGCGACCTACACCGGCGCCTTCACCCAGATCCGCGACTGGTTCGCCGGCCTGCCGGAGAGCAAGGCGCGCGGCTACAAGCCCGGCCGCTTCAGCTTCAACGTCAAGGGCGGCCGCTGCGAGGCTTGCCAGGGCGACGGCCTGATCAAAATCGAGATGCACTTCCTGCCCGACGTCTACGTCACCTGCGACGTCTGCCACGGCGCTCGCTACAACCGCGAGACCCTCGAGGTGAAGTTCAAGGGCCACTCGATCGCCGACGTGCTCGACATGAACGTCGAGGAGGCGGCCGAGCTGTTCAAGGCGGTCCCCGGGATCCGCGACAAAATGCGCATGCTTCAGGAGGTCGGCCTCGGCTACATCAAGGTCGGCCAGTCCGCGACCACGCTCAGCGGCGGCGAGGCGCAGCGCGTCAAGCTGTCGAAGGAGCTCTCCCGCCGCGCCACCGGCAAGACGCTCTACATCCTCGACGAGCCCACCACGGGCCTGCATTTCGAGGACGTGCGCAAGCTCCTCGAAGTCCTCCACCGCCTCGCCGACCAGGGCAACACGGTGGTGGTGATCGAGCACAACCTC